>WGMQ01000009.1 GCA_016125005.1 bacterium | reverse complement strand
CCTGCCACCACCTTCGCGCACCTGGATGCCACCACCGTACTTTCCCGCGCCATCTCCGAACCGGGCCTCTACCCCGCCGTGGACCCGCTCGACTCCACCTCGCGTATCAAGGACCCGCTCATCATCGGCGAGCGTCACTTCCGCGTGGCCTCCGAAGTCCAGCTCACGCTCCAGAAGTACAAGGATCTCCAGGACATCATCGCGATCCTCGGCATGGATGAGCTCTCCGAAGACGACAAGACGATCGTGAATCGCGCCCGCAAGATCCAGCGCTTCCTCAGCCAGCCCTTCTTCGTGGCCGCGCCCTTCACGGGTCGCGACGGCGAGTACGTGAAGCTGGAAGAGACGATCACCGCCTTCGAGCGGCTCTGCTCCGGCGAGTTCGACGACAACGCGATGTACCCCGAGCAGGCCTTCTACATGTGCGGCAACATCGACATGGCCATCGCCAACGCCAAGAAGCTGCGGGAGGCCTAAGACGATGGCAGACTTTCGTCTCCAGATCGTCACCCAGCAGAAGACGGTGTTCGACCGCAACGTGACGGCACTCACGATGCCGGGCGAGGAGGGCTCCTTCGGTGTGCTCGCCCACCACGCTCCCATCATTGCCGTCCTCAAGGCCGGTGGCATGGACATCCGCATCGGGACCGAGGTGACTCGCGTCAAGATCGGTGGCGGCTTCTTCGAAATGGAGAACAACAAGGCCACCTTGCTTGCCGATACGCTCGAAGGGCTCAAGTCACAGGACGGCGAAGACAACTGAGTCCGGGTTTGTAACCCCCTTGGACAGCCACTCGCCCCGTCTGCGCAGGCAGGCGGGGCGTTCTTCTATCCAGTCACCCACCGACCAGACCATCATCAATCGTTACCGAATCGCCAAGAAATGCCGTTTTCCGTTGCCTGAGAATCGGACATTTGGCTACTTCTCACTCCTCAGTCGAGGGGCCCATCCTAGTGGTGAAGGATTTCAAAGGGGATGCTGCATGTCTAGCGATAGCGGAGAGCAGAAAAGACGATCATCGAAGAGTTCTGGCTCCGTCCGGACGGTGAACCCGGGGGGGTTCCTGAAGACGGGTCAGGTCCTTGGCGGTAACTACGAGGTCCATGAGCAGATTGGCGAGGGCGGCATGGCCATCGTCTATCGCGCCACGCAGAAGAGCCTCAACCGCAGCGTCGCCATCAAGGCCCTCCACCCGAAGTTTGCCCGTGACAAGGAGTTCATCGCCCGCTTCGAAGCCGAGTCCGGCTCGCTGGCTTCACTCTCGCACCCCAACATCGTCAGCATCATCGAACGCGGCTGCGAGAACGAGATTTACTACTTCGTCATGGAGTATGTCGACGGTCCAAACCTCGACGAGAAGATCATTGGCAAGATGCTGACGCCGAACGATTGGCGGCAGATCGTTACATCCTGTGCTTCTGCTCTCGAATACGTGCACAAGCGCGGGGTCGTCCATCGCGACATCAAGCCGTCCAACGTGCTCATCGATTCCGAGGGGCGCGTGAAGCTCGGTGACTTCGGTATCGCCCACCTGATGCACGGTAACGTGGAAGCAGTGAACTCCGCCAGGGCCGTCGGCACGGCCCACTACATGGCTCCGGAACAGATTCATGATCCGGCCAATGTGGACCTCCGCGTCGACGTTTACGCGCTGGGCGTGACGTTCTACAAGATGTTGGCTCGGCAACTGCCGATTGGCGAGTACCCGGCTCCGTCGGAGGCCAACCGCGAAGTCCCAGTGGCCGTTGACGCCGTTATCTTTCAGGCGATGGCCCCCAACCGCGATGATCGCTTCCAAACAGTGAAGGATTTCTGCGACGAGATGACCCGGGCGCTAAAGGACTCGACCGCCAACATCTCCTCGATCCTCAACTATCGCCCTCAGGGCTCCAGCGCCCTCTACACTGGCCAGGATTTCCGCACCCCGGTTCCGTCCACAGGATCATCGCCTGAGAACAAGAAGCCATCGACCGATCCGGGAACCAAGAGCAAGACAGGAACCGGGACGGGACCCAAAACCGGGACGGGCACGGGCGTGGGTTCGAGGTCATCCAACCCACTGACACCCGTGGCTGGTGCCAGTCGGACGGCGAGCGCCAAGGCAGCGACTCCGGTGCCACTCAAGAAGGGTTCCGGGTCAGGGGTCGCGGCGGCGCCTGCTGAGGAACCGCCGTCACCCAAGCCCCCTCTGGACAAGCGCCCCCTCGTCATCGGCGTGGCGGCAGCAATACTCCTCGGCCTAATCGTCACGTTGGTGATGATCCTCCAGGAGTCCGGAACCGGGTCCAGGCCGAAGCCGGTCGACCCGGCAGCTCCGATCACGCAGGAGCGTTCCAACGCAGCGGAACGGGAGGCGAGGATTCGTCAGGATCTGGAACAGCAGCAGCGGGACCTGCTTGAGAAGAACAAGTCGGCAACCACGGCAACACCCGCACCGACCGCAACCACTGCGATCACAGAGACCCCCGACGGCGCGATCACCACGCAAGACCAATGATCCAACGACGACTCTTCACCCACGCGATTCTGGCATGCCTGCTGGCGGGTTCCGTTTCCTGCGGCGGCAAGAAGGCTGATCTCAAGGAGGAAGAGGCCACTCCATCGAGTGCCATCAAGGGCGAGGAAACTCTGGATGTGTCCGGCGTGGTGGCGCAGTTCACCGAGCCCACTCATTTCGAACAGGGCATCGGCCTCCACGCGGTCGCCAACGGATCCACGCTGGTGATTTCCCTCCGCAACCGCACGGGTCGCACCATCGGCTTCCTGCCCCGCGACTTCGCCCTGATCACGAGCCCTCGCCGCGAGGACCTGATCGTGCTCACCCCCATGGAGGCTGAGATTTATTCCGCCGACAGTGAGGTGAAGGATGGCGGGAAGGCATTCCTTCGCGCCGACCTGCGTCGCTCCGTCGACCTGCGCGGCAAGCGCCTTGTCTATTTCAACCCAGTCGAAGGCATCAAGTTCTTCATCGAGATCGAGTGAGATTGCCGGGTACGGAATACTCCAAGGCAATCTCGTTGATCATTGGCTCCGGCGCCTGACTTGGCGGGCCGGGTTGCCCGCCACGATGGTGCGGGCGGGAACGTCCTTCGTGACCACCGCGCAGGCACCCGTGACCGCGCCTTCGCCGATGATGACGCCCGGGAGAACAAAGGTCCGCGCTCCGAGGAACGCCTCGGCTCCAACTTCGATGGGGGCCGCCTGCAAGGTCAGCGCCGCCGAGTCCAGGTCATGCGTTCCCGTGCAGAGGTACGTCTGCTGGGCCACGGTGCAGGCCCGGCGCAGGATCACCGGCGCCAGGTTATAGACGTCGACCTGCGCGCCGATGCAGGCGCGGTCCTCCATGGTCAGATTCCACGGCGCCCAGAGGCGGGCCGAAGCGTGGACGAAAGGGCTGCCGCCCAGCCTGGCGCCGAACAGCCTCAGCAGGCCCAGCCGCACTCGATTGAATGGCATCGGCCGAAAGAGCAGCGTCGCCACGATGCGCCAGAGCGCCAGCGCCACGCGTGTCCGCAGCGACCACGGCGACCGGTAGCGGTCGCGCTGGTCGGGATCGACGGGTCGAAGCGGATGCGGCATCGCGATCCCTTTCCGGTGACGGTTTCTGCGTCAGGAACCCTGCGCCACCGCGGCGGTCAGCTCCGGGTGGGCGCGATACCATTCCACGAACTTGCGGAGCCCGTCGCGAAGCGCCGTCGTCGGCTCGAAGTCGAGCTTGGTCCGCGCCTTCTCGATGTCCGCATAGGTCGCATTCACGTCGCCCGGCTGCATGGGGAGCAGTTCCATCTTCGGCTCAAGGCCCAGCGCTTCCCCCGTGTAACGAATCATGTCCATCAGCTTTTCGCTGCGGTGGTTGCCGATGTTCAGCACCTCGCAGCGATCCAGCTTCTGCGACGTCAGCGCCGCACGGACGCCAGCCACGATGTCGTCCACATAGGTGAAGTCGCGCTGCATGTCGCCGTGGTTGAAGACCTTGATGGCACGGCCCTCGGAGATGGCCTGCGTGAAAAGCCAGGTGGCCATGTCGGGGCGCCCCCAGGGGCCGTACACCGTGAAGAAGCGCAACCCCACCGTCTCGAACTTGTAGAGGTGCGAGTATGTGTGCGCCATCAGCTCGTTGGCCTTCTTGGTGGCCGCGTAGAGGGAAATCGGATGGTCGACGGGATCGCTCTCGCTGAAGGGGAGCTTGGTGTTGTTGCCATAGACGCTGGAACTGGACGCATAAACAAGCCGCGGGACCTTGAGGTGGCGGCAGACCTCCAGCACGTTCAGGAAGCCGTCGAGGTTCGACTCGGCGTAGGCGTGGGGGTTGATAAGCGAATAGCGCACGCCCGGCTGGGCAGCCAGGTTGCAGATCACATCCGGGCGGAATTCCTCCGCCACACCGCGCACGAAGGCCATATCGGCCAGGTTGCCGCGATACCCCTTGTAGGCGAGCTGCGCCTCCAGCACCGCGTGGCGTGCGTGCTTGAGCACCACCGGATAGTAGTTGTTGAAGTTGTCAATGCCGGCAACCTGATGGCCCTCGCTGAGGAGGCGGTGTGCCAGATGGAATCCGATGAATCCGGCGGTTCCTGTCACTAAGACTTTCATCAACGATCTCCCGTGGTGGTCGCCCCGGGAGGCCCGCTCCCGAAGGAGTTGAGGATTCGAACGAGGCACGGACGGGAGCAAGAGAAAGGACCGGGCCCGTGCCACCCCAAGCACTGCTGGCCACTCCTGTTCTCAGGAGCATCAGCCAACAGTGATGGGGCGCGAGGCGGTCTGTTTGCGGTTACTTGACGCTCTGGATGCCTGCGGCGATATCCGCCGAGGTGAGGGCGCGGGCGGCTCGTCCCAGTTCGCGGCCCTGCGGATCGTAAAGGATCCACGTGGGGGCCCGGAAGATACCGAACTGCTGGGCGATCTGCGGGGACTGGCGAACGTCGACCCAGGCGAAGATGGCGCGTTGGGTCAGGCCGGGAAGGCCCGGATCCTGAGCCATGCGTTGCTTCTGGGCCTCGGAGGGAGCGGAGCCATCCATGTGGAAGTAGGCAACGAGCGGTTTCCCGGAATTGGCGAGCAACTGACGGCGCGCCTGATCGTAGGGAAGGAAACCGGGGAGCGGACCGGGAGCCGTGGCTCCTGCCCCTGCGGGTACCCGGGAGGTCGCCGGGGCGGGACTGGAGTTGTTGATCTCCGAGGACTGGGCGATTTCCTCGCGTGTGTTAAGTGTCTGGATGGTATCGCGGGCAGACTTGGTGAGGCGGAAGTAGATCACATCTTGTGCCATGCCCACGTCTGAGTACTCCGTTTGTCCACCGGGGAGGTAGATGGTGCCACGGCGAAAGTCAGGCGCGCAGGCTGTGTAGATCTGCACCGGGAGTGCGGTAGGGAGTTTCGTGAAGGGGGAAAGTCCCTGGGGGGAAAGGTAGGAGAAGACCACGTCGTTGGAGGTTTTTCCGCCGACGTAGCTCACGCAGAAGGTCATGAGGAAAGGACCCGCCACGGCGTTCGCCCCCCGGTAGATGGGATCGGGGAGTGTCGTGGACTCTTTGCGCCAGGGTGATAGACGGCCGGTTCCGTTGATCACCGAGGAATAGACGGCGTTACTTGCCGAGGAACTCTTGGTGGTGGTCAGCCCACCCCACGTCCAAACACGGCCTGAGGCGACCGTACTGTGGTGAAACCAGAGTGCTGTGGGGAGTGGGGGACCGGGTTCCCAACTGGCGATTGTACCATCGGCGGCCAGCACGCCGGTAATCACATTGCCTGTTGGTTCGAGCGCCTCGGTATTTCCGCCAATGATATGCAGGAAGCCGGGGGTAGCGGCAACCGTGAAGCAGGAGAGCCCGGGGCCGGGAAACTCCATGCTCTCGATCCACGGCTCCAGAACGCCATTTGCTCCGGGCTTCGAGATGAGGACCGTCTTGTACTTGGTCCCCTTCTTCTTCAAGTCCTCCAACCCGTCGGTGCCGCCAACCAGATAGACCATGTCATTTAGAGCCACGGTGCTATTGCTGATGTAGGAGCGAAACTGTGGCAAAAGGCGATCGTTGGACCAGGGACCCAGCTGCCCGCTGGGGAGAATGGGAGCCTTCATGACGGAGGTCGTGAAGCTGCCTTCATTCAATAGTTGCTTGGGGATGGTCTTTCCGCCGACCTGTCCGCCAAACACGTAGAGGAAATCACCAAGGACAGCGGAGCCGTGCTTTGCGCGCCCCACGGGCATGGGGCTGGTGGCTACGAATGGTGCCTCCTGAGCGGAGAGGACTGCGGGGGACAAAATGACTAGAAGAGCTGATAGGGCCTTGATCAGTCGAGGGGGGGATTTGCGACATGTGAGGGAAAGCACACTCATGTAATAAGTCTGCCATTCTTGGGGGGTTACGAGGAAGCCTGCCGGGTCATTCCCCACTCATCAAGTCGAAAAATCCGAGATGACGGTTCAAAGTCCCCTAGATGCCGAGGGAATGTCACTCGAGTTCGTCGCTCGCGGGATCGTCGGCAAAGCTGAAGAAGGCGTCGCGTCCGACGATGACATGGTCGAGGACCCGAATCCCGAGGATCTTTCCTGCGTCGCCAAGTTGGCGGGTAACCAAGCGATCGGCACGCGAAGGTGTGACGTCACCGCTGGGGTGGTTGTGGGCGAAGATGATCGCATAGGCGCTGTCACGGAGCGCCTCCTGGAAGGCCTCGCGCGGATGAACAAGGCTCTGGTTGAGGCTTCCTTCGCTGATCGATATTTGGCGGATGAGCTTGTTCTTGGTGTTGAGCGTGAGGGCGACGAAGTTCTCCTTCTGCTTGTCCAGATAGTAGCCTCGGAGCAGTTCGAAGACCTTGCGAGCGTTATTGAGCGTGGGGGCGTCGCTGGCGGGTGTCGTCGAGAGTCGGCGTGCGAGTTCGAGCGCAGCCTTGATGGTGATGGCGCGCACCTCGCCGAGCCCGCTCGTGCGCTGCATTTCGCGGATGGTTTGGCGCGCGAGACGTTCGAGCGACCCGGCGTTCCGCAGGAGATCATGGGCCAGATCCAGCGCGTTCTTCCTGGCGGTGCCGGTACGAATCAAGATCGCGAGGAGTTCCGCGGAGGAAAGCGCCTCGGGGCCAAGACGCCCCAGCTTCTCACGTGGCAGGTCCTCCTTGCTGACGGCCTGCTTGAGCGCGCGATTGGCTGATCCATCCTCCTTGGCGATCCGGTGTGTCTCCTGAAAACGGCCATAATCGCAGAGCTTCACCAAGGGGCAGCGCCCACACTGGGGGCTGGCGAGGCAGGTGGCGGCACTCTTCGTGTCGGCTGCCCCTTCTCCACAGAAGGCAGCGAGGACAGTCTCAAGCTCACCGAGAGATGTCCCGCAGACGGAGGCGAGCCGGTCGAGGATGCGGATCGTCTGAACGCGACAATTGGAGGAGTCCTTCTCCTCCTCCAGCCAGCCAACGCGATGGAGCAAGCGCCGCCGCCCCTTGCTGGGAATCACCGTGGGAACTCCGAGTTCATGGAGGAACGAGGCGGCGCGACGCCCCTTCAGCAAGCGGCAGCGGCGCTCCAGCCATTGGAGGCGTTGGATCGGACCGGGCTCGCCGGACAGTTGGGCGAGGAAATCGTCCTGCTCCACGACAGAGACATCGTGCTCAAGGCCGCGGGCCTGCGTTGAACCGGGTTCGGGAAGGGCGGTCAGATCCTCTTCGCGGACGGAACCGGTATCGGCTCTCTCGTGCAATTCGCGGCGAAGCTGTCGTGCATGGCGCCGGGCCGCCGGCGATGAAGGTTCCATGTCGAGGGCCACCAGTATGGCGAGAATCCCTCGCTCGCGTGCGGGGACGGCGGCAAAGTCGCGGTGGAGCCGCTCGGCGATGAGCGCGTGGATGGTGGGCGCTTCGCCCAGCACATGGGCCCGAATCGCCTCCCAGGCTTCGACCAACTCCATCTCCTGCGGGACGCGGGCCACGGCAGGCGGCTAGTCGAGGAGGGGGAAATCGCGTGGGTCGATGTCACCGGCGACGGCCAGCGCCACGATGTCGCGCGACCGGGGGACAATCGTCTCGAAGGAACCGTCTGCCTTCTCGAGCGACGGGCGGCGGTACTCGATGACCCAGGCACTCCCCTGATAGCCGGTACCCTGACAGGTCTTGCAGGAGGAGCGGCGCTGCCATGGGGAGTCGATTTCGCGCGCCCAACTGGGGAGTGTCTCGGGGACCTCAATGGGCTGGCGGCAGGCATTGCAGAGCCGCGGATACTCGGCCACGTGCAGATGCCCGATCATCCCGCGCATCAGGTTCATGGGATCGGTGCGGGAGGCCGTGACACAGGCCATTGCCGTTGCCACGTCCGGCGCGGGGAAGCAGCCGATGGTCGTGGTACCGCGAAAAGCCACATTGATGATCCGATTCAGGATCGAGCCATTCTCGATCGACTGGATCCCGAGGACATCGGGATTCATGAAGGCGGCGTTGGCGAGGCTGGCCAGAAGGATTTCCTCGGTCGGGCAGTTGATCGGCGTGACGCCCTTGATGCGCCGCTCGTTGGGGCGTTCGAGGGAAAGAATGTCCCGCTCCTCAGAGGCGCCGAGCGTCGTGAGGAGGCTGGCATAGAGGGTCGAAAGGGTGCGCGCATGGGGCGCCGTGATGAGGAGGAGTCCCCCGCCGCGGGCCGCCAAGCGGTCTGCCACGCGAATACGCTCCTCTTCGGGGAGGGCCAGACAGGAGAGGGGATGTTCGAGGAGTGGCGCGGATTCGGCAAATCGTATCAGGGCACGATCGCCGTGGGCGGTCTTCTCGAGGTGCAGGGTGCAGAGGGCATGGGCGCGCTGGGCGGGCACGAGAAACTGGTGCTCGGTGGCGACGTTCTTGGGCTTGAGTTCAAGGCCTGCCATGAGGCGCAGGCGGCCGATCACGGCCAAGTGCTGATCGGGGGGATAGGTCGGACCGGGGACCCAGACACCGCCCTTGCGGAAGCGCACGCGTGGCTCGACCTCGGTCGGCGCCAGTTCCAGTTCCTGCACCCGGTCAGCGATGGCGCGCTCGAGCAGGTTCTTGAGCGTGATGACCGGTGGAGTGGAGACAACTTCGTCCATCCGCTCGATGCGGGCGCTATCGGGAGGCGGCTCGTAGGCACCGCGTCGCATGCGGGCGGCTTCCACTTCCTCAAGGGTGGCCTGGGAAGATTCCTCGAAGCGCGTGGCGGCGCTGGAGAGACCGCGCGAGTCATGGGATGGTTGTTCGCTGTCCCGCAGTTCGCGCATGCGGCGCTGGAACTCGCGGTGGGAAATCTCTCCGCTGCCGGACTTGCGCCGGAGGTCTTCGACGATCGAGTTGACGTTGAGCTTGGGTAGGTCGAGCTGGGTCTTCGTGGAGTTGACGTCGCGCGTGGATGGAGGTCCAAGTGGCTGGGTGGGGACCGAGTCAGAATCGCCTATGGGCTGGTCGGGAGCGACAAGCTTCGCCACTTCGCGACTGGACCGCGGGGCGCGCTCGGCGGGATTGGGGCCGTAGTAACGAACCAAGGCTCGGCGCAGGTCCTCAGCCTCGGCAACCACCGTCACGATGGAAAGATTGAGACGCAGCCGGAGGTCATCGATCAGCACGATGTTCGAAACATCGATCATCGCGAGGGTTAGGCTCGTTTCATCGCGCCAAATGGGGAGCATCTGGTGCTGCCAGGCCTGCGCGGCCGATACCGCTTCCAAGGCCGCAGGCTGGGAAACAACCGAATCAAGTTCAATGAACTGAAGTCCGCTGGCTTCCGCCTCGAAGCGACAGGCATCCCGCATGGAGACAACACCGCGCCGGGCCAGTAGCCGCTGGATGGGCTCCTCGCCTGTATAGACGGCAATCGCCTCCTGAAGTTGCTGCTCTGTCACCGCACCGGCGGACAACATGCGCGCCGCGATGCGCTTCTCCAGACCTTTCACGGCTCACCTCGCTAACCCTATCGGTTACAGGTCTACACTGTCCCGGCGGATTCCTTCAGGGTCCAGACAAATCAACGCGGGAGGGCTCGGGGACGGACCTGATAAAGCTCCCCTTCCTTCAGTACCGCGATGGCGGAGGTCTCGGTTGGGAACACGTCCGAGAGATGGATCAGGTGCATGCGGGATCGGATGTCCTCGTCGAGTTCCATCAGCCGCTCGTAAGGAGTGTGTACCTCGCCGGGACTTGTCTCGTGGATGATCATGTCGCAGCCGGAGAGGAACTCGATCAGCAGCGGGTCGAAAGGGGTGTCGGCGCTGTAACCGAGCGAGGCCCCACGGTAGCTGAATCGCACCGCCGCGCAGGGAATACCATGACGCGTTGGGAATGTCTCGGCATGCAGGCCCGGCACCCCAAGGTCGATTGCTGCCCCGCCAGCGAACGGCTGGACGCGGAAGTAGTCGGAAAGCTGCATGTCTCGTAATTTGCCGTCGAAATTGAGCCGCCCCATTCCGGCGCGCAGCCGGTGCTCCCACAAGGGCTCCACAAGTTCCTCCAGCAGATGCAGGCCTGGCTTCCCCTTGGTGCCGAGGAATAGGCGCCAGAAACCCAGTTCCTCCACCCCGTTGCAGTGGTCACCGTGCAGGTGGGTCAGGAACAAGTTGTCGATCGCCTCGAGGTTCCCCTGCAGGCCGAGGCCGTCGAGCGCCTCATGGACGATGCGTCCAAGCGGTGCCGGTGCATCGACAAGCGTCACAGACCCGCCCGCCAGCACGAGGAAGCTGGCGTTATAGAAACGCGTGCTGAAGGCGTTACCGACACCGAGCGGCAGCACAAACAGCGAGTCGGGGGAGCGCCGAGAAAGCTTCTGAAGCGTCGTGGGCAGGTGTGGGGTGCGGGCGGGATTCATCCGGGAGGCCATGCGAGCTGACGCCCGCCGAGCAGGTGGAGGTGAATGTGATGAACCTCCTGGCCGCCGTGGTCGCGGCAGTTGAAAACGAGGCGGTAGCCCGACTCGGCGATGCCCAGCTCGCGGGCAATGCGCTGGGCGACGAGTACAAGGCGGCCGACCAAGGCCTCATCGGCCGGTTCCAGATCGTCAATCGTGGCGATGGGAACCTTCGGGATGATCAAGACGTGGACGGGAGCCTGGGGCTTGATGTCATGGAAGGCGAGGATCTGGTTGTCCTCGTAGACCTTCTTGCAGGGAATCTCACCGGCGATGATCTTGGAAAAAATGGTGGCAGGCATGTCTGAACGTCCGGTTGGGGTTGTCGCTGTCGACGTGATGTTCCAAGCTTATGGCGAATTCCCCGGAGTGGCAAGCCGGGAGAGCCGTGCCCTAGAGAAAAATAGGAAAAATTATTAGCCAACATGACTGAACCGACCCAATCGATCGACCACGCGCTGCGAACAGGCAAGGGGAAGTTGGCCTTGGACGAGGCCCGGAAGTACTGCGCGGCCAAGGGAGCGACGCGCGAAACGGGTATTGAGATCGCCCGCGTTGCGGCGGCGGTTTATCGTGACCTGATTGCCCATCCTGTTCATGAGTTCGCGGAGGGAGCGACTCACGAGTTGCCACAGGAAGTCGGCCCGCTGGTTGCCAAGGCGCTTCAGCGCCTGATTTCCATGACCTCCGATTGGGAAAAGAAGCTCTGGGACCTGCACACGGAGCGACTGGCTCGCGAGCTGCGCGACTGGGTGCGCGCCAAGCACATTGAGGGCGCGGCCGCCAACATCGCGCGATTGATCGCCCTGGTGCCTGCGGAGCAGCGCGTGAAGCGCGCGGGTTACATCGGCAACGTGTTGGCAACCGTGATCAACAACCAGAAGGAAGCCGCCCAGGTGGTGGCCCATCTGGCCCGCAATCCGACGACCTACAAGCTTGGCAACGACGTGGTGAATGCGATCGACCAAAGCCGCCAGAAGAAGGCCGGCGAGCTGGGTTCCATCAATCTGGAAAACCTGGAGCGCGAGTTCAGCACGCTGCTGACCTCCACGGCCGTCGAGATCAAGGGGCTGCTCCCGGAGCAGACGCTGGTGAACGAGCCTGACGAGACGCAGCTCCGTGACTGCGGCGACGTCTTTCGTTCGATCCTGCGCGTGCCGATCCTTCGTCAGGAGCCCGACCTCTTCATGGATGCGACGGCGCTTCTGGTGGAGTTCGTGCCGAAGGAGCAGTCCGCCACCGCAAAGATCGCGCGCGTGGAGGGGCGTACCTACGCCGGTCTTGGCATCACCGCAAAGAAGGCGGTGCAGCGCACCTTCATGGACCTCGGCCAGAATCGCTTCTTCTGCACCGTCTACAAGGGCTGGGCGAAGGAGGTTCTGGGTACGCCGAATCTGCGTCCGGTCGTCGAGCTGATGGGCGCCATGCGCAGCAGCGAGTTTGCCGAGTTCATGTCCGCGGTGCGCTCCGATTCCGAGTCGATGAGTGCCGCAGGCGGGGCCCTCAACCAGGCGTTGGGAAGCATGGCGGGCGAGGCTGCCGCCGAGGACTTGATGACGAGCCTTCGGACGCTGCTGGGCAGGAAGCGGATCGAGAATGCGGACCTGAAGGAGGCCGAGCGCCTCATCACGTCGCTGGGCGCCGTCGTGAAGACTCCGCGCACCACCGACTCGGACCGCACGCGCATCTGGGACTTCCTCCGCACCCACATCCCGGAGGACCTGGGCAGGCTCGCCTGTCACTCGGCGCTTCAGTGCTTTGCAACCAAGCACGAGGTGCAGACCCAGCAGCAGTACCATTTCGCCGTGCGCGCCCTGGTGCGTGGCATCTGGGCGTCGGATCACACGACCGCCCACCAGCAGGGGGGCGAACGCCAGGCATCGGAACTGGGCTTCCGGGAGGAGATCGTGCAGGCGCTCATCAAGATCGGCGGACGCGAGCCGGACGCTGTTGCCCATGCAGCAGACCCGCTGGCGGCACGCTATGGCGCTCCCTACATGGCGGCCGCGGAGGTCTTCGAGAAGCTCAACAATCCCGCGTTCCTTCCGATCCTGGAGCGGATGCTGAACACGACACTCATGCACGACGACAAGGCGCAGAGTGTCTATCAGCAGGAGTACTTCTGGGACGCGGCGACTCAGCAGCGCAAACCGATCACGAAGGAGAAGCTCCTGAGCCCAATCATCTTTGCCATCGGGACGATCGGGACTCCGGCGGGGCTGGCGATTCTCAAGCGCTATCAGGAGCAGATTGCCATCGGCAAGGTCGCCAATCCCACGACGGAAGTGGCAGGCTTCATGGCGAAGTTCCTCGGCGACAATGCCTTCGCGGGAGTGACCGAGGCGGCGGAGGAATCGAACGAGCCGGTCGACCCGTCTGAGTTGCAGGGACTCCTCAAGGCGTTGACCAAGTGGTACATCCTGTCCGGCGCCGCCAAGCGCCGTGTGGCCAAGATTCAGGCCCTCAGCAAGCTGTCACGCCTCAAGAGCCTCGATTCTCTCGATACCATCTTCCGCCAACTGGTGGACAAGGACCAGATGGTGGTGTCCGCTGCGATTTCCTGTTTGTCGGATTTCTCGCTCCCCCACCAGCCCAAGCTCATCCGAACGCTGACGATCGACACAACGATCGAGCAGCTCGAAAGCAAAGACCCCGCGATGCGCGTGGGGGCGCTCAAGTTGCTGAAGGAGATCGGCCCGAATCGCCGGGATGTGCGAGACAAGGCCATTGCCTTCATCAAGCGGAGTGACCGGCGCGAGATCCGCGACGCCGTGGTGGCCGCGATGAAGAATGCGGGCGCGGGAAGTGGTACTGCGGGGAGCGATACCGGCTCGGCAACGTCGGGATCCATTACCTCCGGCTTTGATACCAGCCCCACCGTACCTGACAGCATGAACACGCTGGCGGCAAAGCAGCAGTACCTGGCGGCGAGGCGCGCCTGGATTGCCGGAGGGAAGAAGGGCGACCCCCCCGCGAAGCCCGAAGGGATGGATTAATACAGGTACCGCAAACGAGTGTTGGCATAGTGCTATTCCCTTGCACGTCCTCAACATAACCCTGCATTCTGCGGTGTAACCATCGGACCAACAGGGTACCAAATGGACTTCGCAGATCAGGGGTCGCATAAGCCTCGGCATGAGGAAGAGGCGGACACGAAGAGTGTGCCTCCGGGGACCCTTGCCTGGGAGGCTACCGCCGGGGCGGAGTTGGACCCTCCCCCACCGACCGGAGATAACAACAATAATCGTGGAAGTGAGCTGATCTTTCAGTTCCCCTTTGATCAGGGTGGAACCGGGGAGATCTGGCAGGCGGTGCAGGCATCGCTCAAGCGCGTGGTGGCAGTAAAGCGAGTCCTTCCCGAGCACTATCGGCGTCATCAGGAAGAGGCCGCGCGCGTCAATGCCATGGAACGTCGCTTCCGCGAGGAGGCGCGGATCACGGCCTCGCTCGAGCATCCCAACATCGTCCCGGTCTATGACCTCAGCAGTGACGAGGATGGGCACCCGCTGCTGGTCATGAAGCTGGTAAACGGAACGCCCTGGCTGCGGTTGCTGCGTCAGGATATCCGCTCGATGGACTATGAGAGCTACCTGGCACGGCACCTGACGATTTTCATTTCCATGATGCAGGCGGTGGCGTTTGCGCACTCGCGCGGCATCATCCACATGGACCTCAAGCCGTCGCAGGTCATGGTGGGCGAGTTCGGCGAGACGCTGCTGATGGATTGGGGATTGGCGACCACGGCCGATGCTCTCCCGAACGGCGGTCGTCTTCCCGTTCCGGCGGGCACGCCCGTCATGATGTCACCAGAACAGGCGGGCGCGGAGGATTTCCCCGTCGGCTTTCACACCGACATCTTCCTCCTCGGCGGCACACTCTACTTCATCCTCACGAACCAATATCCGCATGACGCGAACAACACGCCGAAGGCCGTTGAGTTGGCGCGGGCGGGGAAGATCCGCCATCCTGAAGAACTGATGCCCGGCACCGCGATCCCGCCTGCCCTCACGGAACTCGCGATGAAGGCGATGAGCTTTAACCCGGAGAACCGTCCCACGGCCGTTTCCGAGTTGGTGAAGGCGGTGGAGGATTATTTGAGTGGCGCGGCCATTCGCCGGGAGGCAGAGCAGATTGTCGAGGAAGTGCGGGACGGAATGAAGGCCCTGGGGCTTGACCGCTCATCCAAGACCGAGCCGCACAGCCCGGACTTGGCGTATCAAGCGCTGGCTTCATTCCAGAGTCGACTTCTCTATGCTGCGGGCCTGTGGCGAAAAGCGCCCGGCCTGGCGCTGCTGCGCGATGAAGTGGCCACGGCGTATTTTCGCGTGGCGCTGGCGGCGGGAGACCTACGCCTTGCCACCACTACGTTGACGGCAATTGAGGACGAGAAGGTGCGGGACCGACTCGGTGAGGAACTCGGCGAGTCGCAACATCGCATCCGCCAACGGGCGTTGCTGTTCCGCATGACGGCGATCGCCGCCGTGTCGCTTGGCCTGGCGCTGGGCATCGGCGCATTCCGCTATGCGCTCGACATGCGCGAAGCATCGTTGCGCGTCATGCAGGAACGCGATGCCGCGGAGGAGGCGCGACGATCGGCGGTGAAAGCCCATGAGGCGACCATTGCCGAGCGCAACGCATTGGATCTCGCGCGTCGCAAGGCCGAGCGTGAACAGTACCTGGCAAGCATTCGCCTCATCGAACGCAATATTCAGGACCTGCGGATTCGCGAGGCCGAGAACCAGCTCGCACTGGTGGCAAACCAGTCGGGGCGTGGACCCGAATGGGGCCTGTTGGCCTCACGCCTCGCCACGAGCGAGATCACGCTTTGGCGTGTCGACCCGCCGGCAAGACTTCACTACGCCCAGTTCTCGCCCGACGGCACACGCATCGTCACCGGCGACAATGACGGTAATGTGATCGTTTGGGAGTCGGTGACCGGCAGGCGTATCCGTCAGGCCCGCGTCGCCACGGGCGGCATCTGGTTCGCGCTGTACACTCCCGACGGCAAGCGGCTCCTCGTGACCAGCTTCGACACGAAGGCCCGCATCATTGACGCAGACACTCTGGAGGTGATTCACACACTGGAGGGTCACACCCAGTTGCTGCGCGGCGCCGCCATCAGCCCCGACGGCAAGCGCGCCGTCACCACGTCCCAGGACGCCACGGCGATCATGTGGGACATGGAAACGGGGGCCAAGCTGTACTCGGCACCGGACATCACGGCCCGTACCAGTTCGGCGGACTTCGCTCCCGACGGAAAACGCTTCGTACTCGCCGGATCGAACTTCGCCACGATCCGCGATTCGGAAACCGGCGCTGTGATTCACAACCTCCCACGCCACGATGAGAACATCCTCGACGTAGACATTTCGCCGGATGGCACGCGCGTGGTGACGGCCTGCACCGACCGGAACATCCGCATCTTCGACATGGAGGACGGATCGCTGGTTAAGCTGATTCCCAATCGGACCTCGTGGCTGCATAGTGTCCAGTTCTCACCGTCGGGCAAGGAGTTGGTGTCCTCCGACAATGACGGAACGCTAAGGCTCTGGGATGCCGCATCGGGCGAGATGCAGAAGGAATTCAGCTCTCCCGCGCAGGCTTATCGCGTGCGCTTCAGCCCCGACGGGAAGCGGATCGTCTCCAGTTCCGCGACACAGATCTCGGTCTGGTCTGCCCTCGGTTTGCAGGGCCATTCTTACCTTGAGCCGAGCCGGGAAACCATCACGGCCGATTCCAACCTGACCATGATTCGTGCTTTCGGTATCCCGCTGGAATCGGGAGTGGCGCGCTCGGAACAGTGGGACAAACCGGGCCGCAGGCTCTTCGACGGGCCCGGCGGGTCTCTGGTGCTTGCACACTCCTACTATTTGGCGCCTGCTCCCGATCGCCAGCACGGGGTCTGGATTTCGCCTCAGGACGGCAGTGCATCCCTTCGCACGGTCCCCGGGCTGGAGTCCATTGCCACGATCCCCGGGGGTCCATACTACGACGCCGCATGGTCCTTGGATTCGGCGCGCATCTTCATGGGGGCGGTCAGCGGCGAGGTGGTTGCGTGGAACAAGGAAAGCCTGACGCCAGAGGCAGTGCTTCTGCCCGCAGGCCTACCTCCGCACAAGCCAGGTCACTACCCGACCGTCATGACCGTGAGTGCCGATGGTTCCATGCTCGCCGTGGTTCGTCCGGATGAAATTGTCCACCTTTTCGATGCACGCACGCTAAGGGAGATCCGGTCGATCGACTACGACGACGGCTCGGCCGCCTACGTGGCGCTCAGCCCGGATGCGACGCTGCTGGCGGTGGGCGGACACTCCTACAGGTCGCGTCTATACGACACGCGAACGGGTGAGTTGGTGTGCACCACCACTGGCCACGAGGGCGTTGTCTCCGGCGGCTTCTTCTGGAAGGATGGCTCGCGTCTGGTGACGTGGGGCGCAGACGACCGGGTCATCATGCACGAGACGCAGGGAGGGAGCGAGGTTACCACGATTGCCAACGTTTCGGGACGGGAAGGGGTGATCGGTGTGGGAGTGACTCCCGACTGGTCGGCAATCCTCCTGCAACTCAACACACTCCAGGTTTACAGCTATCCGATCCTGCCGAGCGCGACCATCGAGCCGGGTGTGGACCAAGGCATGGAGATCGCTCGTCAGCTCGAAGCATTCAAGCGCTCGCAGCGCCTCGGTCGCGAGGTTTCCGTCAGCGAGGTCGACTGGTCCGTACCGCCGCTGCCGACCAATCCGTGATGAACCCGGCGCGGTCGCGCCCATGGCGACATGATGTATAGATTGATAGATATCTACACAGTGATTGATCGGCAATCCCCCGAATGAAAACTCCCCCGTCGGCGAACCGACGGGGGAGTTTCTCGTGACCGTGATGGGTCGGCTTAGTAGCGGTAGTGCTCGGCCTTGTAGGGGCCTTCCACCGGCACGCCGATGTAGTCGGCCTGCTTCTTGGAGAGCTTGGTCAGCTTGGCGCCGAGCTGGTCGAGGTGCAGACGGGCCACCTTCTCGTCCAGTTCCTTCGAGAGCGTATAGACCTGGTTGTCGTACTTGCCGTTGTTGCGGTTTTCCCACAGCTCGATCTGGGCGATGGTCTGGTTGGTGAAGCTGGCGGACATGACGAAGCTGGGGTGGCCCGTGGCGCAGCCCAGGTTCACCAGGCGGCCTTCGGCGAGCAGGATGATGCGCTTGCCGTTGGGCCACTCGATGTGGTCGACCTGCGGCTTGATGTT
>WGMQ01000002.1 GCA_016125005.1 bacterium | reverse complement strand
CGCTGCGTCGCAGGAACGGGTGCCAGTCCGGGTAACCGCTGACCTGCGACGCCAGCAGCCAATCCGAGATCGTATAGACAACGGCGGCAAGGAGCACCACGACCGCCAGAAAGGTGGTGCCGCAGCGCGGATGCAGCGTGTCGTGGGCGCGAGCGCGGGCCACGGTCACGTCGCGTCCGTCCTCAAGCGCCAGCACCGCCTTGTGCTCGGCGCCGTGATAGGCAAACACGCGGCGCACGTCGGCACTCAGCCAGATCGCCGTCACATAGGCGACGAGGAGCGCCAGGCGCACGGGCGCCGCGACCGCGTTGAACAGCAGCGGATGGTCCGCTTCGTTGAACTCGAAGACCGAGCGCGCCAGCACCACATTGGCAACCACGGTGGGGACCACCACCAGCAGCCCGGCGAGAATGGCCAGCGAGAGCGTGAGGAGCATGGCGGTGCGACCGGGCGAAGTCGGCATCGGCGTGGGCGCGGCGCGGTCGGCGGAAAGCCGCAACGCCCGCGTACCGATCACCATCATCTCGGCCAGCGCCGCCGCGCCGCGCACGACCGGCAGACGCCAGCCGGCGCCGCCGTCCAGCAGCGAGCGAAAGGGAAACTGGGAGAGGGTGATGAGCCCGTCCGAGCGGCGCGTTGCCAGGGCGAAACCCGTGCGCGACCGCATCAGCACGCCCTCGAAGACAGCGAGTCCCCCCATCTCGTTGCGCGGCGTTCCGCTGACGTTGGGGATCGAGCCCTCGAAGTGAATGGGGGACTGGGAGGGCATCTTCCGCGCGGGTTACTGGCCCAAAACCTTGCCGACCTCGGCTCCGCCGCCGTTAAGGAAATCGAAGGCACCCATCTCCGGTTTGCCGGGCGGCTGCACGCGCGTGATGGTGATGACACCGCGCTCGCCGCCGGTGCGCACCGCAAAGCCGCGCCCCTTGAACACCTCCACGATGGTGCCCGGCGCCACACGGTCGTCGAAGGCCGAGGCGGGAACCCAATCGGCAGAGCAGGCATCGGCGCCGGTGATCTTCAGCTCGATGGCACCAAGCGCCGTGAAGGCCTTGGGCCAGAGCTGGAACCCGCGAATGTGACAAAGGAGCTGCTCGGGGGCCTGGGTCCAGTCGATCCGCGCCATCTCGCGCTTGATCAGCGGAGCGTAGGTCGCCTTGTCGTGCTCCTGCGGCGTCGCGGCCAGCGAGCCTTCCTCCGCCAGCCGGTCGAGCGTCTGCACCATCGCCTCGGCGCCCGTGTAGGAAAGCATGTGGCCGAGCGACACCGTGTCGTCGTCCTCCAGGATCGGCACCTCGCGCATGTCCACCACCGCGCCCGTATCCATGCCCTCATCCATCTGCATGATGGCGACACCGGTCTTGGTCTCGCCGCGGATGATGGCCCACTGGATCGGCGCCGCGCCGCGATAGCCCGGGAGCAGCGACGCATGGACGTTCAGCGAGCCGTGGCGCGGCACATCGAGCACGCGACGGGGCAGGATCTTGCCATAGGCGACGACGACCGCGACGTCGGGAGCGAACTTGGCGATCTCGGCGTGGAACTCCTCGGTCTTCACGGACTGCGGCTGGAGCACGGGAATCCCGCGGGACACCGCCAGCACCTTGACGGGCGAGGCGGTGAGCTTCATGCCGCGACCGGACGGCTTGTCGGGTTGGGTCACGACGGCGACCACCTCGTGCTTCGATTCGAGCAGGCGCTCAAGCGTCGGGACTGCGAACTGCGGGGTTCCGTAGAAGAGGACTTTCAAGCGGTGGTTCCTTGGGTGAAGAGAGCGTCACGCGGTCGTGCCGACCGTTCGGGAAGAGCCTCACCCCACGCCCCCACCGAGGTCAACGCCCCTGTGGGGCGGGAGGTTGGCGTGGGATGGCGGGAGGGAAGGGGGGGATGCCCCCCTGAAACGGACCTTCCGAAGGGATAGGCGTGCTGCCCCTCAAGACCTGTAGAGGATGACAAACACCGCTATCGCAAGGATTGCCGTCGAACAAACAAGCCGGAGAATTCGCCAGAAGCTGAGCGGGCCATACTTCTCGAATACCGGGTCTCTTTGTATTATCTTCATTCCTCCCTCATCCTTCTGCGAGTTTTCACAGCCCAGGCAGGCACCCGTGCATTGCGCTGCCTGAGGGGTGGATCTATCCGCCGTGGTTGAATCACAAAATGGCGCCCAAACGGGACCTCGTATTGGCCCAATGGTTGAGCATGCTGACCAACGAGGTGCAGCGCCAATAGGGAAAAGGTGTACTGCTCCTCTTCTGGATCGTCATCACAAGAGCCGCACGGCGCTTAGCCGTCCAGCCCTGCAGATCGTCGGGAAGCTCGGTGTCGGACAAGGCAAGAAGACTCCTTAACAATGGTCGAGAGGATGCCTTACTGGTGTGGCTCGGCTTTCAAGGGAAGCTGTATAGAGGTTCCAATTCGGTTGCCTGCTCATTTCGCAGAGGAATGTGAAGACCTCCGGATATCTCAGTCATCAATTAGGGGCGACGATGCGAAAACCCACGTCATCTCGAGAATCAAAGGGGGCAAGTCCGTTGCTTAGATATATTATCAATGCACCGGCATCAGACTGAAACGAGCCGCCTTTTGTGATCACCGTGGATAAAGCCCCTGCTTTTGGCTTGTCAAGGGCCGGAGCATCGCGCTGGCCACCACGCATTGTCATTTCCTCCACATTGCCGTGCAAATCAAAGAATCCTCCACTATCTTCCAATCTCGACTTTACCTTGGCAAGCCGCTCATTTGAATTTGCAAGAAAATTTGCATAGCGAGGCAGCTCGGACACATCAGACCCGAATGAATACAGCAGGCCACCCTTTCCTCCTGCAGCCAGTTCCCATTCTGCTACTGTTGGCAATCGAATAGCCCTACCGAGGCGATCTGACAGTTTGATACAAAATAGAAGCGACTCCACATATGATACATTGGTTACGGGTAAGTCATCATCAATGCAAGAGCGGTGCATAACAGCTGCAAAAAGACCACAATCAACCTCCTGATTAGACATAAAGAAACCTTTGATGTTCTCAGGCGCCAACCTTCTTACAGTAGTGCCTTTGATCCAGCGCTGGTCGGCAAAGATCTCGTCAAACTGACTGAGATCCTTATTCGCATACCTTGGGTCGATCAAGTTTCCAGTCGCGAACGAACTCTCGCCGTCAACCCAGCGCAGTCCGATTTCCTCGAGGGCTACCGCTCGCTTCGGAGCTTCCGAGAGAACTTTCCGATAGGCTAGCACTTGTCCGCGAAGTTGGTTAGAACAATCTTCAGGAATGCTGCTCAACACCTCAATTGCCGCGGCCGAACGCGGTACAGGGCTCTCATTTACAATCCGCTCAAGCTCCAGCACGAGGCGATCCCTGAACGCGTCATCGATTCGCATTTGCGCCTCTTTTCCGTCAATGCGAGGAATTAGATAAGCTCCCAAAATAGAGATCACAACATAGGACATACTGAGGGTTCCCAAAGGGAATCTCTTGAATCCACGAACGGACTCGCGCAACTTAAGCTCTAGCGCAAAGGCAATCAAGAAGGTAACGAGAAGTACCCAAATAATCACTGGCGAACTCCATCCATGTAAATTTCAATTTCCCCATACGGAGCCGGCTGCTCGACCGAAGCATCCAGTGCTATATAAAGAGAAAGGCTCCGCCCCGCATTTGATGCCTCCACCACGAAGGAACCGCTGTGCTTTCGCCCAGTCCTTGCTTGTATGGACGGGTATCAAATCCTAAGTGTCAAGTCAACCATGGCGTTTCTGATTTGGGGGCAGGGTGATCCGTTTGATCAAGTGATCTCCGGGGAGCCATCAAGGTGGTCGATGCCACCGTGATCGAGAAGGGGGTATACTAAATCCAGCTACTCGCCCAATCATGGTTCAGCTTTCGATCAACGAAGGCCAACGCGACGCTGATTGTCCAGCAGATTCACTGAATCCGATCCAACACAACAGCGCCCGGGACGTGAATCCCGGGCGCCGTGTTGCGTTGCTTGGAGTGACCGGTCGGATCAGGCCATGAGGCCGTCGAGGTCGGCGGCGCCTTCGCCGTGGACTTCTTCCGTGTCCATCTGGGCCAGTTGGAGGCCGCCCGAGTCGTCGGTGTTGATTGCGTGCCACTTCGTGTAGGCGTCGACAACCCAGATGCCGCTTTCGCGGGTGCCGTTGCCGGACCAGCCGTTGCCGCCGAAGGGAAGGTGGGCCTCGGCGCCGGTGGTCGAGTTGTTGATGGAGCTCATGCCCGCGGTGATCTCGTTCTTGAAGCGCAGGCGGAGCTTGGCGTTATCCGTATAGATCGAGGAGGAGAGGCCGTACTTCGTGCCGTTGGCGGCGGCGATGGCTTCGTCGAAGTCCTCGACGCGAATCACGCCGATGGTCGGGCCGAAGACCTCGGTCTGGGCGAACTCATCGGTGATGAGCACCTTGTCGTAGAGGCTCGGCGTGACGAAGAGACCCTTCGACGCGTCGCCGCAGAAGCCCTGGGGCTCGGCGCCCTTCTTCACACGCGCACCCTCAAGGATGCACTCGGCGGTCTTGGACTTCTTCGCCATCTTGTGGTGGGCCAGGTAGCGCTTCAGGAAGCGGTCGGCGATCAGCGGACCGTAGGTGATGCCTTCGTTGAAGGTCGGGTCGCCGATGATGAGGGACTTGGCCTTGGGGACGAACTTGTTGAGGAACTTGTCGGCGATCTTCTTGTGGAGGATCAGGTTTCCGAGCGAGGTGCAGCGCTGGCCGCCGGTGCCGTAGGCGGACCAGATGGCGCCGGTCACCGCCAGGTCGATGTCGGCGTCGTCCATGACGATCATGGGGTTCTTGCCGCCAAGTTCGAGGCTCGGGATCTGGAGGTTGCGTCCGGCGACCTCGCCGATCTTGCGACCGATTTCGGTGCTGCCGGTGAAGCTGATCTTGTTGATGAGGCCCTTGTCGATGGCGTCGATGATCGCCTGGCCCGTGACGGCGCCGGTGCCATAGACCACGTTCACGACGCCGTCGGGAAGACCGGCGGCCTTGAAGATGTTGGCGAAGGCAAAGGCCGTGGCGGGGGCGTCCTCACTGGGCTTCCACACGACGGTGTTGCCGCAGATGAGGGCGGGGATGATCTTCCACGAGGGGACGGCAAAGGGGAAGTTGCCGGCGGTGATCAGGCCGCAGACGCCGACGGGGCGGCGATGGGTCTCGAGGGCCTTGTTGCGCAGCTCGCTGGGGACGGTCTGTCCGTATAGACGACGTCCCTCGCTCTGGAAGAAGGCGGCGGTGTCGATGGCTTCCTGCACCTCGCCGCGGGCTTCGCGGAGGGGCTTGCCGATCTCGCGCGTGAGGAGGCGGCTGAGGAATTCCTTTTGCTCACGGATGAGGGCGCCGATCTTGCCGATGATCTCGCCGCGGACGGGAGCGGGCGTGGACTTCCATTTGGCGAAGGCGGCCTTGGCCGCGTCGCAGGCCTGGGCCACTTCCTTCGCGCCGCCCTGCGGGAAGTCCGCCACGACGTCGGACGTCCAGGCGGGGTTCAGCGACTGGAAGCGCTCCTTGCTGTTCTCTCCGACCGTGCGGCCGTTGATGAGGTGCCCCCCGACGAGGGTCTTGCCGTAGCGTTCGCCGCCGCGATTTTCAACGAGCTTCATCGTTGTGCATCCTTTGCCGGCCCAGCCGGCGGGTCAGTGGGATTGGGTCGTCTGAAGAAAGCGGGAGCCCCGGCGAGGCCGGGGCTCCGGAAGGGTGAAGGGTTGGGTCAGAGGGTCGTCTGGCTGACGGGAGCCAGCACGGACTTGAGCGTGGCCTCGGTGATGTCCAGCGCCTCCTTGACCACATCGCTTGTCACGTTGAGGTGCGGGCGGAAACGGATGCTGGTGTTGCCGCAGATCAGCGCCATCAGGCCGTTGTCGTACATCGCGTCGTAGACCTGGCCGCGGACTTCCGGGTGGACGAGGTCGAAGGCGATGAAGAGACCGCGACCGCGCACGTTCGTGATCAGCTCGGTACGCTCGGCGATGCCGTGCAGCCCCTCGATGATCTCCGCGCCACGCGCGTTGACGTTCTCGAGCAGGTTTTCCTTCTCGATGATTTCGCAGTACTTGGTGCAGCGCACCATGTCGGTGAGGGATGCGCCCCAGGTCGAGCTGATGCGGGAGGGCACCGAGAAGACGTTCTTCTCTTCCTCAAGGATGCGGGGGCCGGCCATGAAGCCGCCGACCTGCGCCTTCTTGGCGAAGGAAACGATATCCGGCTCCACGCCAAGGTGCTGCCACGCCCACATCTTGCCGGTCATGCCCATGCCCGTCTGCACTTCGTCGAAGACTAGGAGTGCATCGTGCTCGTCGGCCATGGCGCGGAGGAAGCGCATGAACTCGGGGCGGAAGTGGTTGTCACCGCCCTCGCCCTGGATCGGCTCGATCAGGATGGCGGCGATGTCGTCGCCCTTCTCGGCGAACTGCTTCTCGATCTCGCGCATGGCTGCCCGCTCGTCCTCGAGCGTGGCCTCCAGGTTCTCGCCCACCATCGGGAAGCGCATCTTGGGGTTGAGCATCCGCGGCCAATCGAACTTGGGGAAGTAGCGGGTCTTGTTCGGGTCGGCGGTGTTGGTGAGAGAAAGGGTGTAGCCGCTGCGGCCGTGGAAGGCCTCGCGGAAGTGGAGAACCTGATAGCCGCGCTCCCCCTTGCCGTTACGCATGTTGCGATGAATCTTCCAGTCGAAGGCCGCCTTCAGCGCGTTCTCGACGGCGAGAGCGCCGCCATCGATGAAGAACAGCTTCTCGAAGTTGGCCGGGACGGCCACGCGGCGGAAGGTATCGATGAAGAGCTGGTACTGGTCGGAGAGCACGTCGAGGTTCGCGATCTTGATGCGCGAGACGTCGAGCAGGGCCTTCTCGTAATCGGCGTCGTGGAAGCCGGGGTGATTGTATCCGAGCGGGAGCGACGCGTAGTGGGAGGCGAAGTCAATCACGGCCTTGCCCGAAGTTCGATCGAACATCCGCGCTCCCTGGGACTTTTCCCAATCAATAATGGGGGTTGCTGGGTCGATGGGCGGAACGTACCGTCCAACGGCTTCGATCATCGGGTGCTTAGCCATGGGCGACGAGAATCCTCTCAATAATTTTTGGCAAAAACCAACTTCCATACGGGCCTTCTCAGGCCGGGAAAAACAATCGGGGTCCGCCTGAGCTTGTGTCAAGCAAACCCGGTCCGCGCGGTTGAGCCCGGGACTTTCGACGTCGTTCCGGTTGCACCGGGCGGGGTGGTGCCGGTCGACTGCCACCCGCCCGAGCGGCTTCACTGTCCTCCGAGAGTCCGAACCAGCCATGAGCCTTCCCCCGTCCAGCCAGCCCAAGAGCGCCCCTGTGTGGGCTAAGCGTGTGGGCGACGCGAGTCTTGCCGAGGAGAACCTGCGCTTCACCGCAGGTTACGACGTGGCGGGCCGACCCGCAGCGGATGCGCGTCTGGCTCCCTATGACCTACAAACGAATGGCGCCCACCTGCTCATGTTGACGGCACAGGGCATCGTCCCGGCCGAGCGCGCGAAGCCGCTTGCCGGAGCCCTGCTGGCGATTCGCGACCGCGTGATTGCGGGGGAAGAAATCCTCCGCGCCAGCGCCGAGGACATTCACATGTCCGTCGAGGTCATCGCGAGCGAGTTGGTCGGCGACGGTGCCAGTGGGCATCTCCACACGGGTCGTTCGCGCAACGACCAGGTGGCGACCGACATGCGGCTGTGGCTCCGCGACGAAATCGTCGCCGCGGTGGAGGATCTGGCCGTGGCGGCTGAGGCCATCGCCGATCACGCGGCACTGCACACGACGACGGTTTGCCCCGGCTTCACCCACGGCCAGCCCGCAATGGTGACCAGTTGGGGGCACTGGACCATGAGCTATCTCCCCCGCCTGCTGCGCGACGTCCGCGCGCTGGCGGTGTTGCTGCGCGACCTTTCGACCTGTCCACTCGGCGCGGCGGCGAGCTTCGGAACCTCGTGGCCGCTCGACCGCAACGCGACCGCGTCGTTGCTCGGCTTTGCCCATCCGACCCCTTCCGGCGCCGATGGCATCTGGGCCCGCGGCGAGATGGAGGGTCGCTTCGCCTTCGCACTCTCGATGACGCTAGGGCATCTTTCCGGCATCGCGCAGGACATCATCCTCCTCAGCTCTCCGCCGCGCCAGTGGCTGCACCTGGCCAACGAGCATGTGACGGGCAGCAGCATCATGCCGCAGAAGCGGAACCCGGACTTTGCCGAGGTAACCCGCGCCCGCGCTGCCGTGGCGGCGGGGCTCGCCCAGTCGTTGCTCGGGATCGGGCACGGGCTCATGTCGGGCTACAATCGCGACACGCAATGGACCAAGTATCTGGTGATGGACGCGGCGGACAACGCGCGGGGTGCTGCGAGCCTCTTTGCCGGGGTCTTCGGCGCCATGCGCGTAAACGGCGACGCCATGCTGGCTTCCTGCCGCGAAGGCTTCCTCAACGCGACCGACGTGGCCGACCATCTGGCGCGGACCCGGTCGCTCCCCTTCCGCACCTGCTATCGCATCATCGGCCCTGCCGTCGCGGACTGTGAGGCCGAGGGCGAGTTGAAGCTGGACAAACTGAACGCGCGCCTTGTCGGCGAGGGCATTGCGCCTCTCAACGAGCAGGAATGGGCTGCGCTGGAGAATCCCGCCGGACTGCTCATGGCACGTCGCCAGCCGGGCAATCCCCATCCCGAAGAGACGCTTCGTTCCATCGAGTTGCTGCGCGGGGAAATCCGCGAGGAAGTCGCCGCGGTCCGCGCCAAACAGGAGAAGTGGCAGGGCTCCATCGCGATCATGTGGACGAAGCTGGCGGAACTGGCGGGGAAGAGCTGATGTCCTTCTGGAAGAAGCTCTTCGGCGGTGGTCCCTCCCCCGCCCCGGCGGAACCGCAGAAGCCCTCGGCACCGGTGGCATCGGCCTCGAAGCCGTCTATCAATCTAGACAGCGCCGGGTCGCTGCTCGACTGCTCGCGTATAGACTGGAACGAAGCTGGTCAGCTTGAGTTCGTGCGCGAACGACTCGGCAATTTGGTCGGGTTCCGCCTCGCGTCGCTGCTGGCCAGCGAGGGCTTTCGCGGTAATCCCTGGTGCAGCCCCGTCGATGCGGCGCTCCTCTTCGCGATTCATGCGCTGCTGGAACCGACGCGTCAGATGGAGGTCGGTAGCGGCTATACGACGCTGGTGTTCAACCACGCACGCCGAGTGCTCAATCTGCCCGGCGAGCTGATCACCATCGACCCGGAACCGCGCTGCGACGTGGGCGAGTTTGTCGACGCCCAGCTCATGATGCGGATCGAGGAAGTGCCAGTCGACGACTTCAAGCTCCTCATGGCGGGCGAGATCGCCTTCTTCGACCTGCCGCACACGGAGGTCGCTCTCGACCACGTCTATACAACGGTCCTCCCGTCGCTGGCCCCGGGCGTCATCGTGGGACTGCACGGCGTGCGGCTGCCGCGCCAGTACGACCGCGAGCAGTTGGCCGCGGGTTTCTGTGAGCAGGAGCGTCTGCTGGCCTTCATGCAGGAGCACAAGCCGGAGGTGATCTTTGCCGGTGGCTGGCTTGCCGAGCACCATCCTGGGCTCGTGGCGGCGTCGCTGGAAGGCACCGACTGGTCGGGCGAGAGCACGGCCCTTTGGATGCGAATTCGCCCAAGGGCTTGACACGCCCCGGGCCTCTGTCGCGAATCACCGGCGCAAAACAAACCCCTGAGGAAGAGCAGGACCGAACTGCATGGAAACGACCCTGGTACTCATCAAGCCGGACGGCGTGCGTCGCAATCTGATCGGCGCCATCATCAGCCGCTTCGAGGCAAAGGGCCTCAAGATCCGCGGCATGAAGCTGATGCAGATGAGCGGCGAACTGGCCGACAAGCACTATGCCGAGCACGTCACGAAGGGCTTCTATCCGGAGCTCAAGGCATTCATGACCGGCAGCCCGCTGGTGGCCCTGGCCATCGCCGGTCCAGACGCCGTCAGCCTCGTCCGCAAGATGATGGGCGCCACCAAGCCCGCCGACTCCGCCCCCGGCACGATCCGTGGCGACTACGCGACCATCGTGACCGAGAACCTGGTCCACGGCAGCGACTCGCCCGAGAGCGCCGCGCGCGAACTGGCCCTGTGGTTCACCGCCGCCGAACTCGTCGGCTGAACCAACACGCACCAACAAGCCAAGCGGCCGCCGGACGGGATTGTCCGGCGGCCGCTTTTGTTTTCCCTGCTGCGACCCTTTCAGGGTCGGTACCCGCTTGTCGGCAATCCGGTGGTGTCGGCCTCTGCGGCCTCAACCACCGGCTATTATCTATCATCCTTTCAGGATGAATGCGGCAGCGGGGCACCCGCCCATGACCCATCGTCGAATGGACAGATTGGAATGCATGAACCACATGGCCGGATCCAGCCCCGTCTACCAGCCCTCTCCCGAGAATCTGTGAAATCTGCGCAATCTGTGGTCGCGCTGTTCGCTTTCACCGCGCCGTTACGACCCGCTGCGGATCTTCCCTGCAATCGGAGGTCAGCCCTCGACGCCGAGCTTCTGTTTGATCCGCGCGGTGAGCGCATCCGGGTTGGCGCGTCCGCCGGATTTCTTCATGACGGAGCCCATGAGCGCGCCGATGGCCTTCAGCTTTCCGCCGCGGATGTCCTCGGCGATCTTCGGGTTGGCGGCGATGGCCTCGTCGATGAGCGGATCGAGTGCTGTGTCGTCCATCGGCTTGAGACCCTGTTCCTCGACGATGACGGACGGGCGCTTGCCGGTCTCCAGCATGAGCGGGAAGACCTTCTTCGCGATGTTGCTGTTGATGGTGTTGCTGTCGATGAGCGCGACCATCTCGGCCAGCGACTCCGCCTTGATGGGACAGCTCTCGACCGTGGTGTCCTCGGGCTGCTCGTTGAGCCAGCTCTGGATGCCCGTCATGACCCAGTTTGCGAGCGTCTTGGGGTTGTTGTGCCGCGCGACGGCGGCCTCGAAGTAATCGGCTGTCGTCTTGGAGGCAGTGAGCACACCCGCGTCGTAGGGTGAAAGGCCAAGCGAGTCGATGAAGCGCTGGCGGCGCGCCAGGGGGAGTTCCGGCAGCGAGCCCTTGGCCGCGGCGATCATGTCTGCGGTGATTTCCACGTCCACCAGATCCGGGTCCGGGAAGTAGCGATAATCGTTGGCGGTTTCCTTCGACCTCATGCTGCGGGTCACCATTGCCACTTCGTCCCACAGGCGGGTCTCCGCGGCCACCTTCCCGCCGTCGTCCAGCAACTCGGACTGACGCTCGAACTCGGCATCGATGCACTTGAGCACGACCGACATGGAGTTGAGGTTCTTCACCTCCACCTTGGTGCCGAACTTGTCCGAGCCCTTGGGGCGCAGGGACATGTTCAGCTCGAAGCGGAGCGACCCTTCCTGCATCTTGCAGTCGGACACGTCGAGGTACTGGAGCAGGCTGCGCATGGCCAGCATGAAGGCCTGGGCCTCCTCCTTGGTGCGCAGGTCCGGCTCGGTGACGATTTCCAGCAGCGGCGTCCCGGCGCGGTTCAGGTCCACGAGCGAGTAGTCGTGCCCCTTCCCCTCCGGGTGGATGTTCTTGCCGGCGTCTTCCTCAAGGTGGATGTTGTTGATGCGAATGCGCTTGATGCCCGCCTCGCCCAGGTCCACGTCGATCCAGCCCTTCTGGCCGAGGAACTTGTCGTTCTGGCTGATCTGGTAGTTCTTGGGAAGGTCCGGGTAGTAGTAGTTCTTGCGGTCGAAGGTGGAGATCTCCGGGACCTCGCAGTTGAGCGCCAGGGCGGTCTTGAGCGAAAGCTGGAAGGCGTCCTCATTGAGGACGGGGAGGCTGCCGGGCATCCCAAGGCACACGGGGCAGACCTGCGTATTCGGTGGCGCGCCGAACGTGGTGGCGCAGCCGCACCAGACCTTGCTGCGGGTCTTTAGTTCCGTGTGGACCTCAAATCCAATGACGATTTCGTAGCTCATGACGGGGACGGGATGGCCTCTGCGCGGGGTCGACGACCCTGAATGGAAGCGGCACGTTGGCGGTTGGGGCCGCGGGTGGTCAAACGCTAAGAATGAGGGAACCAGTTCCAAAGGAAACCCTTGCCCGCCTTCGCCTCACCACCCCAGCTGACAAAGTTCTCATTTACAAACGGAGATTACACAAATGTCGAAGCGCGGGTTCATGCTCGTCGAGGCATTGATTGTGGTCGCGGTCGTCGGCATCATGGCGCTGTGTGCGTTTGCGTGGCAGCAGCGTTCGGCCCAGAACTGTGCCTATGCGGCAGTGAAGGAGGAACTGCGAACCACCGCGGTGGCACTGGGGGCCTACGACGTCGACTTCGGTGCCCTGCCGCCCACTTGGATCACCCGTGACGGATATGGTTCCACACGCTCGGCGGACACCCTGGCCCTTCCCATCCTGATCTCCACGCCGATCGCCTATCTCCAACAAACACCGATCGACTGCTACAAGGTCGGCCAGAACATCACGGGCTCCGCAGGAAGCCGAGGTCGTCCTTATGAGAGCGGCGACCGGTTGGACCTGAGCTTCCTCTACGTCAACATCCAGTTCGAGCAACAGCGCCAGTTTGGCGGTACGATCTTCTTCTCCCCCGCTCACGCTGCGGCGGCCGCCGCCGTGCATGGTCGCTACTGGATGGCGAGCATCGGCCCGGCCCAGAACTACGCCCAGTCCGTCTCAGGCCTGAGCGTCTATACGACGGTCAACGCCATCTACGACCCGACCAACGGCACGATCTCGCAGGGCCTTGTCGTCCACAATGCGTTCAGTTCGCTGGAACCGCCTCCGCCACCCGCAGCGGATGGGGTGATGACCTACTAAACTTTGGAGGGTATGATGAACCGTATTTCGGGATTTTTTGCATGTTTGCTGGTGCTGTTCAGTATGGTGGCGGTCCCGGCGGCCGCGACCCTGAGGGCGGAGACGAATGACGAGCGGACAACCGAATCACTGTCCTACGGATACCCGGCCAGATTCTCGGTGATGCAGTTGGGTGTGGTTTCCTACTATCAGCTCTTTGACGAGCAGACACCGATCAAGGGCCTGCGCCTCGGGTTTCTTTCCAACTGGAGCAACGATACTGCGGGCGTCAGTCTGGCGCCTCTCTACAACTGGGGTCGTCGTACCCGTGGCCTTGAGATCGCAGGCATCACGAATGTACTGGAGAAAGGCTCAGAAGGGCCTTCTTCCGGTGTGACGCTGGCGGGAATCGTGAATACGAGCGAGCGACCCTACCACGGACTGCGGCTTGCGGGGATCTGCAACATCGGAGGCGCATTGAAGGGTGTCGAACTGGGCGGACTTTGGAACTACGCCAAGGGGTTCTCCGGCATTCAGGGGGCACTCCTGATGAACAAGGCGGATGCGATGGGCGCGGGACTTCAAGTGTCCGCCCTATACAACACGGGAGAGGAAAGCTCTCCGGATTCGCACTCGACCCGCGCCCAGATTGCTGTATGTGCCAACCATCTGGACGGTTCGACGGCTGGCGTGATGGTCTCGGGATTCTACAATGAGGTGAATGGCAAGCTGCGCGGCGTGCAAGTGGGCGGCTTCAACAAGGCAGAATCGACGCGCGGCATCCAGTTCGGGATCATCAATGACGCGAAGGAACTGCATGGCGTCCAGATCGGGCTGTTCAACTTCAGCGAACGACGCCTGCGGCTTCCGCTCATCAATGTGCGGTTCTGACGAATAACCCCGTCAAAAACAAAACCGGCGGCCCTTGGGGTCACAGGGCCGCCGGTCGCTCAAGCTGTGTGCGGGTGCGTCGATTACTTCTTGGAGACAGCTTCCTTGAGGGCCTTCGAGGCGGTGAAGCCGACGCTGACAGACGCGGGGATCGTGATGGCTTCCTTCGTCTGGAGGTTCACGCCCTTGCGCTCGGCGCGCTCCTTCAGCTTGAAGGTGCCGAAGTCCTTCACGGTGAAGGCCTTCTTGTCGTCTTCCTTCACGGCACGGCCAATCGTTTCGAAAATTGCGTCATACACGGCCGAGACCTGTGCCTTGGTGAGACCGTCCACTTTATCCGCTACGATGTCGATGAGTTCTGCTTTGGTCATGATGCCTCGCTTTGCAGATGGCGTTATGGGGGCCGATGGTACGCTGACCCGCGCGAAGTGAAGGGAGAGCGTGGGGCACCGGTAAAGCAAAAACTCAGACGGGAGGGCCGGACGGTTCAAATTAGGGGGAGCAAGCTGATAAAACCGGGGGTTTCACGCGCCGAGCGCCTGCGACAGGCTTGATTCCCGCCACGCAAACCGCCAATCTGCCGGTCGGAGGCAGGGGCCAGGCATGGACGATGGTTGTGCGGAAGACGCATTGAAGCGACGGCTCCGGAGGCCCGCGGCGGGACGCTTGGATGCGGTAACGCGGCTGCGACACTTCGCCCTCATCAACTATGCGGTGCCTGCCGTGCGCCTTCGCCCCCACATTCCCGGCGATCTTTTCGAAATTGAGGAGTTCCCTATCGGCGGGCGCCCAATGGCGCTGCTCAGCATCGTGCCGTTCGTCGATAAGGACTTCCGTTTCCCGGGACTGCTCCCGGGCTTGAGCTGGCGCTTCGCCCAGACCAACCACCGCGTCTACGTTCGCCATCGGCGCACCGGGGAAAAGTCGGTATGGTTCCTCGGGACCACGCTGGGACATTGGTCGGTCGCCATCCCGAGGACGCTCTGGAGCATGCCGTGGTATCGGGCAAGGTATCGCGTGGACTGCCAGTACAGCCGCCTGGAAGGGCGCTATCGCCACTGGAGCTTCGAGGCTGACTCCGACTGGGCATCACTCCGCTACGACTTGCAGGACACGGGCGAGCCGGTGCGCTCGATGGAGGGCTTCCGGTCACGCGCCGAATTCCTCCTGACAATGACAAATCCGGTGACCGGGTATTTCAAGCGCCTCGATGGCCGCTTGGGACGATATTCGATCTGGCATCCGCTGATGACGCGCCTTACGCGGGCATCGGTGAAATCGGCCTGGTGCGGCCTTTACGAGCGACTGGAGATCATGTCGCGCGAGGAACTCGCCCGCCCCCACTCCGCATTCCTGCTCCCGCAGGTCACCTTCCAGGTAAGCCTGCCCCCGACCATCGCCGAATAGTCCTTCCCAAAAAACACCCAATGACTTCCAACCGACATGCCTCCGCCTGCACTCCTTCTTCGTGAGCAAACCGAACGGGAGCGTTGACCATGTGGAAAGTCACCGAGAATGCCTTTGTCTGGCCCCATGTCGCCGCGGCCATCGTGCTGGCGTGGCTGGTGGGGAGCCTGATACCAGCCATCGCCAGGGAGTGTTCCTTGGCACGTCGGCGGGATCTGAGCGTTTGTCCCATCAATGCACGGGATCATCTCGGGATGCGGCTGAGGGGGCCGATGTATCGGGCGCTTATGCCGGCGATCGTGCTGCTCGCGCCTTGTGTCCTCATGACGGCCTTCAGCGTGTATCACATGCGGACGACACGGCATCTGGTGCCCGTTTGGGTTGTCGGCGTGCGGGACTTGTCCGCGCTGTTGGTCAACTCTGTGCCCTTCGTCTTTGGTATCATGTTCTTCGTCGCAGCCCGCGAGGCCCGTCGGAAAGTTTCCGAGCCCGGTCGGGGGCTGTTCGCACCGCTGTTGGTCGTGGGATTGCTTGTGGGGGAAGCGAGTTGGTTCCTGACACGCATGGGAATGCGGAATCTGGTTTACGACTTCTACGGGTACGGATGGGGGTGCGAGTTTCCTTCACCCTGGGACAGAATCCAGTCGTTGCTGGAGGTTTGTACATGCCTCGTTTTTCCCATCTGGACCGCCTGCATGGGCATCTCCTTCTACCGCCTAGGAGTCATCGAACTGACGCGGTGTTTTACGCGGGTGGAATAGTTTTCGACCCGTCCCGCGGGGTGCCACGTTCCTTTTGACTTGGCCCGATGGTTCCCCGCACAGTCTCGCGCCCTCACGATGGGCCGATCCTGTGTCACTTGGAGTAACCCTGCCTTGGCAGATTCGCGCATCCGCAACTTTTGCATCATTGCCCACATCGACCATGGGAAATCCACGCTGGCCGATCGACTCCTGGAGGAAACCGGCACGGTTACCGAACGGGAAATGCGCGACCAGATGCTGGACACGCTGGATCTGGAGCGCGAGCGCGGCATCACCATCAAGGCCCAGGCGGTTCGTCTCTTCCACGAAGCCGAGGACGGGGAGATCTACCAGTTCAACCTGATCGACACCCCGGGGCACGTCGACTTTACCTATGAGGTTTCCCGGTCGCTGGCCGCCTGCGAGGGTGCGCTGCTGATCGTCGACGCCACGCAGGGCGTCGAGGCACAGACCCTCGCCAACGTCTATTTGGCGCTTGAAAACGACCTGGAAATCATCCCGGTCATCAACAAGATCGACCTGCCGAGTGCCGACATCGACGAGGCCCGCCGCCAGATCACCGAGTCGGTGGGTCTGGACGGCGACACGGCCATCTGTGTTTCCGGCAAGACGGGCCTGAACGTGGGCGCGTTGCTCAACGAGGTGGTGAAGCGCATTCCCCCGCCGAAGATCGACGAGGAGAGTCCTCTCCGCGCGCTCATCTTCGACGCGGCCTACGACAATTACCGCGGCGTGATCTGCTACATACGCGTCGTGAACGGGCGCCTGAAGAAGGGCAACAAGATCCGCTTCATGAAGGGCGGCATGGATTACGAAGTGACCGAAATCGGTGTTCTGACCCCGCGTCAGGTGCCGGTCGACGAGCTTCGTTGCGGCGAGGTGGGTTACATCGCGGCGGCTATTCGTGAGCTGGCCGAAGTTCGCGTCGGCGACACGGTGACGCACGCCCGCAGGCCCGCCACCGAGGCCCTCTCCGGCTACCGTGAAGTGAAGCCCGTGGTCTTTGCCGGTCTCTATCCGGTGAACGCCGACGAGTACGATTCGCTGAAGGATGCCATCGGCAAGCTGCGCATGAACGATGCGGCGTTCTTCGTGGAGCCGGAAACCTCCGACGCGCTCGGCTTCGGCTTCCGCTGCGGCTTCCTCGGGCTGCTCCACATGGAAATCATCCAGGAGCGCCTCGAACGCGAGTATAACCAGAACCTGCTCTTCACGGCCCCCTCCGTGGTCTATCGCGTGACCTTCACCAACGGCACCGTGGCGATGATCGACAACCCGTCGAAGATGCCCGATCCGCAGGTCATCGAGATGATCGAGGAGCCCTACGTTCAGTCGCGCATCTTCTTCCCGAAGGACTACCTCGGCCCGGTGCTTTCGCTCTGTCAGGCGAAGAAGGGCGAGCAAAGGGACATGCACTTCGTCTCGGCGGAGCGCGTGCAGCTCACCTACGAATTCCCGCTGGCGGAAATCGTGTCGGACTTCCACGACCGACTGAAGTCGGCGACCCAGGGCTATGCGAGCTTCGACTACGAAGTAATCGGCTATCGCGAAGGGCGCTTGGTGAAGATGGACGTACTGGTGAACGGCGATCCGGTGGACGCGCTGTCGGTGATCGTGCATCGCGATGATGCGGCCTACAAGGGGCGCATCCTGGCGAAGCGGCTGAAGGAAATCGTCCCGCGGCAGCTCTATGCCGTGGCGATCCAGGCGGCTATCGGCGGCAAGATCGTGGCGCGCGAAACCGTGTCGGCCCTTCGCAAGGACGTCACCGCGAAGTGCTACGGCGGCGACATCTCCCGCAAGCGCAAGCTGCTGGACAAGCAGAAGGAAGGCAAGAAGCGCATGAAGCAGTTCGGCACCATCGAGATCCCGCAGGAAGCCTTCATGGCGGTCCTGCGCCTCAGCGAAGACTGACGCTTCGTGGCGGCCGCTCGGCCAGTCATCTCCCTCAACGACGTGTCGATTCGCCGCGGCGACGTGGCGGTGCTGGATCGTGTGCGATGGGAGTTGCGTGAGGGGGAGTCGTGGCTGGTCCGCGGCGGAAACGGGTCGGGCAAGACGACCTTCCTCCGGCTGGTGCAGGGCGACCTTTGGCCTGACGCGCACGCAGGCACCCGACTCTATCATCTCCCCGGCGAACCGCCCTGCGAGAGCCCGGTGGCACTGCGCGGCCTCATTCGTACTGTCTCGGCGGAACAGCAGGATCGCTATGTGCGGAACGAGACCCGCATCAGCGTGGCCGACGTGGTGCGCTCGGGACACCGGGACGTTGTCTATCCACAGGGCGAGTTTCCTCCAGCCGTCGAAGCGCGCGTCGCCCCGCTGCTGGAACTGGTCGGCATGACGGAACTGGCCGACCGTCCGTTTCTGGAGACCTCACACGGACAGGCACGCCGCGCCCTGATCGCGCGGGCTCTGCTCTCCGAACCGCGCATCCTCATCCTCGACGAGGTATTCAACGGGCTCGATCCGAGTTCGCGCGATGGTCTAATGGGCCTGGTCGAGCGACTGATCCACTCCGGCGTGCAGGTGCTGATGACGTCGCACCGACCGGGCGAGGTCACTCCCGCCATCGCGAACGAGATCGAGCTGGCGGCGGGAAGGGTTGTCTATACGGGGAGGCGACGCGGGACAGGAGTCGCTCCCCCACCGGCGCCTTCGCGTCCGCAGGGTGCTCCCCTGTCGCGCGGCGAAGTTCTGCTGGCAGTGACCAACACGGACGTTGCCATCGAGGGAACGCCGATCCTTCGCGGGATCGACTGGGAGTGGCGCCGTGGCGAGCACTGGCTGATCACCGGCCCGAATGGATCGGGGAAGTCGACGTTTCTGCGGCTGCTATACGGAGATTTGGTGCCGACGCTTGGCGGAGTAGTGCGGCGCCTGGACCTGCCGGAGCTTTCCAGCATCTGGGAAATCCGCGACGTGATTGGCTACGTGGCACCGGAATTTCAGGCGCGCTATGCACTGCCGCTGGCAGCCGTGGAACTGGTGGCGTCCGGAGAGACCGGCTCCATCGGTCTGTACGGCGAGCGCGACGCCGAGGCGCTGGAGCGGGCACAACTCATGATGAATCGGCTCGGCATCGCCCATCTGTCGAATCGCCCAATCACCGGGCTTTCCTATGGTCAGATGCGCCAGGCGCTGGTCGCGCGCGCCATGATCCGGCGTCCGCGGTTGTTGCTGCTGGATGAGCCCTTCAACGGCCTTGATGCGGGCTGGTGTCGTCGCCTTGCCGAGGTACTGGAGGAAGCGGTGCAGGACGGCATCCACCTGCTGGCGGTCTCGCACCACGAGGAGGAAGCGGCGTTCCTTTTCAATCGCCACGCCCACTTCGATTCGGGTCGTCTAGTCCTCGAGGACTGAACCCGATGGATCGCTACTACCGCCAGTTCGACGGTTTGCGGGCGCTGGCCGTGCTGGCGGTGATCACCTCGCACGTCTATCGGCACCTGCCGGAATGGTGCTTCCCATTTGGCACCTTCGGCGTGCAGCTCTTCTTCGTGCTGAGCGGCTTCCTCATCACCGGGATTCTGCTGCGACTGAAAGACGATCATGCCGCGGGCGAAAGTCTCGGGTTCCTGCTGCGCCGCTTCTACATTCGCCGGTCCCTGCGGATCTTTCCTCTGTATTATGCCGCCATCGTCGTGGCCGTGCTGATTCCCGCCTATGCGGCAATCACGCGCGACCTGCCATGGCTCCTGAGCTATACAGTGAACTGGAAGGTGTTCCTCACCGAGAGGTGGCTCCCCTACGTCTCGCACTTCTGGACGCTCGCGGTGGAGGAACAATTCTATCTGGTGTGGCCGCTGCTGGTGCTGTTGGTGCCGACGCGCTGGCTTCCGCGCCTGTGGTGGTTACTGATCGCGGCCTCCTTCCTATCGCGTCTATACATGGCGACGCAGGCCTGGCCCTACGCACCCATCATGACCGCAACCTTCACGAACCTGGAGGCACTGGTCTCCGGTTCCTTGCTGGCATTGCTTGCAAAGCAGGAACGGGAGAGCCAGATCGCGCTCCTGTGCCGTGTGGCCCTGCCGGTCGCCGCGTTGGGCATCGCTGCGGTCATGATCGCGGGTCCCTGGCGACTGGAGAATACGACCGCGCGCGTCGTCCGCGACACGGCTCTGATCGGCAGTTGCGCCGCGGCAGGACTGGTCTTTGTGAATCGTGCGCGTCGCGGCTTTGGTGGCGTGATGGCCAGGTTGCTGGAGGCCCCCATCATGGTCTATCTCGGGCGCATCAGCTATGGAATGTACGTGATCCATAATCTGCTGCTTCGGCTCATCGAACGGCGCTGGGCGGAGTTCTACGTCTCGATGGATCGAGTCGTCCCGTACTCCGGCGCTGTCACGGCGTGGTGTATCACCGTGGGGATCACGGTCGCGCTCGCGTCACTGTCATGGTTTGTCCTGGAGAAGCCGATCAACGACCTGAAGGATCGCTTTCCGTATAGACGCGTTACTTCCGGCGCCGATCCCTCGGCGAAATCTTAAAGAGTCCGAACCACCCGAATCGCTCGGTGGCGGGGACCACGGTGAAGCAGAGCGAATCCAATTTCAGCAGCAGGGACTCGGCAATCCGGTATGCTCCCGGCAGGTGGAGCAGGTAGTTGAGCGGCGTGGCGAAGAACGCGAAGAAGTACATCATGCGTAGCGACCGGCGCCATCGATCCGCCGGGAAGGCGGACATGAGCGTCCGTGCCACGGGACGGTTGAAGTACTGGGTGATGTCCTTCCACGCGTCGGGTGCCGCCAAACGTCGATAGAGATTCGCAAACGGGTTGGCGTCGAAGGGCTCGATGAAGCAGGCGAGACCTTGGGGCGAAAGCGTTCGCTCCAACTCCGCGGCAGTATCCTTGAGCGGCGTGTGGATCAGGACACTCTTCGTGAACTGACGCTCCAACGAACCGGTCGCGAATGGCAGCGCATCGGCGCTGCACTGGATGAAGGTGACACGGTCCGCCACGCCTGCTTCCTCGATCAGCTTGTGTGCGGCGCGGAGGCGGGGCAGGCTCAGGTCGGCCACGATGACGTGGGCGCCGGCGCGGGCGAAAAGGATCGCAGAGAGCCCCAAGCCGCCGCCCAGGTCGAGGATGGTGTGTCCGGCGAGGGGGAAGAGGAAGCGGCAGGCCTCTTGGAAGTCCGCGGTGGCATAGAGCTGGAGATCGCGCTCCAGGTCAACGTTCGCCTCGCGGTCAAGATTCTGGGCGTCGAGATTCTCCTCCCAATGACGGCGATTGCGCTCCCAACGGCTCTCCCTTGTGCGACGATTTGTTGTCAACCTCGCCATCATCCTTGCTCCAGTCACCGGGTGCGCCCAGAAAACACGGCAACCAAGTAGTGGTTCGCGCCGCAGGAGGCAACCCTTGACCCATACGCTCGCCAAATTCAAGTCGCCCGAGAACTACAACGATCGTGAGCTTTCGTGGCTGGCGTTCAATGATCGCGTGCTGGAGGAGGCGGAGGACCAGACGACCCCGCTGCTCGAGCGCCTGCGGTTCCTGGGCATCGCGTCGTCGAACCTGGACGAGTTCTTCATGGTGCGCGTCTCCGGTGTTCAGGAGCAGGTCAAGGCGGGCGTGCGAACCCCCAACCTCGCTGGGCACCTCCCCGAGGTCCACTTCCGGCTCCTCCACGAGCGCATCCATCAGCAGGTTGCCCGCCAGTATCGTTGCCTGAAGGAGTCGGTCATCCCGGCGCTCGAGAAGGAGCAGGTGTACCTTCGCGACGTGGCTTCGCTGACGCGAGGACAGCGCGAATTCGTGCGGCGCTTCTTCGACCGCGAGGTCTTCCCCGTGCTCACTCCCCTGGCCGTCGATTCCGGCCATCCATTCCCGCATCTTCGGAACTTGTCGCTGAACCTGGCGGTGAGGCTGGTCCCGCCGCGGAAGGAAAAGAACAGCGAGCTCTTTGCCCTGGTGCAGGTACCGCAGGTCCTCGATCGCCTCGTAAAGCTCCCTCCCCAGCGTCCCGGCAACCACGAGTTCCTGCTGCTGGAGGAATTGATCTCGTCGGAGATCCAGCTCCTCTTCCCAGGGTTGCGCACGCGCGAGGTCTGCGCCTTCCGCGTCACGCGCGACGCCGACATCGAGTACGCGGAGGAAGAGGCGGACGACCTGCTGAAGACCGTGGAGGACGAGTTGCGGCAGCGCGAGCGCGGCGATGCGGTGCGGCTTGGCATCGAGCGCAAGGCCTCGCCCGAACTGCTCCAGCAACTTCGCTCAACGTTGAAGCTAGAGGGAATGCAGGTCTACCTCTTCGACGGTCCCATCAACCTGTCGGAGGTGGCCCAAATTGCCAACCATGTGGATCGACCGGAACTGAAGTATCCGCCTTTTGTTCCGAACCAGCGCGAGCCATTGGGCTCGGAGCGCAGCGTGTTCCGAGCGGCGGCGCGCGAGGATCTGCTCGTCCATCACCCGTATGAGAGCTTCGCCCCGGTTGTCGAGTTCGTCGAGCAGGCAGCGGCGGACCCCAGCGTGCTCGCCATCAAGATGACGCTCTATCGCACATCCTCCGACTCGCCGATCATCAAGGCGCTCATCAAGGCGGCGGAGAACGGCAAGCAGGTGGCGGCGCTCATGGAGCTGAAGGCTCGCTTCGATGAGGAGCGGAATATCCTTCTCGCCAAGCAGATGGAGCGGGCGGGCGTGCACGTGGTCTACGGCCTCGTGGGACTCAAGACCCACGCCAAGATCTGCCTCGTGGTGCGCAAGGAGCAGGGTGGCATCCGCCGTTACGTCCATTTGGGGACGGGAAACTACAACCCGAACACGGCGCGTCTATACACGGACCTTTCCCTCTTCACCTGCGATCCGGACCTTTGCGACGACGCGAGCGAACTCTTCAACCTGCTGACGGGTTACTCCCGCATGCCCGAGTGGAAGAAGCTGGCCGTGGCGCCGATCACCATGCGGAGCAGGATCCAAAGCCTCATCGAGGAACAGACGGCGCTGGCGCGCGCAGGCAAGCCGGCGCGCATCCGCGCCAAGATGAACTCGCTGGTGGACCAGCACATCATCTGCAAGCTCTACGAGGCCAGCGGCGCTGGCGTCCGCATCGATCTGGTGGTGCGCGGAACGTGCTGCCTCAAGGCCGGCGTCAAGGGGCTCTCGGAGAACATCCGGGTGTCCTCCATCGTGGATCGGTTTCTCGAACACTCGCGCATCTACATCTTCGGCGAAGGCGAGGACGAGAAGGTCTACCTGGCCTCGGCGGACTGGATGCCGCGGAATCTTGACCGGCGCGTGGAGGCCTTCTTCCCCATCGAGAACCCCGAGGCGAAGCGCCGGGTGATCACGGAGATTTTCGAGACCACGCTGCGCGACAACACCAAGCGCCGTGAGCTGCTTCCCGATGGTACCTATCGCCGCGTGGCCCGTCGACCGGGCGAGAAGCCGCTGCGCTCGCAGTTGGTGTTCCTCGATCTGGAGACGCATGTGCGGCTGGTTCCCTCGCCGGAGACTCCTCGTCCCACCACGGTATTCGTCTGCAACGAGGAGGGCTCCACGGAGGAGCCGATCCCGCTCCAGCCCATCCGCCCAGCGGCTCGCCGCGTCCGCATCCCCGCATCCAGCCCCGTGCGCGAGTTCCACAACAACCCGCGTCCCATCGAGCTGGTCGAGCGCGGAAGCGACGACCTGCTCGCCAAGCCGACTCCCGCGGCACTAAACCAGACTCCACTCCCGCGCCGCCCTGCCCCCAAGCAGCGGAAGAAGTAGAAGTAGGAGTCGTCTATACAAGCCCGACCCATCCGTTGTCGCAGCGACGGAAGGCGTCGCGGAAGTAGCGGTAGGAGGTCTCGTCCAGCGGGCCCGCCTCGACCATCTCGGCGTTCTTGCGCAGGTTCGAGAGCTTCGACGTACCGACGATGCACGAGGACACGCCCGGCGTGAAGGCCGTGAATCGGAGGGCTGCCTCGTCCCAGGGCATGACGCCGGGGGTCAGCTGCATCTCACGGGCGCGGAGCCAATAGTCCTCCGCATAGTCGCCGACGGGTCGCTCCTCGAAACGCCAGAAGGCGTTGGCGATGGGGCGCTTGGCGATGACACCGATTCTCTTTTCCGCAGCGGCGGGCAGGTCCGCCTCCAGCACCCTCTGGTCGCAGATGTTGATCGACGTCTGGATGCCGCGGAACGAGCCATTGTGGATGGCCCAGTGGCGCGGCTTGTTCTCGCCCGAGTACGCCGCGACGCGCACCTTGCCATGCTCGACGGCCCGGAGCAGCGGCTCGATGATGCCGCCGCGCTCCAGCCTCCATTGGTCGCAGGAATGGAAGTGCATGATGTCGATGTAGTCGGTGCGCATGAGGCGCAGTGCCTCATCAATGCCGCGCGCGATGCAACCGGGGGTCCAGTCCTCGACGTCGGCAATGCCGTAGCCGCACTTGGTGGAGAGAATGTACTCGTCACGCCGATGGGAGATGAACTGACCGATGCGTTGCTCCGACCGGCCATAGCCCCTTGCCGTGTCGACCAGCGTGATGCCCAAATCCAGCGCCTGATTGAGGAAGGTTTCCGCCTCGTGGTCGGAGACGTGATCCGCGCCGATGTGGCTGGCGCCAAGGCCCAGCACGGAAACGGTGAGGCCGGTGGAGCCGTAGGGGCGCAGTTGCATGGTAAATTCCTCGCTGCATTGGATCGGTCAAAAACGCTTGTGTGATCCAGTTGCAGCTTGCGCCACGGCGAGGGCAACAAGACAAAGGCTCGCGGCCCAAACCAGCTCCCGAGGACAAATCGCTTTGTCGTCCTATCGCCCGAAGACCACGCTGCGCGAGAGCCTGGAAGCATACGCTTACCTGCTGCCAGCCTTCACTGTGCTATTCATCTTCTGGTTTATCCCGGTCCTTGTCTCGCTCGGGATGAGCTTTGGCGACATGACCGCGCTCAAGCCCCTCAGCCAGATGAACTTTGTCGGGATCCGCCAGTATCAGGAAGTGCTGGGGCACGCCACGTTCCAGCAATCGCTCTGGAACACCATCAACTACACGATCTACTCCGTGCCGACCACGCTGGTGCTCGCTTTGGCTGCTGCGGTTCTGCTCAACAACCGCATCGCCGGCCGCGGGTTCTTCCGCACCGCCTTCTTTCTCCCCTACGTGACCACGTGGGTGTCCATCTCGCTCGTGTTCAGCTACCTGTTCCACCGGGAATACGGCCTCGGAAACTGGCTGCTCGGCATCGTTTCACAGGACATTCTCGGCATGTCGAATCCCTGGAAACTGGAATGGCTGGCGGAGCCCCGCGGCATCTTCGAGATGATGTTCCTGAAGGACAAAGCCTCGCTCCCGAAGCTACCACTTGGTGTCGAGAACCTGCTCGGCGGACCGTCCCTGTCGCTGTTCTGCGTGATCCTGACCAGCGTCTGGCGCGACATCGGTTACTTCATGATCATCTTCCTGGCGGGCTTGCAGAACATCGACAAGTCGCTCTACGAGGCCGCGGCCATCGATGGTGCGTCGCCGTGGCACCGGTTCCGCCACATCACCTTCCCGCTCCTTAGCCCGGTGACCTTCTTTCTGATGGTGATTTCCCTCATCGGCGCGTTCAAGGTCTTCGTCCCCATGTTCATGATGACACCCGACGGCGGACCGGATCGCACGACAGTCCCGATCACGATGTTCCTGTATCAGGAAGGCTTCACGGGTGAGTGGAAGCTGAGCTTCGCCGCCGCGGTCGCCTACGTGCTGACAATGATTATCCTGGCGCTGACCCTTCTGCAAAATCGCGTGTTCGGTCGCCGCGTGGAGTACGGCCAGTGAGCGCACTCGTCCTCGCCCAAGCTGCCGCCACCACGACAGGGGGGAATCTTCCCCTGCAGATCGCCGTCGCGCTTTTCCTGCTGCTGAATCTTGCGGCGTTGGGAGCGGTCCTCTTTGCGGATCGTTCGAAGAGCGCCTTCCTGAAGCTCATCCCAAAGATCCTCATCTACGAAGTGCTGCTCGCTGCGACGGTCATCATGGCGGTGCCATTCTACTGGATGATCGTCACGTCCTTCAAAGACAAGCAGACCGCCACGGCCATTCCGCCCGTCTGGACGCCGTCGCGGGTTCGGAACATTGCCCCGGATCCGGAGAACAACGGCAGTCCCCTCGCCGTGGTGGCGCTGGAGATCGCCCGCGCCAAGGGCCAGGAAGTCAACGTGGTCCCCGAGTTCCAATACCAGTTCCAGTCGCTCGATCAGGGCGGCTATACGGTCGTGAAGGAAGCCCCCATCGAGGGCGCACGCGTCTTCAAGATGGACCCTTCGCTTTTCCAGACGGAGACGGTGCTGGCCATCGACTCGAAGAACTTCCGCCGCGCCTGGCACCGGCCCGAGGAGGCCAGCCGCGGTCAGGTCAACTTCATGACCTATTTCATCGTCTCCATCGCGACCAGCCTGATGGCCACCATGGGGACGCTGTTCACGTCGGCGCTCGCGGCGTTTGCCTTCGCGCGGCTTACCTTCTGGGGGAAGGACGCCTTCTTCTACATCGTGCTGGCCACCATGATGGTGCCGGGCCAAGTGCTCCTCATCCCGAACTTCCTCATCCTCTCGAACCTCGGGTTGCTGGACACCTATGCAGCCCTCGTGGTGCCGTGGCTCGCGTCGGTCTTCACGATCTTCCTGATGCGCCAGTTCTTTATGACGATCCCCGAGGACCTCTGGGACGCGGCGCGCATCGACGGCGCCTCGCG
>WGMQ01000065.1 GCA_016125005.1 bacterium | reverse complement strand
TGGGCCCCGGTGGAGGTGCTGCGCGTCAGGATGAAGGGGCGCATGTTGTCGTTGTATAGACGGAAGCCGTCCAGCGTGGCCTCCGCCATCAGGTTTCCGTACTGGTTGTGGAACGCCTCGTGGGGGATGCTTCCTCCGCCAAACCGCATGTCGGCCATGTCACACGGTCCACTCGACGGATCGTTCATGTCGTTCCAGATTCCATCGATACCGCTTGCAAGCCAGTCCCGAGTGCGCTCGGCCCAGAAAGAGCGCGCTGTTTCCAAGGAAAAGTCCGGGAATACCGTGCGGCCCGGCCATACGAAGCCAATGTAGGGATCGCCCGCCTCGGTGCGGCAGAACACATCCTTCCTCATGCCTTCGTCGTGCACATCGTAGCCGGGCTCGGCTCGGACGCCGGGGTCCACGATCGTGATGAGGCGCGTACCCCGCGCGCGAATCGCATCAAACGTCGCCTTGCGCTTGCCATCCGGGAAATGCGTTGGATGCCACGTATAGACACGGAAGTCATCCATATAGTCGATGTCCATCCAGAGTCCGCCCGTCGGGATCCGGTACTCATGGAGTCGGTCGGACATTTCCTTCAACTCATCCGTGGAGAGATAGCTCCAGCGGCACTGTTGATAGCCGAGGGCCCAGTGGGGGGGCATCTCATGCACCCCGGTGAGCTGGGCAAAGCGGCGCACCACGTCCCCGAGCGTCGGCCCCGGGATCAGCCACAGGTCCAGGTCGCCGTCCCACGCGCCCAAGGCGAAGTGTACATCGCCGGGATCGCGAAGACCGAGCGACGGATGGAACAGGCGACCCGGTTCTTCCTTCAGTCCCGCGTGTATATACGTCCGGTAGGGATTATTCAGCAGAACGCCGAACCACTGTCCGCCGCGCTTGGAAATGTGGAAGGGAATCGACGCGTAGGCCGGGTCGTAGTGGTCGCTGTCGCAATTGTGCGGATGATCGGCGACCACGTCCACATTCCAGAAGTGCCAGGACCGCCCGGACTTGTCGAGTCCACCGGTTTTCTCGCCGAGACCGTAAACCACGGCACCGTCCTCGTGCTCGAAGAGCACCACCTTGCGACCGCCGGTCTGGCCGAAGGGGGCACGAGCAGAACGAAAGATCTCCCGTCCCTCATGTGTATAGACAAACGATCCGTCCGGAGCGTGGACCTTCAGCTTCGCCTCGCCGTCGACGATCTCAAAGTCCTTGCCCGAGCCCTCCACCGAGCCGCGCTGGCTTCCCGGCGTCAGCAACGTGCGATTGTGGTCAGTCTCCGCCGAATCCTTACCCCGAAACCGCACCCGCGCCAGTTCATGCCCCCACAGGCTGAACTCCACCTGACCGCCCTCGCCGCAGACGACCAGCGTACCTCCGGCGACCTGCGCGGACAGCGCGGCAAGGTAGCGATGATTGATCGGTGCTGGGAGCTTGTGCCACATGGGAAACCTCGTCGGGTGAACGTGTCTCCTGTTATCCTCCCTCTGGTCTCGGCGAAAGCTCTTTCCACCGTCCCTCGATTTTCGTTAGCTCGGACCATGAACGTGCTTCTGGTCTGTCGCAGCTTCCCCCATCATCGACCCGGCGGCCTTGAGTGGACGTCGCAGGACCTGCTTGAGGGGCTGATGGCCGCGGGACATCGGGTGAGCGTTCTCACCACGCCGCTGCCGCCATCCCCCGCCCTGCGTCGGCTCGAATGCAACGGGGCGGTTCTGGTCTGTGGGGCGAATCCGGCGCGCTATGACGTGGCCTTCTTCCGCCATCTGCGCAGTCGCCTGCCGGGCTTCGTGCGAGAGAACGGCATCGAGGCCATCCATGCCCAGGGCTTTGCCGGAGTGGCGATTCCGCGCGGACTGCCGCTGGTCACCACGGTCCACGGGACGCTTTGGAGCGAGACGCCACTCCGTCGCGCCAATCCCGAGCGACCCGGCTTGGCAACGCACTGGCGCTTCCGCCATCGCCACCTGTTCGCACCGCTTTGGAGGCGCTTTCTGGCGTGCGATCCGGTGCTGTCGGTCGATTCGGAGTTCAGTCGCGGCGAGCTGTTGGCCGAGGCGGGCAGCCACCGCCTGACGAACGTCCACACGGTGCCGCTTGGGTTCGATTTGTGCCGTTTCCCCCGGATGACGCGCGATGAGGCGAGGAGCATCCTCGGAGTTTCGCCGGACGCGATCCTGGCCGTGAGTGTCGGGCGTCTTGAGGCGATCAAGCGACCGGGCTGGTTGCTGGACGGCTTCGCCGCCTGCGCGGCGGATTGCCCAAGGTTGCAGCTTCACATCGTTGGCGAGGGCCCCGAGCGCGCTCGGTTGCGAGCCACGGCAGCGGCTTGGGGGGACCGCGTGAAGCTACCGGGACTGTTGCCCTCCGACAAGCTTCCCGCGCTGCTCGCAGCCGCGGATCTGTTCCTGAACGCCGACCACGGTTCTCCTGCCTTCGGGCTTTCCAACGCGGAGGCGCTGGTCATGGGATCGCCTGTCCTGGCGACCGACAGCGGCGCCCATCGCGAAGTTGTCGGGACTGATGGTGTGCTCGTCCCGATGAATCGCCATGACGAGTGGCTGGCCGCGATGCGGAGTTACGCTGGGCGACTTCCCGAATCGCAGGACGTCCGCGACGAGCGCGCGCTCAGGGCCCGCGAACGATTCTCGCGTGATCGCATGGTTGCCGGTTACGAACGTCTATACGGGTCACTTGCCAGCGGCAGGCGTTGATGTGGGGGCCGGGGTCGGCGTCGGAGTCGGTGTGAGGCTCGGCTTGTTGGCCTCGTCCTCGAAAACTGGCGCCACAGGCGACTGATCCTGAAGCACCTCGAACCCGCGGGTCACAATCGCATCGCCCTCCTTTAGGCCCCAGGTCACTTCCACCTCGTCGCGCCCTTCCAGCCCGGTCTCGATGGGAACCTCACGCGACAGCCAGTTTCCGGTCTCGGGCGACTTCTCGATCACGAAAACCACATCACGATTATTGCGGCGAGTAATGAGGGACTTGTCGATCGAGATCGCGGCGGAGCGCTTCTCGACGACGACCTCCATGCGACCGAACATGCCGGGACGCAGTTGGCGGTCGGGATTGTCCGCCAGCACATCCACCTGGAAGGCGCGCGTGTCCTGCGATGTGGCGCGGGAGATGTCCACAACCTTGCCCGTGACGGGAACTTCTGTGCGGGCGTAGATGGTGCCGAGCGCTTCCTGTCCGGGACGAATCGCGTCAATGTCGCGGCTGGTCACGTCGAGCCGTATATACACCTTGCTGATGTCGATGATGCCGGCGATGGCGAAATCGGAGGAAACAAGACGCCCTTCGTAGTCAGTGATGGTCTCGCTGCCGAACGCCGTGGTGAACGGCTTCGTGCCATCCATCGTGGTGCGCGCCACCAGGAGCCCGTCATAGGGGGCCGTGATGTTGAGGCGCTCCACGCGTTCCTCCAGTGTATGAAGCTGTGACTGCGCCTTTTGAAGGTTGATCTCGGCCTGGCGGAACGTATTGATGGCGCGCTGCATGGAAAGCTCGGCGCTGTCCACATCCTTGCGGGCGGAAATGCCGCGGCTGTATAGGTCCTGGATCGTCTGGTATTCCTTGATGCTGTTGTCCTTCGACTTGCGGGCGATGTCGAGCGACTCCTCCTGCAAGGACACGTCGGCACGACCGCGCTCGATGTCGCCGCGGAGCGAATCCGACTCGATGCGGGCGATCAGCGTCCCCGATGTGACGATGTCACCACTCTTCCACTGCTTGTCGAATCGAAGGCGCCCGGCTTCCTCGGTGCGGAGCAACCGGCTCTGGAGCGGCACCACCGATCCGGTCGATGCCACCGTCGCCGCCACATCGCCGCGCACGAGTCGCTTGACCAGCACCGGCGCCAGGAACACCCGTTCCTTCTTCACCTCGACGTTCTTCTTGTCCTTTGGTTCGGGGGGCTTGCAACCCGCAGTGCCGAACGCCACCGCGCCCAAGAGCGCAACGGCGAGGGGGAATAAAAACCAGCGGTTGGAGAAGGGAAACATGGGGCGACTCTGGGCTCCTTGCACAGAGCAAATGTCCGTTTGCCCCTGTGGAGACGCAAGGCGAGACCGCTGGACCGGTGCCTCAGGAGCGAATCTCGTCCTTTCCTTCCGGGCTCCGCACTCTTTCCGCTCTTCACCACAAACTTTGCGCAACCGTGAATAGTCGGTTCATCAACGCAGTTATCTTGTCACGCCAAGGGGGCGGCATGGTTCGGGTCTTGATTATAGAGGACGATTCCTCGTTTGGGCAGCGACTCACCCGGAACCTGTCGTCGGACGGGTTCGAGACCGACTTGGCCACGGACGGCGCCAAGGGTCTTGAAAAGCTCTCCAAGGAAGTCTTCCACGCGGTCCTTTGCGACATCAAGATGCCGGTGCTCGGGGGGCTGGAGTTGCTCAGCACCGTCCGCGAGGGCCGCGCCCCGGGCGTCGATCCCAACATCCCCATCGTGATGCTCACCTCGATCACCAACGTCGAGGTTGCCGTCGACGCCATGCGGCGCGGCGCCAGCGACTACCTGACGAAGGAAGCGGGTCGCGCGGAAATCGCCGTGCGGCTGCGCCGCTGCCTGGAACAACGACGCATCGCGGAGGAAAACAGCCGCCTGCGCGAGACCCTCGCCCGCAGCGATGAGTTCTCCGAGATGATCGGCAACTCGCCCGCCATCAGCGGCATCAAGGCGGAGGTCGCCCAGGTCGGCACCACCGACGCCACGGTCATGATCCTCGGCGAGACGGGCTCCGGCAAGGAACTGGTCGCCCGCGCCATCCACCGCGCTTCGGGGCGCAAGGGCCCCTTCGTGGACATCAACGGCGCCCTGCTTCCCGACGACACCACCTTCCAGTCAGAACTGTTTGGCCACGAGAAAGGCTCCTTCACCGACGCCCACGCGATGAAGAAGGGGAAGCTGGAAATGGCCGACGGCGGGACGCTGTTCCTCGACGAAATCGGCGAGGTCTCCCTCAACGTGCAGGCCAAGCTCCTGCGCGTCTTCGAGACCATGTCTTTCACGCGCCTTGGCGGCACCAAGCCGATCCAGGTCAACGTGCGCCTCGTCGTCGCCACGAACCGCGACCTGCGCGAGCAATCCGCCGCCGGCACCTTCCGGTCGGACCTCTACTACCGCCTCAACGTGTTCCCGATCAACGTGCCTCCGCTCCGCGAACGACGCGAGGACATCCCGTTGCTGGGCCGCTACTTCATTTCCCGTTTCGCCGACAAGTACGGCGTCCCGCTCCCCTTCATCGAACAAGGCGCCCTCGACCTGCTCCGATCCAACGACTGGCCCGGCAACATCCGCGAGCTGCGCAACATCTGCGAGCGCCTCGTCATCCGTTCCCGTGGCCGCGACACCATCACCAAGAACGACGTGGTCGCTTGTGGACTGGTTACTCCCCAGGGGAGCGACCCGAGCCCCCTCAGTATCTATACAATTCCGCCCACCGGCATCGACCTCGACGACCTGGAGAAGCACCTGGTGACCGAGGCCCTCAACATGAGCGACTGGAACCAGACCGAGGCGGCGCGGCTCCTCAACATCTCCGTCGACCGCATGAACAACCGCGTGAAGAAGTGGAACCTCAAGCACGAGAACTGGCGGGTGAATCGGAGCTAGGCCGGCTCGTCGACCAGGTGCCAGCCAATCAGCACCGGCATCCCGAGCGCCCCCTCGCAATAGCGGAACACGAATCTGGTCTTCCCCGGGACAGTCCTCTCGAACTCTCCCGCCTGAACGGCGCGCTCGCGCAGCGGGTCCGCGGGTCCGGTCCCGAGGCGTAGCAACCACGTCATGGACCCATCCTTGTTCCGGCGCGCGGACTTCGAGACGACTGCCACCTCCCGCTCAATCTCCGGCCCGTGCGTGACCGCGTTCAGGTGCACTGCAATGCCCTGCGTCAGGATAACCGCCCCAACCAGAATGAAAAGTGCCAGAAAGGCCTGATGAAATCGGGAGCCGGAGATCTCGTCGGCCATGGCCGGGTCGTGCTCGGCGCGCCTGTCCGCCCAACGGGCGATCCCCAGCAGGATCAATAGCCCCAGACAGACTCCGACCCCCTCGGGCCATGAAGCGGCCCGACCGTTTCCCAGGACCTCATCACTGACGGCCGAAAGCAGGATGAAGCCCGCAATCCACGTCGAGAACACGGCCGCGATCATCACGAGAGGTAGGCGGTGTAGTTGCTCCGATGAGGTCCAGCGCATGAGATCACGACTCCTTGGAAGACCATACATCCTGACGCGCGGGCGATTCACCGGGAATCTCATCTTTTGCGGAGACCCAAGCCACCCTTTCCTGTTGCTTGTCGGCAACATTCATTCCACGATCCCGCCATCAAGCTGGGTCAAGGGGTCATGTCATGCGGATGCCGTGGGTGGCGGTTTGCACGTTGCTGGTGGGAATGGCGGGCGCACAGCCCGCGCCGGACACGACCGTGAAGGCGCTCGGGCGCCCTTCGCACGAGCAGCTTGCCAGCTTGGGCATTACCTTCGACGCGAACGACAGCCGTGCGGTTCTGATCGGCGTCGGCAATTTCGACGACGAACGGGTCTCGTCCCTACGCTATGCGGTCGATGACGCCGTGGACCTGGCCCATCGTTTCTGGGAGCTGGGCCTCATTGCGCCGAAAGGAATCGCCCTGCTGACCTCCGGCGTGCCGAGCAAGGCCGCGTCAAAGGCCCGCCTCGATGCGCTGGTCGCCGCCGGGATGCAACCACCCCGCGCCGCCACCAAGTCCGCCGTGCTCCGCGCCCTGGCCGACGCCACCCGCACCGCCGGACCAAAGGGCCTCCTCCTCGTCTCCGCCTCCAGCCACGGCTACTACCACAACATCGACGCGATCCTGACCAAGGACACGGTGCTCGACCTGAAGCTCGAGTCGGGGACGCTGGCGGAGACCTCCCTCAGCCACGCGCGTCTGGTGGGGTTGGTGCAGGGGAGCAACTGCCCCCGCAAGCTGGTCCTGATCGATGCCTGCCGCGAGAAGCTCACCAACACGGCTTCCATCGGCGGTGTTTCCCCGCTTTCCGGCGATGCCATGCGGGCGCTGGCGTCCGCCAAGGGAATGGCCGTGCTCACCGCCACCACCACCGGCGGCTTCGGCTTCGACGGCGGCAAGGCACTCGACGGCTCCGCCATCGAAAACGGCGTCTTTACCTATTACATCCTCGACACCCTGACGCGTGGCACCGGCGACGCGACCGACCCGGAAATCACCCTCGGCGACGTGGCCGACGCGGTGGATCGCAGTGTCCGTGCGTGGACCCGCGCCCGCTGGTCGGAGGAACGTGGCATCGGCCAAGGAAACCTGGAGGGGGACTGGAAGACCCTTCCGCTCGCCGTGAACCCCGAGGCCATGGAAGCGCGCCGCCAGGCCCGGGAGGCCGCGGCAAAAGCGGAACAGGAACGCCTCGCCCGCGAGAAGGAGGAAGCCGAGGAAGCAGAACGCCAAGCCAGGTCCGCCGCCAAGCTCCTCTCCGAACGCCTCCAGGCCGCCCGCCTCAAGCTCGCCACCGCCGCCGCCAACGATGACGCCCTGCTTCGCCTCATGCCCCAGGTCATCGCCGCGCTGAACGAATGGGAACCCGCCCGCCAGGACCGGCTCCTCCGGGAGCTGGAAGCCGTCGACCCCGCCAACGAGCGCACCCGGAACTACTTCCTCAAGATCGCTTGGCCTGAAATGGCTCCCACCGCCGCGCCAACCCCGGCGCCCAGCCCATCCCCTCGACCCACGGCCGAGCCGACGCCCCGGGAAACGCCTGCGCCCAGTCCGTCCGCCACCTCCTCCCAGCCGTCCATTGCCCGCCCCGGCTCGCGCGCCGGTGAGCGTGCGACAATCACGGTGAACGGTGTAGAGTTCGCGTTCCGATGGTGCCCGCCCGGGACTTTTATGATGGGGTCGCCGCTCGGCGAGCAGGGTCGAAATGACGACGAAGGCCCTAGGACGCGGGTGACATTAACCAAGGGGTTCTGGATGGGCGAGACAGAGGTAACGCAAGGGCAGTGGACCGCAATCATGGGGACGACTGTGGCGAATCAGCGCGTCGTAGCAGGCTACCCCTCACTGTTCGGTTCGGGAGAAACCTACCCTATGTACTTCATTGGGTGGAATGAAATCGTCGAATCGTACATAGATAGGCTGAGCAGCTCTGTCGGCGTACCGTTCTCGTTGCCGACAGAAGCGCAGTGGGAATACGCATGCCGAGCAGGGACGACGACTCGCTACTGCTTCGGCGACGCCGTGTCCCCACTCGGAGAGTTTGCCTGGTATGCCGAGAACTCCGGTAGGCAGTCGCATCCGGTGGGACAAAAGAAGGCGAATGACTGGGGGCTGTACGATATGCACGGAAACGTATGGGAGTGGTGTCTAGACCGGCACACGGATTGGCTTCCCGGTGTGGATACGACGGACTACATAGGGCCAAACGCGGGATACTATCGCGTACTTCGGGGCGGTTCCTGGATCAACGACCCACCAGACCTGCGGTCTGCGAATCGTCACCGGTTCACGCCTGTTATCAGGGATTCCGCTTTGGGTGTCAGGATATGTTTACCTCTGTGACCACGGATCATTGATTACAACTTCAAGACTGAAGTGGATCAATAGGACAAACACAGGGACAAATCCGGGCGGGGCCAGGCCAACGCTCCCCATTGGTGGTGGCGCGGTGGAGTCTTCGATATTCCGCCAGCCGCCCGGCACAAGCCTTACCGTGCGGGCCTGGACCAAGGGGCTTGGCGCTTCCAACGGGACCGTCTGGCTTAGTCGGCGGTAGTTCCGCTCCCTGATTCCACCGGTTAATGGATCGTCACGACAAACGGCTCCTCTCTGCTTGCACCCGTTCGGTGGGCGGCGCCAATGATCGCGGAACAATCTGATTGAAGCAGAGGTATCCATGACGCCCCCCGCTATCACCTATTATGTGATCAGCACCACGCAGGAAGACCCGTTGCCGCCTCTTCGTCCCGTGTCGCGCCTTGTGCAGCAGGAGGAACCCGAGGTCGAGAAGAAGCTAAGGACGAAGACCTATGCGGTGCTGGGACGTTTTGCGCGGCAGGCCAATGCGCAGGGCCTCGTGCAGCAGCTCACGGCGCTTGGCGTGAACTGCTACATGATGTCCGACCAGGAAATCCGTGGCCACCTGATTGTCTCGATGAAGACGGCCAATCGGGGCCAGGGGGGCATCGCCTTCCGCGATTTCGAGGACAAGCCACTCTTCTGCCCGTGGGATGACATGGCGGGCATCTGTGTGTTGGAGATTTTTTGCGAGCGCGGTGGTCAGGCGACCCTGATCGACCTGCATCGCAAGTCGGCCAACATCACTCCGCGGCTCGACGTGGCGCTGTTCGACTTTGGGACCATGATGGGCGTGGCCGGAGCGACTTTCGAGGACTTCCTTGCAGAGCTTGAGAACCGCACGTCGCTGCGCATGGATCGCCGCTTTGCCCAGGATTACCAACAGGTCGTGGACGCGTCGGCCAGCTTTGGCTCGCGCCCGGCGGTGTTCTCTCCGCCGGAGGGCCAGCTGGCGGAGCCCTATGACCGGCACTCCCACGCGGCGGCGAATCTTTATTCGCTCGTGCGCCACGCCCAAACCCGCAAGTAACCCCACTCCTACAACCTCGAAGAAAGTCCCCACATCATGCGCCGCAATATTGTCCACGCCGGGGCTGGCAGCCTCAGCTACGAAATCCGCGAGATCGTCGCCGTCGCCCGCGAGATGAAGTCCTTCGGTCTCCCGATCACCTGGGAGAACATCGGCGATCCCATCGAGAAGGGGGAGCAGCCGCCCGTCTGGATTCGTGACATTGTGGCGGATCTGGCCAACGATCCGAAGACATGGGGCTATTGCGATTCCGCGGGTGTGCCTGAAACGCGCCAGTTCCTGGCCGAACAGGTGAATGCGCGCGGCGGCGTGCAGGTGAAGTCGGACGACATCCTCTTCTTCAACGGCCTGGGCGATGCGGTCGCGAAGGTTTATGGCTTCCTGGGGCGTGAAGCGCGCGTGCTCGGGCCCTCGCCTGCGTACAGCACCCACAGCTCTGCCGAGGGCGCGCACTCCGGCTACAAGCATGTGACCTACGAGCTGGACCCCTATAACGGCTGGATGCCGGACCTGGACGACATCCGCATGAAGGTGAAGTACAACGATTCGATCGCGGGCATCCTGCTGCTTTCGCCCGACAATCCGACGGGCGCTGTCTATCCGCGTCACATCCTGGAGGAGATCGCCGAGATCGCCCGCCAGCACGACCTCTTCGTGATCGCCGACGAGATCTACTCGCACATCGTGTACGACGGCAGCCCGCACCTGCACCTGAGCGAGTGGATCGGCGACGTGCCCTCCATCGCCATGCGCGGCATCAGCAAGGAATACCCCTGGCCCGGGTCGCGTTGCGGCTGGATCGAGATTCTCAATCGCCAGAAGGACAAGAACTTCGCCGAGTACACGAACTCGCTGGTGGCGGCCAAGCGCCTGGAGGTGAGCTCGACGACGCTGCCACAGCTATCCATCCCGCGCGTCATCGGCGACGACCGCTATCCGGGCCATTTGGCCCGCCGCGAGGCCATGTTCGCCGCCCGCGCCACCGAGGCGATGGCGGCCTTCGCCGATTGCCCCCACGTGATTGTCAACAAGCCGGGCGGCGCGTTCTACTTCACGGTCATGTTCAAGCCGGGGGTACTCAACGGCCATCAGACGCTGCCGGTGGAGAACTCCGCTGCCCGCGCACGTCTGGAGCAACTGATCCCCAACATCGCCCCGGACAAGCGCTTCGTCTACTTCCTCATGGCGGCGACGGGCATTGTGGTGGTTCCGCTGACGGGCTTTTACTGCCGCCACGAGGGCTTCCGCATCACGATGCTGGAGATGAACGACGAGAAGCGCGCCTGGGTATTCAAGACACTGCGCCAAGCCATCGACCAGTACGTTGCGAGCGCGTAATCGCGGGGAATCACCCGTGCCCTCAGACGTTGGTTGAGCAACCCAGCCAAATCGCTTGGGCGGAGTCGTATCGCCTTCGCTTGAAAAACCTCGTGTCGACACGCCTGCCCGCTGTTGACGCCGCACCTTGGCTCCCGCGAAGTTTCGCCTCTAGCGCCTTGCCCGAAGGATTCACCCATGCCAGTCAACCCGTCATCCATCATTGCCACCGACCGCATCATCGACCTGAAGGGAACCCGGAAGAACGAGGTTCTTGACGAGTTGATTGATGTCCTGGCGACCTCCCCTTACGTGACTGACAAGGCCGAGTTGCGGGAGAAGATCTTTGAGCGCGAGCGGACGCTCTCCACGGGCGTTGGTGTCGGCATGGCGATCCCCCATGTCAAGATTCCCTCGATCAAGGACTTCGTTGCCGCTATCGGTCGCACCCGTCAGGGCATCAACTTCGAATCGCTCGACGGTCAGCCCACCCACATCGTGGTGATGATCGGCTGTAATAATTCCCAGGCCGGCGACTTCCTGAAGGTGCTCGCCCAGTTTGTGAAGAGTCTCAAGGACCCGTCGCTTCAGAAGAGCATCCTCGAGGCCGAGAATCCCGCCTTGATTCGCGACCTGCTGCTGAAGTCGAACGGCATCATTGGGTGAGGCCCCGCTGAAACGGCTGGTTGTTGACGCCCGATGGGTCGGGCCACAGCCGACCGGGGTCGGCAATTCGATCCTTCGGCACCTCGCTGGCCTCGATCGCTTGCCGGAGGTTTGCGGCCCCAACCCCAGCTGGCGGGTTTTTGCCATCCGCACGGCGCAATCGCTGGCCAGTACCTCCACACGCGCCGTCTGGGATGATTTCACCCATATCACCACCATCGACGTCGCCGCCTCGCCGGAACTGCATCCATCCTCCGATCTATGGATGATCCGGTCCCTTCCCCGTCTCCTTCGATCGTTGGATGCGGACGTGCTCTATTCACCCGCCTACCTGTCGCCGCCGTCCACCGGCAGGACCGCGCGGGTCGTGATGATCCATGATGACTTGATTTGGGCCGAGCCCCAGTCCTACCCCTTGCCGTTCCGTCTTTACCTTGGGACGGGCACACGCTGGTCGGCCGCGCGTGCCCACCGGGTTGTGTTCCCCTCGGCGGATGCGCGTGACCGGGTGGCGGCGCGGCTCGGGCTGTCAGCGGACCGGCTTGGTGTGGTCCCGCACGGCATCGACCCGACCTCGTATGCCGAGTACACCCTGTCGGATCGTCGCCCCGTCGCGGTATTTGTCGCCAGCGCGGAACATCGAAAGAACCACGCGGTGCTTCTGGAGTCGCTGCCCAAGATCCATTCGGAGGTGACATTCCATTTCCTCGGATTCCGACCTGACCAGACACGACTGGAGGGGCTCCGTCGCCAGCACAGCCGGGGGTGGGAGGTGACGCCCTCGGTGACGACGCAGGAAGTGGGAAAGGAATTGGGGAGCGCGCTCATGATGGTGCATCCTTCGCGCGGCGAAGGCTTCGGACTTCCGTTGCTCGAGGCGATGGCTTGCGGAACCCCGATGATTCTCTCCGACATCCCGGTGCTCCGCGAGGTGGCTGGCGAGGCGGCGCTCTACGTTCCGCCCGACGACGCCGCTGGTTGGGCGCAGGCCGTGGACCGGCTCGCGGGCGATCCGAACCTTGCCGCCGATCTGGTGGCCAAAGGAACCGCGCGCCTCAAGCAATTCACGCTCGAGGGCTGCGCACGCCAACTGCTCGCGAACTGCGACGCCGCGATTGGCGCCTCCGAGTGAGTGGTCCGGTTTTTCCTTCCGCCCTCGGGCGTTGATCGGAGACGCTCGATTCAATCGATGGCAGGAGCGAGCGCGATGACATCCAGCATCACCCACGAGTGGAAGGCGGGGACTCCGGCGCCCGGTTGGCGCACGATTCTGCGCGACGAGTTCGCGCTTCCCTACATGCGCCAGTTGATTCATTTCCTCGATGCGGATCGCGCCCAGCATACCATCTATCCGGAGCCCGCGCACATCTTCCGTGCCTACACCCTGACGGATTTTGCGGACGTCAAGGTGGTGATCCTCGGCCAGGATCCCTATCACGGCGCGCGGCAGGCCAATGGCCTCGCCTTTAGCGTCTTTCCGGGCGTCGACGTGCCGCCGTCGCTTGTGAATATCTACAAGGAAATCGCCTCCGACGTGGGACGGGTGGAGGTCGCTGACGGAAATCTGGACAACTGGGCATCGCAGGGGGTCTTTCTGCTCAACACGGTACTGACGGTGCGGGCATCGCAGGCGAACTCGCACCGCGGCAAAGGTTGGGAGCAATTCACCGGACGCACCATCGAGGCACTGGGCCAGCGCGAGGACCCGCTGGTGTTCATGCTGTGGGGACGCAACGCGCTCAGCCACGAGTCGCGTATAGACGCCTCGCGCCACCTGGTGCTAAAGGCACCACACCCAAGTCCCCTTTCCGCCCACAGTGGCTTCTTTGGATGCCGCCATTTCTCCAAGGCGAATGCGTTCTTGGCGGAGCACGGGAAGTCTCCGATTCGCTGGTAAGGCTACGGAGTTTCGACCATGACAAGTGTGCCGCGTTCCCACGTCCAGGTGAAGGGCGCGACGCCGCCAATGGCCTCCATGAGGGTCGAGATCGGTTGGCGGCTGAGGGAAAGGCTGGGGACGGTCGCCTCAGGCAGGGAACTGCCGATCACCAGGTAGTCGATTCCCTGATCGCGCTTAAGGGCGGCGAGCACCTGACGGACGGTGAACTGGCTGTCCGAGTAAGTATTGAGCGAGACGAGCGGAAGCGACCCCTTCGCGACTGCAGCGCGCGATGCGGCCAGACGCGTGGCGGGGGGGATGTTTTGGGGTGCGATTCGGTATAGATCATTGACGTGCTCGACCTTCCATCCGTTGGCGAGCACCGCCACGGCGAGCACGTCCTCGAGTTGCCTTCGGTCGAAGGAGGCGATGCCGCGTGCCTCGGCGAAGGGGCGTGGATTCGTCACCAGATTGTTCATCCCCTTGTTGCCGAGCGCCCCCAGCAGATCCTGCATCGTGAGTAGATTGCCGCGCGTTGTTTCGAGCGAGAAGGGGCCGTCCGTGATGCCGGGGCGCGCGGACGGCGGTGGCGTCCGGGGTGCGGCCTGCGTCGCCGCGGGAGTCGCTTGAGTGGCCGGTTTGGCGGGTCGCGGACGGGACAGCAGATCGTCGAAGCCGCCGATCACCCACACGCCTGTTGTCGCCAGCGCCAGCAGCAGCACCGTCCCGCCGACGATCAGTCCCCAGCGGCGGGGCTTCCGGGTGCTCTGGCTACTGCGGGGAAGCGGGAGCGTCTGGGGCGTGTTGGTGGTGGGATCGCGTCTGAGCGAGCGACTGGTGTCGCCGGGCACATGGATTTCCTGGGAGGAGGGACGCTGCCACTCGAGACGCCCGGCCCCTGCGTTTCCCGCAGGGAGCACGGACAGCCCCGAGCCCGCCAGCGACTCGCGGATGGCCAGCAGCTCTGCGCGGACCTCGCGGTGGCTCGATGGGCGATCGGCGGGGTCCTTGGCGGTAAGACGCTGGATGAGCACGAGGAGTCGACCATCGGCCACCGCGGCCAGGCGCGAGTCGTCGGGCAGCGGTTCCTCGGCGTGCATGCGGATCGTCTCGAAGGGCGACCCGGAGCGAAACGGGAGGTACCCGGCAACGCACTGGAAGAGGGTGATACCGAGGGCGTATAGATCACCGCGGAAATCCACGTCGCGCCCCGCGGCCTGCTCTGGCGCCATGTAGTCAGGCGTGCCGAGGATGGCGCTCGTCATCGAGTGGTTCCCGGTGTGGACCTCGCGGGAGAGGCCGAAGTCCATGATCTTCACCAGGCCATCGGTTCGCACCATGATGTTGGCGGGCTTGATGTCGCGATGCACGATGCGGCGTCGCGCGGCCACCTCGAGGCCCTCGCAGCACTGGGCGAGGATTTCCAGCGCCCGTTCGAGGCTCAGCGGCGGGGGAGTCTGGAGCAGCTCCTTGAGGGTGTGTCCCTCCACCAATTCCAGCACCAGGTAGGGCGCGCCATCGTGGGTTCCGACGCTGTAGGTCGAGACGATGTTGGGATGGTTGAGCGAGGCGCAGATCTTGGCCTCACGCATGAAGCGGGCGAGGAACTGCTCATTGTTGGCGATCTCGCGGCGGACGACCTTGATGGCGACCTGGCGCTCCAGGGCCGGATCGCGCGCCAGATAGACGCTCCCCATGCCACCCTCCCCGAGGATTCTGACCAGTTCGAAGTCGCCGATCTTGCGGACCGAAGGCTTCGCCTCGCCGGGCTTGAGGACCTTGGTCAGGTCGTCGCCGCTGTGACTGGGAACCGGAGCAACCACGATCGGAATTCCTTAAGGGGCATTGCTGGCGGGGAGTTCAAGACGCTGATCACTCGTTCGAGGTCCCTCTTCGAGTCGGGTCCGCGCGACGTTCGTATAGTCAACGTCCGGCGCGACGCGAACGGCGTTGCGAAAGGCGGCCTCTGCCTCGCTCCACTTACCGAGGGCTTCCAGCGCCAACCCGAGCGACGTGTGCGCCCGCGAATGATTCGGGTCTGCCTCCACTGCCTTGGCAAGAGTCTTCGCGGCTTCGTCATATTCCTTCAGCTTGTAGAACGCCGAGCCGAGGTTGCTGAGGATGTCGGCGTTCTGCGGTTCACTGCGGAGCGCCAGTTCGTACTGCGTCGTGGCCTCGCGCAGGCGCCCCCGGCGCTGGAGGAAGTTGCCGTAGTCATTGTGCGGGACCGGCTCGTTGGGAGAGAGCGAAACCGCCACCCGGAAGGCGCGCTCCGCCTCGGCGGGCCGTTCGAGCGCATTGAGTGCATGCCCCGAGTAAAGCGCCGCGACGGCGTTGCGTGGCGACGCGATGGAGGCCTCCAGAAAGTATCCGCGCGCGACCAGTGGCTGCCCGTCGAGCAGGTTCTGATACCCGAGGCGCATGGAATCCTCGAAGCGCTCCTCGCGAGCGGATTTGCTGGTGAGATGGTAGGCAGTCCCCACGACAGCCAGCAACAGTACGACGCTGAAGGCCGATGCGGCGTGGGCGATGCCAGGGGGCTTCGGCATCTCGATGTCGCGAACGACATGAAGACCGTTGTAGAACTGGTGACAGGCCCAGTGGCGGTTGAGGGTCTGTTGCAGGCTGTTGAGCACGCCCTGGCGATGATCGCCGTAGGGGTGCGGGCGCAGTGCCCACCTGATGGGGAACTCGTTGAACGAGGTGACAAGGAACTCGCCGAGGACCTGACGCCGGTTGGGCTTGAAGGGACGATGCGGGTCGACCCACGGCGAGGTGGTTTCCTCGTAGGCGTGGCGGAGCAGTACATGCGCCGTGTAGGCCCGCGGGTGGATTTCCAGCAGGTAGAAGGCCAGCCCAGCGAGCGCGGGCCAGGCGACCAGCGCCAGCGGCGCGTGCCCTCCCCAGGCGAGTGCCACCAGGGCCAGGAGCGCGACCAACGACAGCGCAATCGCCATCAGCAACCGCCGCGAAGAGAGCGTCGGCACCGGTGTACCGGTGTGGGCGGAGATCTCCTTTGCCAGCTCCGCTGCCTGCCGATCCTGACCACGCCAGGAAAGAACCTCCGTCGGCAAGGCACGCGGGCGTTCCACGGTCACGCCTTGCGCGGCGGGCACGGTGATCTTGCTGCTGCGCTCCTGAAGCTGCCAGAGCTTCCAGGTTAGCACCGCTCCGATCACGCAGAGGGGGAGGCGCAGGTACCATCCTGCCGAGTCGATGCCGATCACGATCCAGAAAAGCGCCCACCAGACCAGTCCCGCCAGCGCGGCACCCACCGGGCTGAAGCGCAGCGGTTGCTGGGAGAGGGAAAGCAGCGATTCGATCTTCTGGCGGACGATCACCTCGCCGGGATCGATCAGGAGTACCTCGCGATAGCAGGTCGCGGCTTCGTCGTTCTTGCCGGTGCGCTCATAGAGCGACGCGAGCAACAGGTAGCCGTCCTTGCGGAGCGGATCCTCGTGCAGCGCGTGGCGACAGTTCTCGATGGCGGCCTGCACGTCGCTGGTCTCGGCCAGGTCGCGGGCCTTCTGGTAATACTTCTCGAAGTCGTTGATTGCCTTGGCCTGAACGCGAACCTCCCACGGATCGAAGTTGGCGCGACGGTCGCGATCCTCGGCCCGTTCCTGCTCGACGGCGGTGAGCTGCATCGGCGACTCACAGATCCCGCAGATGAGCACCTCGACGGCATTCTTGTGTCCGCACATGCGGCAGGTGTGCTGGGCGCTCGTCCCCACCTCGCCGCTGCTCTCGCTCGCCTCCTTCTTTTCCTCGTCCAGCTGGTCGACTTCCTTGTAGGGAGCGGCACCCGGGCGGGCGAAGCGCCACACCAGGGCGAGGACACCGAGGCAACCGATCAGGAGCGGGAGGCCCATGTGCAGCCAGCGCGCGCGTCGGTCCTTGAGCAACTCCGCCTGCGCGGCCATCTGCTGGTCGAATTGCTCCCACGCGGCGCTGCGCTTCTCCGTGACCACCGGCGCCACCTGATCGCGGCGCGCAGGGCGCGAGTCATCCGCCGCGCGCCACAGCGCCGGGTCGGCGATGGCAAAGGTCGCGCCGACATCGAACAGCCGGGCACGGGTCGCTTCACCTTCCAGCCGCTTACGATAGTCCCCGAGCCACTTGGCGGCCTTCTGCCCCGAGACCGTTTCCGGATAGCTCCCCACCAATTCGTTCAGGCGTTCCAGCGCCTCCTCGAATCGCTCGCGCTGGATCTCGATCGAGGCCAGTTCCCAGAGCCGGTCCGCCTCGCGCTCGCGCGGGATGCGTTTCACCAGCGTGTCGTAGTCCCCCTTTTGGGTGCTCTCGGCGATGGCATAATCGGCAGCGAGTTTCTCAAGGGCTTCCTCTGCGGCGTCGTACTTGCGGGCTTCGATCTGGAGGCGGGCCTTTTCGATGGCGGCGCGGATGGGTGCCTCCAGACGGGCGACGCGGACGATTTCCGCGGCGGCGCTGGAGCTGGAACTGCCGGGGAAATCGCTGACGACACGCGTGCCGAGCCGTTCCGCCTCCGCGTAGTTCTTGGCGGCCAGCGCGGCCTTGGCGGATTCGAGGAGTCCGGCTGCCTGGATGTCGGGGCTGGCCTTGCCCGCGGCCTCCTGCATTCGCTCCGCGACGTGCGCCACCTGGGCCATCGGGTCCGATTGGAGCTTCGCCGCCAGTTCGAGGTTTCCGTCCGAGATGGCGCGTCTGAATTTGTCGACGAAGTTCTCCTCGTTCAGCAGCTTGCCGATGGCGGGATCGTCGGGCTTGATCGTGGCGGCCTTGCGGACCGCGGCGAGCGCCAGATCCACCAGGTCGTTGTCGTCCGCATATTTGTAGACCTCGATCAGGACTTCCTCTGGCGGTGTTTTCTCGCGCGTGATCTGGCGCGCCAGGAACTCGTCGAGGGACACCGCGCCGCCCGCGTTCCCCTTCAGCAGCAGGATTTCCTCGAAGACAGGGAGTGCGTCCGCGGCGCGGCGGTCGGTGAGGAGGCGGCGCCCGCGATCCTCCAGCAGGTTCAGGAGCGGCCCGCAGGCCTTGGTGTAGTATGCCTCGGGCGAAAGGCGAATGGCCGCGCCGAGGGCCTCAATGGCTGCTTCCGGTTCATTCACGCGGACCGCTACGCGACCCAGCATGTTCTGGATGTCGGCGCGCTTCGGATCGTAGGTCGCGGCCTCCTTCAGCTTCTTGAAGGCGTCGACTTCGCGGGCGAAATTGAGGTCGTTCTGCGCTGCCTCGAAAAGCTGCTCCGCCTTCTGAGATTCGGGCGACTTGGGCACCAGGTCGCGGCGCATTTTCTCAACCCTGTCGAGGAGCTTCTGCACCTCTTCCGGAACCGCATCCATGCGATCAAGATCGTCCTGGAACTGCGCGATGGCATTCTGGAGTGTTCGCGTCGCCAGCTCCGGTTTGCCGCCTCGTGCCTGCTGCTCTGCCGTGGAAAGTGCCCTGTTGATGCGTTGCCGGAACACATTCACCGGTAGCCCTGGCTCGATCGACTCAATTTCCGCGAGCGACCAGCGCGACTCCATCGTCCCCATGTCGAGGACGATGCCCTTGTCGTCTTTGCTGATAATGAGGCCCTCCAGGCGCCGCCCGTCCTTCAGAAGGACAGACTCCGGCAGCGCCGTACCGTGAGCGAGCAGTGTTAGCCCGATGAACAGCCCAAGCGATCTTCTTGGCATACGCACAAGACAATCTCCCCGCGTGACAATGTACGACACAGCGTATCAGTGCTGGACGGGGAACTTCATTGCCTGTGAGCGGTCACATGACAAGGAAAAAATTGAATTGTGAAACAAAGTGAATGAAGGCGGGCCGTAAGTTTTTATCCGGCGACCGCGGGGGCTACCTGCTCCAGCGATACTCCATCCGGCGAGCCGTGGCGATTGCCACTTCCTCACCGCAGAGCCGCGCCACCACGTGGAGACTCGCGTCTATACCCGCAGAGATGCCTGCCGCCGTGACGATCGAGCCATTATGGACCAGGCGGCAGTCACGCCGGACCTCTCCGGTGGTATGAACCTCCGCCAGTTCGTCGAGGGCGCTGAAGTGGGTGGTAACCGCCAGGCCTCGAAGCAGCCCGGCGCGCTCCAGAAGGAACGCGCCGGTGCAGACAGAAAGGACGATGCGGGCGCGCGGGGCACGGGCGGCAATCCAATGGATCAGGGCCGGGTTGTCGACCTCGCGCTTCCGTCCGACGCCCCCGGGGATCACGAGGACGTCGGCATCGGGGCAATCGTCCAGTGTGAAGTCGGCAAGCAGCCGCAATCCTCCCACGGCCGTGACCGTTTTCTCGCCGGGCGACACCGTGACCACACGAAAAGCCAACTCGCCATCCTGCCGCTTCGTGGTCGCGAAGACCTCGAATGGACCACAAGCGTCAAGGACCTCGACGTCGTCGAAGAGCAGAATGGCGACTGTCGTCATTTGTTATCGACCAGGGGCTTGTAGTCAGGCGTGCGGACCTTCTCCCATTGGAAGAGCGGGCCCGGGTCGGTCTTGCGTCCCGGAGCGATCTCGTCGTGCCCGACCACGGCGGTGATGGGGTGCTCCTTGCAGAGATGGGCGATGAGCTTGTTCAGCGACTCGTACTGCGCCGCCGTGTAGGCGTCCTCCGGGGTCTTCACCGAGGGGTCGTCCGCCGGGTGGCTGGCGGTCAGCTCAATGCCGATCGAAAAGCCATTCACACCCTCGCGACCGTCCGTGGGCATCTTGCTCTTCCCGGCGTGCCAGGCCACGTTGTTGTCGTCCACAAGGCGCACAATCGTCCCGTCGCGATCGATCATGTAGTGCGAGGAGACCTTGTAGGCGGTAAAGATCGCCTTGTTGAGCTGCCAGTCGTACTTGTGCTCGGGGAGCGTCTCGGGTGTGAGCTTGATGCTCTCGGCGTAGGCCTTGCCCTCCGGCCCAACGATCTTCTGGAAGTCCTTGTTAAACCAGTAGATGGCGCTCGTGTAGTGCACAACGATGGTATCGATCTTCCGCGGTTCGGTTGAGGCCGTGTAGCAGTTCTCGGCAATGGGGGATTTGACGATAACGATGGGGGTTTCAGGGGCAACCACTTCGGCGGAGGGCGCCGCGACGGGCGTTGCTTCCGGCGTCGGCGGCGACGCACAGGCAATCGTAGCAAGGATCAGGGCGCTGCTCAGGTAAGCCAAGGCTTTCACGTTAAGGGGGACTCCGGGGGGATGATGTACTCCTCCGCCAAGGCTGCGTCCCTGTTGCGCGAGGGTCAATAGCCTCGATCAACACCCGCCGTGATCATGGTGCAATTCGGCAGATTTAGAATGGGAGCGATGAGGGTGATCGACGAGTGAGAGTATTCGTCATCAGTCTGGGCTCGGCGGGCAGTGGCCTGAAGGGCCACCGGATCCCAGCCCAGGCTGACCGAGCGATAGCGAGGGAGGCCTGGGTCAGCAAACATGAACCGCGGTCTGAAGGACCGCCGCAGGTCGATTCAGCCAGCCCCGAGAGGCACCCCCCAGAACGACGAAGCGGCGGTCCTTCAGACCGCAACACCATCTCTCAGAACACCCAGCCCTCCCTCGCGCTGCTCGGTCAGGCTGGGCTTGGTTCTGTCGGCCCTTCAGGCTTTGCCGTGTCGGCAGAGGTTCGATGCCTCAGTTCCCGTAAGGCCTGCGAAAATACACCGCTGAATTTACGTAGACGAGACAGGGGGGAGCTCCGAATCTGCTGAACCTGCAAGCCCATCATGTTGGCCGGCGCTCGTCCGTGGGGAATTGGGGAGCGTCGCTCAGCCACGCGAGAAAGCCGACCTCCGATGGGATTCGGAAGAAACTGCGCCGCTTGCTACAATTCCGCTTTTCTCCGTGCCTTTGGGTCTCCGTGGTCAGCGTTCTTGTGGCTGCGCCGCGCCCGCCGTGATTGTGGCGGGATCTTCCTCCGATTCGCGGATGAGCAGTTCGCGGAGCAGCTTCGCATCATGGAGTTCCGCGTGGTTGAGGTCCTTGGCGAAGTCAGGGCTGACGGGAATCATGGAGCCGGACAAGTTCAGGACGGTGAAGGACAGGTCATAGGAACTTTGGCGGAGAAACACTAGGTAGCACTGTCCCGGCTTGATCGGCTGCATGGGCTCTGACATCGCCACGGTCTGAAGTCGCTCGACCGCGTCGAGTTCCGGGTCACTCTTCTTCGAGTAGCGGATGATCGGATAGGGACCCAGGCCCATCGACAGCGTATCGGTGGTAAGTCGCTCGAAGGCGTCGCCCTTGATGGGGCGGACGAGCTGTACTCGCCATGATGAGACAACACCGTTAATGGTGAAGGCGGGGTTGTATTCCCACCGCTTCCCCCTTCGGCTTTCCTCAAACTCCGCCATCGTCATCTCACGCCCATCGATGATCGCGACCCGGGCAACGATCTTCACAATGGCCACTGCATCGGACTGCCCGAGCATCTTCTCCATTCCCGCATAGTCGCCGAAGATGTCGGCGCGAATGAGACTCGGAAGAGAGAAGACCATCAGGACAAGAAGCCAACGCAGGTGGGTCATTGGACGCTCTCTCCTCGGATGCTGGCTGCTGTGATCACGGCAGGGTCTTTCTCCGACTCCCGCAGGATGAGTTCGCGTAGGACTCTTGGATCCTGACGTTCCGCCTCAGTGAGGTCCTTGGCAAAGTCCGGGCTGACTTCAATCGTCGCGGCGCGGGTGTTCAGAACTTCGTAGGGCACGTCGCCGTATAAGCTCCGCTCAAGGAAGACCAGGCAACATTGCCCGCGGGCAAACTCGGTGTGCGGGGGTGACTTCGAGACCGCCATCCCGTGGAGTCGATCAATAGCATTCAGTTCCGGGTCGTTGTAGGTATGGCGATCCAAGACTGGACAATGGCCGAGCCCCAAGACCAGCGTTGTGGTAGTCGGGCCTTCAAAGGCATCCCCCTTGATCGGGCGGACCAGTTCCACTCTCCACGGCGAAATGCGACTCGTGATCGTAAAGGCAGGGTTGTACTCTCGTCTCTTCCCCCTTCGGCTTTCCTGATACTCCTCCAGCGTCATCGCCTTTCCATCCACGATACCAACACGCTCGATTACCCTCACGACGACTATCGCCTCCGATTGCAAGAATGTCTTCTCTATGCTTCGATAGGGGCCATATATGTCGGCGCGAATGAGGCTCGGAAGAGAGAATGCCATCAGGACAAAAAGCCAGCGCAGGTGGGTCATTGGACGCTCCCAGTCGGTTGAGATGAACAGTTGCGCTTGTGCCGGGGGCGTTGGGGCGGCTGACTTTTGTCCGAGCAGAACCATCACGAATGCGAAAGTGGTCCAAAACTGATGTCAGCCAAAGATCGTCCCCTTCACTCCCACGTTGTGACTCACGGCCCGGCCCGGGCGCCACACCGCGCTTTCCTGCGCGCCATGGGCTTGGGCGACAAGGAGATTTATCGCCCGCTAATTGGCGTGGCGTCCTCCTGGAACGAGGCGACTCCCTGCAACATTTCGCTGGACCGTCCCGCCAAGGTAGCCAAGAAGGCCATCAACGAGGCAGGCGGCACGCCGCGCGAGTTTGTGACGATTTCCGTCTCTGACGGCATCGGCATGGGCCACGAAGGCATGAAGGCCTCGCTGGTCTCCCGCGAGGTCATTGCCGATAGCGTGGAGCTGATGGTCCGCGCCCATTGCTACGACGGCCTGGTGGCTCTGGCGGGCTGCGACAAGTCCCTCCCGGGGATGCTCATGGCGATTGCGCGCCTCAATATTCCCTCCGTGTTCCTCTACGGCGGCACCATCAAGCCGGGACACCACAACGGCAAGGACATCACCGTGATGGATGTCTATGAGGCCGTGGGTTCCCACGCGGCCGGCAAGATCAGCGACCAGGAACTGCACGACATCGAGTGCGGGGCCTGCCCCGGCGCCGGTTCCTGCGGTGGCCAGTTCACCGCCAACACGATGGCCTGTGTGAGCGAGGCCCTCGGCATGGCGCTCCCCGGCAGCAACTCGGCACCCGCCGTCGATGAGTCCCGCGACATCTGGGCCACGCGCTGCGGCCACGCGGTCATGGACCTGCTAGACAAGAACATCAAGCCCCGCGACATCATGACCTTCAAGGCGTTCGAGAACGCCGCGGCGATCGTGGCGGCGACCGGTGGCTCCACCAATGCGTTCCTCCACCTGCCCGCCATCGCGGCGGAGTGCGGCGTCACTTTCACCATCCGCGACATCGACCGCATCAGCCGTCGCACCCCCATCGTTGCCGACCTCAAGCCGGGCGGCCGCTTCGTGGCCGAGGACGTCCACAAGGCCGGTGGCATCGCGGTGATCCTCAAGTCGCTGCTCGACGGCGGTCTGCTCCACGGCGACGTGATGACCTGCACCGGCAAGACCATGGCAGAGAACCTGAAGGACATCGTGGTCGACCCGAGCAACGAGGTCATCCGCCCCGTCGCCAAGGCCGTTCGCAACACCGGCGGCCTCGCGGTGATGTACGGCAACCTGGCCCCGGATGGCTGCGTCATCAAGACGGCCGGCGTGAAGGTGCTCTCGCACCGCGGACCCGCGAAGGTCTTCAACTGCGAGGACGACGCTTTCGACGCGATCTCGAACCTGAAGATCGTGAAGGGTGACGTGGTGGTGATCCGCTACGAAGGACCGCGCGGCGGGCCGGGAATGCGCGAGATGCTCGCCCCCACGGCGGCGCTCGTCGGCCAGGGACTGGGCTATGACTGCGCCATGGTCACCGACGGTCGCTTCAGCGGCGCCACGCGCGGCCTCATGATCGGCCACGTCAGCCCCGAAGCACAGCTCGGCGGACCGATCGGGCTCGTGCAGGACGGCGACATCATCTCGCTGGATGCCGAGGCGGGCACGATCAACCTTGAGGTGAGCGACGAGGTCCTCGCCGAGCGCCGCAAGCACTGGAAGCCCATTGAGGCCCGCTACGGCGGCGGTGCCCTGTATAAGTACGCCCAGCTCGTCGGCCCGGCCTCCGAAGGCGCCCTCACAAGCCCCGGCGGCAAGGTCCCCATCGAGCCGGAAAAGATGCGAATTCGCTGATAGACCGTCTGAGCGGAACAAACAAGGTGCCCCGGGTGTCGAAGGAAACGGAAGTTTCGTCCGTTACGACATCCGGGGCATCAACCTTTTCCACCCAGAGAGTACTCACCATGCAATCGATTCAGTCCAGATTCGCGGCCCTCGCCGCCATCCTCGCAGTCGGAGCCCATGCTCCCGCCGCCGCCGAACAGGTCACGACCGAGCTGATCGACACCGTCTCGCTTTCCGTCTCCCAGTTCCAGACCAGTTGGCAGCCGCTTCCCGACTACGGTTACATCCGCACATGGTACGACGGCACCGGCTATCAGATGGCCATGTCGGACACCACGCCTCACAACTCCGTAGGGTGGCTTGAAAGCCCCGTCTTCAACGTTCCCGCCGCGGACACCACCGGGGAGGGGAATATCTCTGTGATGACGGTGAACTTCGACTTCACGCCGAACTACACCGGCACGGCACCCGAGATGCGCGTGCGCTTCCACACCGCGGACTTCATCCAGTACGCGACGGCGAGCATCACCTCCAACCGCTTCAGTGCGCTGCGCACCACGGGATCGGGACAGCTTCAGATCGTTTTCGACCGCCGGACCTTCACGCAGCCGCGCGCCATGCGCTGCTATGTGGACCTCATCAGCGCCACGACGTCGGGGAATGCAGACCCGCTCTTCTACTTCCGCATCAAGGATATCACGATCCGCTCGTACTCACCGGCGACCGAGTCCTCCGAGTTGGACTCGCGGGTGAATGCCAGTTTCCTTGAGACCGACGGCGACGTGTGCGTGTATGTGGGCGACTCCACCGCGCGCAAGCGCATCTACCGGGCGGCAGACGGCTATGCAGCCAGCGGCAGCTACGCCATCGCCCTCGATGGCGGCAACCTGTACGCCTTCGACGGGCCCAACGCCTTCGTGGAAGTTCGGGTGACCGACAGCGGCCAGGCCATCAGCGCAGCCGTCAGCGGCCAGCACGTCGTCTGGGTCGAGGACGACGACGAGCTTCGCTATTTCAACATCCGCACCGGCGAGACCTTCCGCATCGAGCGCGACAAGGACTTCCTTGGCGTGGTCCCCATGGGTAACGGCTCGTTCGTGGCAATCTGCACCGACAGCTCCAACTCAAGTGGACGCCGGTTCTACGCCTACGACACCAACCGCACTTCCCCCGCGCTTCGCCGCCTGGATGACGACGACGCAGGCTACTATGTGAATGCCGGGGCGACGGGCGTTGTTTCCACCAAGCGCTCGAGCGCCGAGAAGCAGACCGACTATCAACTGATCAGCGGCAATTGGATGTTTGCAGAGTAAAGCCAAGGCTGCCCTTGCCAAGCGACCGGGGTTCGGACAATCTCCCGCCGATTTAGTACCGGAATTGTCCGAATCCAGGATCTCTTGCCCCGATATGGGTTCCACCAAACTCGTCCCTGAAGTCCAAAAACAAACCGAGGTCGACAAGGCCAAGCTCTTCCAGATCATCCTTCTGGATGACGACGAGCACAGCTATGCCTACGTGATTGAGATGATGATGACGCTGTTCTCGTTCAACTACGAGGACGCGCTTCGTATCGCCTACGACGTCGACTACCTCGGTCAGGCGACCGTGAAGATCTGCCCGCTGGAAGAAGCGATGGTGGGCCGTGAACAGATCAACTGCTACGGCCCCGATCATCGACTCGCGCACAGCAGCACCAGCATGATCTCCATCGTCCAAGCGGCCGATCAATGAGCGGATCCGCCTCCACCCAGCAGCATCGCGAAAAGGCGAACTCCCATCCCCCGGCACGCGTCGCTGTCCTGACCATCAGCGATACCCGCACTCCGGACACGGACACTTCCGGCGGCCTCATTCGCGAAAAGCTCCTGGCGGGTGGCCACTCGCTGGTCCATTACGAGATCCTTCCCGATGAGCCGCACCTGATCCGGGCTCGGGTTCTGGAACTCGCACGCTCCGGTACGGTCGATGCCATCCTGACAAACGGCGGAACCGGCATCGCGCCACGCGACGGTACCTTCGAGGCCATCAGCAGCGTCCTGACCAAGGTTCTACCGGGCTTTGGCGAGATCTTCCGCATGCTTAGCTGGCACGAGGTCGGCGCCGCGTCGATGCTGTCGCGCGCGATCGGCGGGCTCTGTGACCGGACACTGGTCTTTGCCATGCCGGGCTCCAGCAACGCCGTTCAGGTTGCCATGGACAAGCTGATCGTCCCGGAGTTGGCACATCTTGTGTGGGAGATCAGCCGCAAGTAGCTTCCGCCTCAGCCATCAGGTACCCTCTTGTCGCCAGCCTCTGACAACCCAACCCCGCATCCGAACCGGTGGCTAACTCCTGCGCTGCTGGTTGCCCTCGGAACACAGTTCTTCCTGTTCCTATCCATGTCGGTGGTCGGATCGGTCATGGAGGCTCTGGTGCGCCGTCCGTTCCAACTCAGCAACAGCGAAGCGGCGTGGTTCCTGAAGGCGAATGGCGCGGCGACCGTGCTCCTGTCGCTCGGCGCCGGATGGCTAAGCGACCGCATGGGACGCCGCATCCCGCTGCTGACGGCGGCCTTGGTCGGCACGGGCCTGCTCACGGCGGCGCTACCGTTTGTCACATCGTGGCCCCTGCTGCTGGTGGTCCGCTTTGCCCAAGGATGCTTCGACACCACGGCGCAGGTCGTGCTGCTGGCCTGGGTTGTTGACCAATCCGCTCCCGAGCATCAGGGACGCAGCCTTGGCGTTGTGACGGGGGGGCTCCCACTCGCGTACCTAATTGGACCGGCGATGGCGGCACAGTTTGGCGAAGCTGGATTGCGGACGCTCTTTGTGATCCTCGGTGGCGGACTGTTGCTCGTGGCGGTCTTCATCCTTTTTCAGCGTGAATCTCCTGTTGCCCGCCGCATGCCGACGTCGGGGGAACAACTTTCCCTGCGTCGTCTCTGGGTCCCCATCGGCTTCGGCATGATCGACAAGTTTACCTTCGCGGGGTTTGCCCTGCTCACGAGCCTCATGGTGAAGGACCGCTTTGGCCTCGACAGCGTCTCCGGTTCCGGAGTCCTGCTGGTCGCTTTTTGGAGCGCCTTTGTTGTCGGTCTATACCCCGCGATTCGCCTGTGCGAGCGGTTCGGAGCCGCCTGGATGATGGGCATGGCCTCCGTGCTGTACGGCCTTGGTTATGGGCTACTTGGAGTGCTCGACTACCGTTCGACCGTGGCGACGATGGCCTACTGCGGGATCCTTTCGGGGCTCATGTATTTGCCCGCCTTGACGCTTGTTGGTCGGCTTGCACCGGCGGGGGCGCGCGGGGCCGCGATGGGGCTTTTCAACACCACGGGGACCTTGGCCATGATTGCCGGATTTGGGGTGCTGGGGGCGGCCAGCGACCGTTCCTACGCGCTCGCCTGGGGGCTCGGCGGGGTGCTGGAGGTGATTGCCGGTATCGGCCTCGTGGTGGTGCTGGTGGCTCGCGGAGGCGGGGAACTTGCCGGGAAACAGGGCAGAAGCTGACCCGGCTTTATCGCAGATACTGAGATAAGTGACCCGACAAACACCGGTTAAGCCTTGACGGGCGGAAAGGCCATTCCCCACTTTCTCGCGGGTTTAAGGAAGGCGAGTTTTTCCCTCCGGCATTCGGCGCTCATCGCGAGCTCGATCCGCGGCGAAAAAAGCCCGCTGCGGGATTGCCGTCCACCATCCGCTACATCTTCGATCGAGGAACAGAATGGCACGCAAAACACCACTGGAGCAGGTACGCAACATCGGCATCATGGCTCACATCGATGCTGGAAAGACGACCACGACCGAGCGCGTCCTTTATTACACGGGCAAGCAGCACCGCATCGGTGAGGTGCATGACGGCGCCGCCACGATGGACTGGATGGAGCAGGAGCAGGAGCGTGGTATCACCATCACCTCCGCCGCCACCCGCTGCTACTGGACGTCGTCCGCCAAGGAGAACGTCGACACCAACTACGAAATCAACATCATCGACACGCCCGGCCACGTGGACTTCACCGTGGAAGTCGAGCGCTCGATCCGCGTGCTCGACGGCGCCGTGGCCCTCTTCTGCTCCGTCGGTGGCGTTGAGCCCCAGTCCGAGACCGTTTGGCGCCAGGCCGACAAGTACGGCGTCCCCCGCCTCGCCTTCGTCAACAAGATGGACCGCATCGGTGCCGACTTCGGCCGCGCCATCACCATGATGAAGGAGCGCCTCCACGCCCACCCGGTGCCCGTCCAGTGGCCCATCGGCGCCGAGGACCAGTTCATCGGCATCATCGACCTCGTTGCCATGACCGCCCGCGTTTGGGACAAGGCCGACTCCACCGGCAAGACCTGGAAGGACGTCGCCATTCCTGACGATCTGGCCGACACCGCGGCCAAGTATCGCGAGTTCATGCTCGAGTCCCTGTCCGAGTACGACGACGCCTTCGCCGAGAAGTTCCTCGACGGCCATGAGTTCACCACCGACGAGCTGAAGGCTGCACTCCGTGCCGCCACGCTCAAGTGCAAGATCACCCCGGTCTTCTGCGGTTCCGCCTTCAAGAACAAGGGCGTGCAGATGCTCCTCGACGGCGTCGTCACCTACCTGCCGGCCCCGAACGAAGTTGGCGCCATCAAGGGTGAGGACGTCCGCACCGGCGCCGAGATGACCCGCCAGTCCGACGACAACGAGCCGTTCAGCGCCCTGGCCTTCAAGGTCATGCGCGACCCCCGTGGCGTCGACAAGCTGACCTACGTGCGCATCTACTCCGGCGTGCTCAAGGCAGGCTCCTACGTCTACAACTCCAAGCGTGACCAGAACGAGCGCATCGGCCGCATGTACATCATGCACGCCGTCGAGCGTGAGGCCACCGACGAGGCACGCGCCGGCGACATCGTCGCCATGGTCGGCATGAAGAACACCGGCACCGGCGACACGCTGTGCGATCCGGACAATCCGATCCGACTCGAGTCTATGACCTTCCCCGAGCCCGTGACCTCCGTGGCCATCGAGCCCAAGACCAAGGCCGATCAGGACAAGCTCTCCAAGGCGCTTGGTCGCCTCATGGAAGAGGATCCGACCTTCCGCGCGAAGACCGATCCGGAAACCAACCAGACCATCATCTACGGCATGGGTGAGCTTCACCTCGACATCATCGTGGATCGTATGCGTCGCGAGGACAAGGTGGAGGCCAACGTCGGCCGTCCGCAGGTGGCCTATCGCGAGACGATCACCAAGACGATCGAGCAGCAGGGCAAGTTCGTCCGTCAGTCCGGCGGTCGCGGCCAGTACGGCGATTGTTGGCTCCGCGTCGAGCCGAACGACCCCGGCCATGGCTTCACGTTCAAGAACGAAGTGGTTGGCGGCGTGATCCCGAAGGAATTCATCGGCCCGATCGAGCAGGGCGTCATCGAAGCCATGAACAGCGGCACGCTGGCTGGCTACCCGATGGTCGACCTCCGCGTCGCAGTGTTCGACGGCAGCTACCACGACGTCGACTCCTCCGAAATGGCGTTCAAGATGGCCGCCTCGATGGGCTTCAAGGAAGCCTGCCGCAAGGCCGGCCCGATTCTCCTCGAGCCGATCTTCGGCCTCGAAGTGATCTGCCCCGAAGACTACCTCGGCGACATCATCGGCAACCTGAACCAGCGCCGTGGCAAGATCGAGGAAATCGGTGACCGCAGCGGTGCCAAGGTCGTTACGGCCAAGGTTCCCCTCGCCGAAATGTTCGGCTACGCCACGGACCTCCGTAACATCTCCTCTGGTCGCGCTTCGTTCTCGATGCAGTTCGATCACTACGAGCCCGTCCCCAAGTTCGTCGAAGAGAAGGTCGTCGGCGAGCGCATGGCAGCCAAGGGCTGATCGGGCGCTTAACTCCAGTAAAAACAAAGGCTCCCGGTGGTTCGCCACCGGGAGCCTTTTTCTATGCATCGGTCGAAAAAATCCCCCCGGTCCACTCCTCTGGACCGGGGGAATTGCCACGAGTGATGGTGATCAGTCGCCCCGGAGGGGCTGTGCCGCGTCAGATGGTCGCTTCCGGCAGGACTTGCCGCGTGCGTCCACTGCGGTTGTTCGGCTTGGTCACACTCACCACGCGTTGTTTCTTGGTGATCATCCGCTCCTTGCTTTCCTTCACCTGCCGCTGCATTGCCTTCAGGGCCTTGTCGAAGGCGGAGCCTTCTTCGCCATTCTCGAAAACGGAGGTCTGGTCGAACGGTCCCGCGTGGAGGCGAATTTCGCACTTGCGGCGATGCTTCTCGGCGGAAAAGACAACCTCGATCTTGTCGACCTTGTCGAAGTAGCGCTTCAGATTCCGACACTTCTTCACAACCAAGCTGTTCAGTTCGTCGGAAATCTTGGTTCCCCTGCAGGTGATCGTAACAGGCATGATGCAACTCCTGGGTTAGGGATAGCGGGTGGGGTAATCAGTCACCCTATTGGATCGGACCGGGAGCTGGGTTGACGGGTTTGGTCACTGTTGAGCCACCCAACCAACTCCACTGCCCTCAGTATAGATACGCATCCTGCTTGGAAACACAAGAGAAACCGGCACGATTACCTCTGCTCTGTGTCGATTGCGTGTCGATATCTGATTTGACTGGCTTTGCGCATCTCGGCATGTTCCGCTTGCAAAGCTTTGCACGCCGCGGCCGGTCTCTGCTTCGGGGTGGAATTGACTGGCCGGGCCACTGAATCCCTTGCCATCGCGACGGCCCAGCGGAACATTGAGGGCGGGTAACCTAAGATGATTAGGACACATATCTCAGCCCTCTTGCTCCCCCTCGTCCCGGCACTTGCAGCGCCGCAGGGTGTGCCTTGGGATTTGGCGGCGCCCACTGGGCCAACGAGTTCCATCTACATGAACAGCGCCAACGGTGGCCAGCTTGGCACGCCGTTGCAGGCTGCTGATTTCAATGGGGATGGCTTCATGGATACCGCCGTGGCCCCGTTCACCTCGTCGACCAACGGGCGCAGCCGTAACGGTCAGGTCTGGGTCGTTTTTGGCGACGGCACCATCGGCGCAACGGTCGACGTGGCGACCTACACGGGACCGCGGCTGGCGATCCGTGGTGTCGCCAACGATGCGTTGCTTGGGGTCGAGATGTCGTCGGGGGACCTCGACGGCGACGGCTACGCGGATCTGATCCTTGGATCGTCCCACGGGGTCCACATTGCCGAAGCGGCTCGCGCGGGCGAGGTGGTGATCCTCTACGGTAGCCCCGACTGGGGCACGACCATCCGTGACTTCGACCTGAACAATCTTCCGTCCACCCAGCGTACCCGCTTCATCCTCGGCGCCGCCAATCGGACCGTGAACGGGAACCTCAGCACCGGCGACCGCCTGGGCAGTTGGCTCCAGTTACACGACCTTGATGGCAACGGACTCGCAGACCTCGTGATGGGCATGGATCAGTCCTGGGGGCCCAACGCCAACCGGGACCGGTGCGGCGCGTGCGTGATCGCCTGGGATGTGAACTCCGCCTTTGGGGATACAGATCGCCTGCGGGTCGGCGAAGCGGAGACCGCGGACGTCTTCACGGTGATCTACGGCCGTGACCCCGGCGACATGCTTGGCTCCACGCATACGGCGGGAGACCTGGATGACGACGGGCACCTGGACCTGATTGTGGGAGCCGGGGTCACGCGCTCGGGCCTGGCGATCAGTTCACTTGGCTATACGGGGACGGGGGGTGGGGACGGACCGAACAACACGACGAGCAACTCCGGCGAGGTATACATCCTGTGGGGAGCAGAGCAGCTCCGTTCACAGCGCGAGCTCGACATGGCAACCGCCGATCCCTCTGTCTATACGATCATCTACGGCGAGCAGACCTCTGACTACTTCGGCGAGGAACTTGTCTCAGCAGACGTGACGGGCGATGGAATCGACGACCTGGTCGTCGGCGCGCTCGGATACGATGCGGGGGCGCTTTCGCTCGCGGGTGCAGGTTACTTGCTGCGCGGAGGTGCCGCGTTGCGCGGAAAGAGCACGATCTTCACGGCCGCACCACCGGCGGACTATCCAATCTCCTGCTTCGTCGGGACGGAGAACTTCGGCATTCTGGCCGACACGATCGAGTTGGCGGACCTCAATCAGGACGGCATCGCAGAGATCCTCATGGGGGCCCCATACGGGTCCCCTCTCGGTCGCTATCAGGCGGGTTACGCAACGATCCTGTATGGCGGTCAGAACTTTCCGAACCTTCCGACGCGCATCGGTACGGGACTGACGGTCTCGAACGGGCTGCTATACGGGATCGTCTACGGCGCCGAATCCTACAACGGGCGCGGCGACTACTTTGTCTATTCGTCAGTGATGGGCGACTATGACGGCGATGGCGTTCTGGATTTCGTCCCCAATGCCATGCAGGGGGACGGGTATCAGAATGCCTACAACAATGCCGGTGAGTGCTACATCCTGTCAGGCATTTGGATTTCGCGCCATGCGGCTGCGCCGATGAATGTGCGGCGCGGAACCACGCCGGATGTGTTGGGCACGTGGAGTGCCGCGCAGCCGATCCTCGGGCCGATCACGGGCTACCGCGTTCGGTACTCGCTGGGTGGTGTGACGATGGAGCAGGAGGTTGGCACCACCACGATCGCGACCGCCGATCTCCCGATCGGGTCGATCCCCATCGATGTCGCGACGATCATGGATGCGAATGGTGGGGTGGAGTATTCGCTGCCGGTGGCATTCCCCGGCTTCCTCGGGATCGGCTGGGAGCTGAGGTAAGGGATTTTTCATGGAAAATGCGCACTTTCACCCGATTGAGAGCCCCCAAGCGGGAGATTCGCTGGCCGAGTTCCTTGCCCGTGCATCGGCTGCCTATCGCTGGCCGGAGGAACGTCGTCAGGGCGACATGGTCACGCTGGCGGACTTGCTCGCGCACCTGGAGGATGAGGCCGAGCAACTCCAGGTGGGAGCCCACCTCGTTCGTGCCCTGAGCTTTGCTGCCGATTCGTCGATGGCTCTTGGCCATCTTGCGCGCTATGTGCTGGCGCAGGGTGACGACGTGAAGCGCGAATTGCGGTCGCTTCGCGACAATCCGGAGCAGCTTCATTTCCTGGCCTCGCTCTTCGCTTTCTCCGACTATCTAAGCGGCGTTGCCATTGGGCATCCCGAGTTCCTGCGTCGCGTTATGCTGACTCGCGGCCTCAATCGGGAAAAGTCGCTGGATCTGTATAGACGGGAGTTGATGGAGTTCCTGTCCGATTGCCGATCAGCGGGGGAGCGCGGTTGTCGACTGGTGCTCTTCAAGAAGCGGGAGCTCCTTCGCATCGGAGTTCGCGACCTGCGCGAACTGGCAGGGACGTCGGAGCTCTGTCGCGAACTCTCGAACCTGGCGGAAGCGATCGTCGAGTCTGTCTATACAGAGACATGGCAGGAGACGGTCGCGCGCTTCGGTCTTCCCCGTTCTGAGGAAGATGGTGAGATCCCCGGATTCTGTCTATACGCCATGGGCAAGTTCGGCGCGGGGGAATTGAACTTCAGCTCCGACATTGACCTGGTCTATATATACGATTCTGAAGGCACAACCGATGGTGTCGACGGCCCCATCGAGGGTGTGAAAATTCGCCGCACATCAAATCACGAATTCTTCAATTGGCTGGGGCGCGAAATTGCCCGGAAAATTGGCGAGCACACAGCGGAAGGATTTCTTTATCGCGTGGATTTACGGCTCCGTCCCGAGGGAGCCAGCGGTCCACTCGCGCGATCACGTGCCGCGTGCGTCCAGTATTTTTTGACACAGGCGGGGCGTTGGGAGAAAATCGCCTGGCTGAAGGCGCGTTGCATTGCTGGCTCTGCATCACTTGCCGCCATCTTCGAACCAATTATCCACGGGTTTGTCTTCGACGGAAACTCCGCCCAGGAATTATTTCCGGATATTTCCCGCCTCAAGAAACGCATCGACTTCGAGCGGCTTTCGGAAGAGGGACGCGAGCTCGACATTAAACGAGGATTCGGCGGAATTCGGGAGATTGAATTCGTGGTGGCGGGATTGCAGTTGGTGCAGGTCGGTCAATTTCCAGAATTAAAGATCCGAGGTACAATCGCGGCGCTCGCGCTGCACGAGAAATTAGGCCTGATTGATCCCGACACGGCGGCAACATTACGTCGCGCCTATTTCCTGTATAGACGCATCGAACATACGCTTCAGATGATGCATGAAAGTCAGACGCACCGCATGCCGGCCGCGGGGATCGAGCGCGAGCGTCTCGCGATCCGTTGCGGCTATCTCGACTACCGTGCCTTCGAGGAGGAACTGGCGACGCTCCGCCAGTTTGTTCGCCACACTTTCCAGCGCATTATCGAAGACGAAGGGGGAAGGGGTGGCCTCGAACTGGCCGACTATCTCTTCGGCGATTCGGAGCCGACTGAGGCCATTCTGTCGGAGCTACGGCCATGCCGCCTCGACGATCACGACGGCTTCATGGCGCTTCGTCGACTCGCGGTGGGGACAAGCGAATACGGGCCGAGCCTGCGCGGCCAGGAAAGCTTCCGGAAGCTGCTCCCACAACTCCTGACGGAACTGGTTTCCACGGCCCAGCCGCGCAACGCAGTGCATCAGTTCGACCTGCTCCTGAGGAACGCGCGAGGGTTCTCGTGGGTCTACGAACTGTGCCTTTCGAATCCGCTTATCCTGCGACTGCTGCTGCGGGTGCTGGGTTTCGGCTCGCTGCTTGGACGTCTGCTTGTGGCTCATCCCGAGTGGCTGGACGAGATGCTTTCCAGCGATGGACTCAAGGAGACCCGAACTGCCCGCGCGATCCATGATTTGGGGTTCGAGCGCCTGGATGTTTCCCATGAGACCGCGCTTCGTCAGCTTCGCCGGTTCAAGATGCTGGAAGGATTCCTGATTTCCGTGCAGGAGGTACTTGGCATCTGCTCTGCCGCTGATGGAGCCGCCAGGATGACTCTTCTGGCCGAGCATGTACTGGATCTCAGCGCGCGATTGGTGCTAAGGCAAATGGGCGACCCGCCTGTTCCCCGGTGGGCTATTCTGGGGCTGGGAGGGCTGGGCGATCGACAAGTCCATTTCGCCGGCGATCTGGACTTGGCGGTCGTGGTCGAAGAGGGCGATGGCACGGACAGGGCCACGCGCGTCGAAACGATTGATCGCGTCTTTCGCGGTGTGATCCGCGACGTCGGCGGCATGAGTCCCGACGGCCAGTTGTGGAAGATCGATGCCCGCCTTCGCCCCGACGGCGCCAGTGGGCCATTGGTTGCGACTGACATCCGGTTCCATCAGTATTACCAGCGAGAGGCGGGGCTCTGGGAATGGCAGGTTCTGACCAAGGCCCGTTCGGTTGCAGGGGATAGACAGTTCGGCGACCAGGTATTGCAGTCGCTTCGTTGTCTATACAGCACCATCGGTCCGCCGCGCGAGCTTGCCAACGAGATAGCCTCCATGAAGGGGCGCATTGAGGATCAGGTACGGCTTCCACGCACGGCAGTTCTCGATCTCAAGCGCAGCCCCGGCGGTGTCATCGACGTGGAATTTCTCGCTCAGTATATACAGCTCGCGCGGCCCATGGAGGCAGAGCGGCTGTTTCCCCTCAGCACTTCGCAGGTACTGCAGCGCGCCCGGGAGAACAATTGGCTCCACGGGGATGAGGCCGAACTGCTGATGGACCATTTGGCCGATCTGCGGCTGTTGCAACGGGGTGGACGCTTGCTGTGGGAGACCACGAGCGACTACCTTTCCGGCGAGCCGACAGTCACCGAGGAGCTACAACGCGGGCTGGCGGACCAGCTGGTCGGGCGCGGGAATCTGTTGTGTGTGATTGAGGAGCGTTGTCGAAGGACGCGCGAGATCGTGGAGCGCAACCTCGGACGCATTCGCTAGTCGTCAAAGTCGCGGAATGTAATCCCCAGCCCAGCCGCGCACACTGTGCCCCGAGAGGATGTGGCACTGTCGAGCGCGCTTGAGCAGCGCCTTGCTGAAAGTGCCAAGCGGAAGATATACGAGTCCCTTGCCCAGGCGCCGCGCCAGTTGGCGCAGTCCCGAGTCGGGCGGGTTGGGTCCGACGACCGCGACGTACCGTTCCTCGGAAAACAGCAGGCCGGCTGCGATCAGGACGCGCGCGTGCGTTGGTTCGCCAGGCACCAACGAGAAGATGCGGGCTGCGTATAGATTGGCGCTCCACACGTCCGGAATCTGCATCGCTGGATAGACGGAGAGGATGCCGAAATAGTCTATACGCGCTATGCCTGGCCCGACCATCTCGCGGCCCGGCTGCGTTGAGTAGATTGATATATCGCTCTCGTTCTGGTTTTCCGCGTAGAGAGTCGTGCGCCACAGGCCCTCGACCGTGAAGGGGAAATCGCGCCAATAGAGGATCACAGGACCAATGCGTCCCGGTGGGGTGCGCTCGCGGCGGACATAGAGCTTCCCCCGGTGCCAGTTGCGCATGGTCTCGCGCACATCCAGTCCGTCGAGGGTACTCGAAGTGAACTCCTCGCTTGCTGAGTGGTTCTCGCTAATCTGCAGGTAGGCGCGTTGCCGTACCGTGCGGAAGAATTTCTCAATGAACTCGTCCTCCGGCGGCCACGAGCAAATCCCATTCATGCGACGGAAGAAGTCGGCGCGCCATTTTTCTTTCTGGATCGCCGTGGGCCGCGGGCGCCGCTTGAACTCAAAGCTGATTTCCCGGAGCTCGCCCGAGTCATAGGCGGGGGCAAGGCGCTCGCGATCTCCGTCGAACTCACCGTATAGATTCAGGCTGCCGTGTTGGCCTGCTTCGTCCGAAGCCAGCTCCGTTTCCACGTCCGCCTGGCTCCGATTGGGCGGGTACTCAAGAGCCTGTTGGAGGGTGATCGCGCCGAAGTCGCCGTCGACGCAGCCCTTCGCGGCGATGGTCACCTCGTATAGACGGGGGCGCACACCGCCTCGCACCAGCGCCAGGTTGCGGGCGTACTGACCGATCGCCCGCCATTCGGTGAGGTTGACATCCTCGTGGTACTCGGCGCGGTACCGCTCACCGGCGCTTCGCAGCAGCGACTCGAGCGCTTCGCTGACCCGGAACGATTCATCGGGCGAATGGCCCGAGCGAAAGTCCTCCCAAAGCCAGGCAATCCACGGGATCTCACGCAGCGCGATGCCTAGTTGACGTCCAGTGGCGGGGAAGAATCCGTGGGTGGGCGTGGCTTCGTCGGCTTTACTGACGAGCCGGGCCGCGGGATTCGCGAGGAGGCTCCTAAGAGCGCCAAATCGATGAAGTCTTCCCACAAAGATCGGGCGCTTGTATAGACGAGCCGTCTCGCGGAGGCGGGTGGCGAGGCGACGATCGGCTTCGTTCGGTATCGAGGGCGGCAGACCGTCGATGAGTTGTTCGGCGAAGCGTGCAGCGCCAAGGGTCTCGGCAAGTGTGGCATCCGGGAGCACCGGAGTACTCCGCTCGCGGTCGCAGGAAAGTTCATCCACACAGTGAACGGGGAGCCCCGCCTCCACGGCCAGCCTCATTGCCTCCATGCGGGCGTCGCAGGGATCACCAATGATCATGCGGGCGTCGCCGGGCTCGACTCGCCAGCCGAGGACGGTGATGACCGGTAGCCGACCGGCCAGTTCCAGGACCTGGTCCTGAAGTGCAGCCGGGTACTCGACCAAAATGGCGTCGGGATTATACGCGGCCAGCACGCGCCGCGCGGCCATCGCCCATCCAAGCACCCCTGGCTCCATGGGCACCGCGGCGAGATGATCGTCGAGGGGTAGCGTTGCGAGGTGGTCAGCGTTCATGGCGGATTCCCGCAATGACGGCGGTCGCGGTCAAGGGTCGCGGAGGGCGAACCTCGAAAAAATAGAAGTAAGGATGTTCTCGGCAGTTGAGTGGTCGGGGTGCCGGGACTTGAACCCGGGACCTCACGCTCCCGAAGCGTGCGCGCTAGCCAACTGCGCTACACCCCGAACGGCAGGGATCGAGAGGCTCAGCTCAGCGGCCTTGCGCGTCAAGCGCATTCAGCCGCCCTTTCCATTTTTCTCCCACCTCACCGATCCGGGGTGCGTCAGCCAATGATCGCCCTGACGGCTGCGATGATGTCCTCGTGGGTCTTTGGCCGGTTGTCAGGATTCTTCTCCATCAGGCCCATCACGAGCGTCGCGGTCGATGCGCTGAGTTGCGAGTTGAACTGTCGCGGGTCCGGAACGGGCTGGCTGAGATGCATCTGTGATGTCTCCAGAGCCGTTCGACCGCGGTAGGGTAGGATGCCGGTCAGTAGTTCGAAGAGCGTGGCACCGAGGGAGTAGAAGTCCGCCCGATGGTCGATGGCGCTGGCGTCCATGATTTGCTCCGGAGCCCAGTAGTTCGGCGTTCCCAGTGCCTTTCCCGCGGTCGGTTCCTGGGAGACCTCGGGACGCCCGCTGACCCGGGCGAGGCCGAAGTCGGTGAGCTTGGCCATGGAGCCCTTGCCGATCAGGATGTTGGAAGGCTTGATGTCGCGGTGGATCACATTCTGGCGGTGCGCATATTGGAGGGCGTCGGTGATCTGAAGCGCCAGCCGCATCGCCATGGCTTCACCCATGGGTCCCAAGGCGGCCACGACGTCGCCGCTCGTCATGCCCGGCACATACTCCATCGCCATCATGTAGGCACCCTGATCCGTGTCGAAGTCGTAGACCCGGACGATGTGCGGGTGTGATAGTTCGAGCGTCAGGCGAGCTTCGCGTGTGAACAGGGCCAGCAGGTGCTTGTGGAAGAGGGCCACCGAGGGGTGCATGACCTTGAGCGCCACGGGCATGTCCAACAGGGTGTTGGTGGCTCGAAAGACCCAGCTCATCGATCCGCGACCGATCTGGTCGTGGATCTGGTACTTGCCCAGCCGCTGGCCCACATACATCGGTGATTGTTTGTGGATCATCTCCGACGAAGCATGCTGGTGCATGGGAGTCGCGGGAATGGGAACCGGTGTGGTGTACTCGTGGGTGGTGTGGGGAGAGATCGCTTCCAGAGATGGTATCGGAGGCGAGATGGGCAGGGGTGTCGGTAGCCAATCTTCGTTCATGGGCGTATTACCTTTGGGGTCGCATTAAGGTTAATCGGGGTAATCCCCTATTTCAAGCGGCAAAAGCCCCGGGCGACTCGTTTGTACCATGGCGGGCACGAGACCGTGGATCAGCCTGCCGCGTCGGAATGGCGTTGCACCCCGGGCGAATGGGCTTTGGACTGTGTCTCGTGAGGTAACGAGACTGAAATGGTGACTCGCGCCATCCCGTCCGAGGCAGAGCTGACCAGCGTGCGCTGGGAAGAAAGGCCGTGGTTGGCGATGCTTCACGCCCTTGGATGGATTCCCATCTGGGGCTTTATCCTCGGAACCTTGTTCTGGTTGTTTTTTCGCCAGCGCAGCCGCCAGGCCATCTTCCATATCCAGCAAGTCATCCAGTTCCAGATCCTGCTCCTGCTGCCGATGCTCGGCTGGTGCGTGCTGACGATTCTGGCGCGGGTCCTTGGGGGGATCCTGCCGATGCTCGGCTCGGCGCTCCAGCGAGGTCTGGACTTTTCCGCAATCGCGGTCCTCACCATGGCGGCGGTGTTGGGACTTTGGGCTGCCTGCGAGGTCTACATGGGTCGCCGCTGGCTTTATCCCCTATTTGGTCAACGTGTTTTGCAGGCGTCTATTCGCAAGCTAACAGAGGAGTAATGCAACATGGCCATGCAGCTCACCGCCATCCAGAAGCGCCACATCGAGGGGATTCTGGCAAAGGTTCAGTACTACCTGGATCTGCGTTACGCTCAGGCGCGGCGATTTAATCCGAATCTTGAGCGCTCGTGGGAGGACCTGGCTTCAATCCAGATGAACACCCTGCGGGCGTCCCTCACGGCGGACAAGATGTTTGGCCCGGTCCGCTACAATGTGGCGGAGGTCTTGGTCGGCGACGACATGAAGAAGCGCCAGGAGTTCTTCCTCAAGAAGTCCCAGAACTGTCTTCAGGCGGAAATCGTCGAAAACAAGGAGAGCGATGGGCACAAGACCCACGGCGCCATGGAAATCCACGACATGCGCACGCTCTGCTCCGCCATCGACAAGTCCTTGGAGATGGTGGTGACCCTCATTCAGACCTTCATCTGGTGGGACCTGGAGGACGCGGTCGACTGGCTCCGGGTGGAGAACAAGCTGCGCTTCATCAATCGTATCGAGGAGAGCGGACTGTCGGACGAACTCGCCCAATCCTATCGCGAGCTCTTGCAGATGGACCACACGCCCTCCGCGGTCGAGGTCCTTCAGGCGGAGGCCAAGTCGCTCAAGACGATCATCGAGTCGCTTCGCCAGCGCCGCGCTCTTGATGGTGGTTACCAGATCATCTTCAAGCGCGATCAGGCCCAAACCGAACAGCCGGAAGTGCTGATCGACGCCATCGCGGGGCAGCAGAACCTGCTCAAGACAGTGAAGGGCGGTCAGGCGCTTTCCCCGGCCATCCACGAGCAGATCGCCAAGGGCCTCAACGTGGAGGTCGCCGAAGCGACTCCCGAACGGGTACGCGCATTTTTGGAGTCGATGATCGCGCAGAACCGCAAGCGGCTGCGCGATGCGCTCAACGGCATGGGAACCGGAGCCATGGTGAACGTGAAGGCCCAGCAGTTGGCTGAGTTCGAGGCCTTCTACGGCCGATTGGTGCAGGAGAAGAGTCTGGCAGGGGAGTAATCAACTCCCCTCACCGTAGGGCTCAGTGATGACCTTGGTCGTCGCCGTTGCCGTCCGAATTGTCCTCGCGGTCCAGCGACTCCAACTTGTACACCAAGTAGGCCGAGCCGATCACGGCGGACAGCAGCAGGATGGTGAGCATCAGGATTTGTTTCGGTTCCATCGGATGTTGATCTCCGCCCGGGATTGAAGATGAGGGATGATTTCGCCGCAGGACCCGCGAAAGGCAACGGCATTCGACCCCGGGGCAACGATGAAATAATGGCTCGACAGAAACTCACAGCCCTGATCCCCGCCGGAAACGAGGAGCGGCACATCGCCGAGTGCATCGCCTCGGTCCGCTTCGCCGACGAGGTACTGGTGGTGGTGGACGCGGCCTCAACAGACCGCACGGCGGAGATCGCGCGGCAAACCGCCGATCGCGTGCTGGTCCACGAATACGAGAACTCCGCCGCCCAGAAGAACTGGGCGATTCCCCAGGCGACCCATCCCTGGGTACTTGTTGTCGATTCCGACGAGCGCGTCACTCCCGAGCTGCGCGCCGACGTGGAGCGAGTCCTCGAACAGGACGGTCCCGAGGACGGCTATCGCATTCACCGGATCAATCACTTTGCCGGCCAGCGGATCTACGGGTGCGGCTGGCAGCGCGACGATGTGCTTAGGCTCTTCCGTCGCGACCGGAGCAAGTACGAGGACAAGCACGTCCACGCGGACATCATCGCGCGTGACGGTCAGCCCCTCAAGGTGGGGAAGCTAAAGGGCCAGTTCCTTCACTTCACCTTTGAGAGCTTTGCCCAGTACCTGAAGAAGCACGGACGCTACGCCGCCTGGGCGGGGGAGGATCGTGCCCGCACCACCAAACGGGTGACCCTGTTCCACCTCGTGCTGCGCCCCCTCTGGCGCTTCATTCGGCAGTACATCATGTATGGCGGCTGGCGTGATGGCATCGCAGGCTTTATCATCTGCTGGATGGCCGCGCACTCCGTCTTCCTAAAGTACGCGCACGTTTGGGAATCCCAGCGCAATCAACGTCAGTAAATCAGGGACTTCCAGATGTTGCCCCATCGATCTGTTTTGCCGATCATTGCGGTTGACGCAGGGTGCTTGTGCCACCATGCCAGTGGAAGATTACAGACCAAGGAAGTTGAAAGTGAATTGGTTTTTGAAGTCGTTCGTTTTCTGCTCTACCTGCCTCGCCCCTTTTCTGGTGCTGACAAGTCAGTCCTCCGGTCAGGGTCTTGACCTTCCCCGGCAAGCGAACACCGAGCTGACGTTTCCCGGTCCGCCGCCTCAGGGCGCCGAGCCGTACACGCTCGAGCGCCTATATCCTCAGATCGAATTGCCCAACATCACCGGGTTGAAGATGGCGCCTGGGGATGATTCCCGTCTCTTTGTCGTCAGCCAGCAAGGTCGCATCACCATCATCCCGAACACTCCGGACCCGTCCCCCGAGGACTTGGTCGTGGCCCTCGACATTTCGGACCGCACATGTCTGTTCATTGAGCAGGGATTGATCGGGTTCGAGTTCGATCCCGACTGGCAGACCAACGGCTACGTTTACGTGCACTATGTGCCGAACACTGTCTGCGGCGGATTTGATGTTTCCCCCGGTCAGCGGATCTCGCGTTTCACGTTCTTCCCGGGGCAAACCAGCCTGATCGATCCCGCGAGCGAAGAACTCCTCATCGAGCAACTCGATCACGGCCCCTTCCACTACGGGGGGGATCTGGCCTTCGGCCCCGACGGCTACCTGTATTGCGCGTTGGGTGACGGCGAGTATCCATGGGCGCGCTCCCAGAATCCCGCCCTGCTGCTCGGGAAAATCCTGCGTATCGACGTCACCGGCCCGCCCGACGCGGGACTCCCCTATGCGATCCCGCCCGACAATCCCTATGTCGGTGTCCCGGATGCCCGTGGCGAAGTCTGGGCGCGCGGTCTTCGGAACCCGTTCAAGTTCGCCTTCGATCCCGCGACCGGCACGCTGATCGCCTGCGACGTGGGGCACAGCAGCTACGAGGAGATCAACATCATCACGCCGGGCGCGAGCTACGGCTGGCCCTACCGCGAAGGTCCAGAGTGCGGCCCGGAGGGATTCGCGGAGAACTGTTACTATCCCGAGTACATCGACCCGGAATTGTGGATTAAGCACAACGGCAGCACCACCGCGATCATTGGCGGCGCCGTGATCAACTCGGAGCGCCTTCCGGAAATCAACGGCGCCTATATCTTTGGATCGGTCTTCACCGGTGAGGTTTTTCTCTCCTGGTTGGTGGACGGACACCTCACCCTGCAGCAGCTGGCGGCGGTGGATCCGACGCTCAACATCACCGCCATTTCGCGCATGAACGACGGCGAGTTGTTCTTCGCGGACTATGCCGACTCGTCGGGATCCGGTTATTACAAGACCACAGGCGGCGGCATTTATCGACTGGCCCGCCCCAGCAACGAGCAGCGTCCTTTCCCCACCAAGCTTTCCGACAATCCGGCTCTTCTTGCCGCGGGAAGCGGACACGGCGCCGACGTGGCTGGCGTGATCCAATACATGCCAAGCGCCCGGCTCTGGTCTGATAGCTCCATCAAGGAGCGATACCTCGCCATGCCCGGGCTCGCCCAAGCGGAGTGGACCGCCGAGGATGCCTTCAATTTCCCTGATGGAACCGCGGTCATCAAGAACTTCTCCCTCCCGCTCGACGACCGTGACGTCTCGGGCTCGCTCATGCGAATCGAAACGCGCGTCATGCTTCGCGACGAGGGACAATGGTATGGCTTTACCTATGAGTGGAATGAGGAGCAGACCGACGCCCAGTTGCTGGCATCGGGTAAGCGCCGCGCCTTTCAGCGTATAGACAAGGACGGAAACAGCTACAACTACGAGTGGGTCTATCCCAGTCGTAGCGAGTGTCTCCAGTGCCACACCTCGGCGGCGAATCACATCCTTGGCATAACCACCGGATACCTGAACTCCGACTTCACCTTCCCGCAGACGGGACGCCGCGCCAACCAATTGGCCACCTGGGCCTCCATCGGGCTCTTCTCCAACGAGGTCCCTGAACCGATCGAGGAACTCCCCGCGGTGCCTGATTATCGCGACACGAGTGTCTCGCCGCTTCATCGCATGAAGGCCTACGTCGCTTCCAACTGCTCCATGTGCCATCGGCCCGGCGGCGGCATCGAGTCGCCCATGGACCTTCGATGGGCAACCGACCTGTCACGCATGACGATCGTGAACGCCGTGCCGCGACGTGGCGACATCGGGATACCCGGCGGCTTGATTGTCACTCCCGGGGACCTGGAGCACTCGATCCTCTACCAGCGCTTGATCAGCCTGGACTCCGCGTACCGCATGCCACCGCTGGGGACGTCCCAGGTCGATCCCACCGGCGAGGCACTGGTCCGTGAATGGATCATGACTCTCCCGCCAACCAACTCCATCACTGGCTGGATGATTGGTGGGGACTAGCGGGGACCGGTTACCTGTTGCCTTGGGACGCGCTGGCGGGCGAGCTAGGTTCCGCTCTGCACGCCAGCCATCCTTTCCGCCGGACTCCGAAGCTTGACGCAACCAGCCAGCCCCCGATTCTTCGGATCCTTCGCACCCGCCCGTACCATCGCGCACGAGTCGCTGAACCAATGGAGCGATCGAAAGGCGCTGCTGCGGCTCCTCGTCTTTGGGGGGCTCGTGCTGCTGTTCCTCTTCCAGTCCGTGCAGTATTGGCAGGCGGTGATCGACGACTCGTACATCACCTTCCGGTTCGTCGACATGTTCGTGAAGGGCCATGGCTGGCGTTTCAATCCCGATGGCCCAAGGGTCGAGGGCTTCACGAACTTCCTGTGGGCTGTGCTTCTGATACCGCCCCATTTGCTTGGTTGGGACCTGATGCTTGTTTCGAAGGTCATGGGTGTCGCATGCGGCATTCTGGCGATGTTCTCGGCATGGCGGCTGGCGCGATGGGTACGCGACCGGGATGACTTCCTGAACCTGCTCGCACCAGCTCTGATGGCCGCGAACGCCCACTTCGCGCACTGGGGAATGATGGGCCTCGAGACGCTGATGCAGGTGGCCTTCGTCACAGCGGCCTACTGGCTGTTCGTGAAGGAAATGCGTGATTCGCGTCAGCTTCCCTTGAGCGCCGTCATGGCCCTGCTCGCCGCACTGACGCGCTTCGATTCGCTCTACTACCTGTCACCGCTCGGTCTATACGGCTTGTGGGCACTGGCGCGCAGGCACGCCACATTCGGCCGTGCCTGCCTGTGGGCGCTCATCGCCGGACTGCCCTTTCTTGTCTATACGGGGTGGAAGGCCGCCTACTTCGGCAGCCTGCTTCCCAACACCTATTGGGCGAAGCAACGTCATGTGCTCTTTGATGGACGCGACCGCGGCCACGAGCAGTTGGCCCACTACTACTTTGCCCAGTCCGACAAGCAGCGTGTCTCTCCACCCGCATGGGGGAGCGAGCCGTCGGGTACCGCTGGCCCGAAACTGAGAAACAGCCGCATGGCACGGGCGCTTCATCTGTTCTTCGCGGGTCCCTGGTATTCCTGGGCGTGGATGAACCTGTGGCTGGTTGGACTCGCTGGCAGCGTGCTTTGGGTGCTTCTTGGTGGCCGCGGGGGTTATCGTGCGGCGACCGCGCTCGTGCTCGCCCCCTGGGCAATGAACGTGTTCTTCATCCATCATGTGAATGGCGATTGGATGCCCGGCTTCCGATTCTTTCAAGTCGCGCTGCCGTTCATCGGGGTGGCCTTCGTCGTGGGGCTGGCTTGGCTGAGCGAACTGATTCTGCGCGGGCGCTTAAGGTTCTTGGCGCCGCTGCTTGGGCTCTGGCTTGTGGCCGCAATCGCCTGGGAGCAGCTCCAAATCAACACGATCTATATCTTCGGTGCAGACAGCTTCATCTACATCCCCCGCGAAGCCGGCTGGTGGACTCCCAACGGGATCGCGGATTTGTGGGGGCGCGGTTTCGCCCCGCCCTTGAAGGAAATCTCGGAGAAACTGCTCACGAGCACAGAGGATGGCACCTCCATCTTCATGAGCGACATCGGCCAGCCCATGTGGTTTAGCGAACACCTGAGCGTGTACGATGTGGACGGGCTTGTGGATCCTCAGTTGGCGCACGCGCCATCGGCACGGGGCGATCTGCCAACGGTGGAGGAACTGGAGAGCCAGCTCCTCGGTGGTCGCACCGACGTTACTCGCGAAGAGCGCCGCTCGGCGAATCTGCAAGCGCGCAAGGACGACTTTGCCGCTCAGGTCGACCGAAACGCTCATTGGCTCATGGAGCAGGAGAAGCCCGACTACCTCCTCATCTTCATCAATCACGTCGATCCCAATCCATCATCCCCCGGTGGGGCATACCCCTGGATTTCTGCCCAAGTGCAGAAACACCCGGGGATGCAGGATTACGTCGAGATGTGGAACGCACCCAAGGTCGGCAATGCCTATAACCATCTGTATAGACGACGGGATGTGGAGACGACCATTCCGAAGGAAAAACGCATTGCGCGGATCCTGCGGGCCATCGAGCGCAATCCGCGAATGGTGAGCCTTGGGATCCTCCTGATCCGCGAGGCAACCAACTATCCCGAGCTAACCAAGCAGGATCGCGCGAAGTTCGAGGCGATCATGAAGAACCTGATCCGCCGATTCCCCTACGATCCGGCTTTGCAGGAACTCACGGATTGGAGAGTCACACAAGATTGGCCCGAACTCAATGCAGCTTTCCTCCGCGCGGTGCTGGATGGCGATCCCGGGAACACAATGACCTGGACTCTGTTGGCGCAGGCCAAGACCCGTGCGGGTGACCGTCCCGGTGCCATCGCTGTCCTTCGCGAAGGAATCGCGAGCGCCGCACCGGACAATAACGAACTCCACTATATGCTCGGCTGGAACCTGGAGGCGGAGGGCCGTCTTGATGAGGCCGTCGAGGTTCTGGAGGACGCGGTGAATCGCGACGATGCCGATACGCGGGCATGGTCGGACCTTGCCTCCATGTTGTCCCGGAGCGGTTTCAAGACCAACCAGCCAGTCGAGAAGAGACTGGCGTGGCTGCGCCGTTCGCGAGCCGCATTCCTCCGTTATCGCGAGGTTCATCCACCGGCAGAGAAGCTTGCGTTGGAGCAGATTTCCGTCATCGAGGCCGAGATCGCCCGGCTGGAAACGCCAAACCAGTGAGCGACCTGGGGCTGTATATACACGTCCCGTTCTGTCGTCATGCGTGCCCGTATTGCGATTTCTATAAGACCGAGTTGCGTGATCATCCTGCGCGCACGCGGCTCGATTTCACCGATCAGGTGGGAAGGGAACTCGAGCTGCTCCTGTCGCTGGAGCCGACGCTTCGCGATCGCCCACTCGACACGATCTACTTCGGCGGCGGCACGCCGAGCACCCTCTCTCCTCCGGGCGTGGCTGAATTGATTCAGCGTGTCCGCTCGCAGTTCCCGGCGTCCGATGCAGAGGTTACTCTCGAGGCCAATCCCGAGAACATGACGCCGCGACGCTGCGAGGCGTGGCGGGCGGCGGGTATCACACGGCTGAGCATGGGTGTCCAGTCCTTCGCCGAACGCGATCTGGTGCTGCTGGAGCGCCTGCATGGCCCCCAAACGATCGATTCCGCGGTGAAGTCGGCTCGCGCGGCAGGGTTCGGGAACATCTCCCTCGACCTGATGTTTGCCCTTCCCGGTCAGTCGCTGGAGGAATGGAAAGCTAACCTGGAGCGAGCCGCCGAATTGCGTCCCGATCACCTTAGCTTCTACGGCCTGACTTGGCACGAGGGGACCCCCTTCACGGATCAATTGGAGAAGGGACTGCTGAAGGAATCCCCGGAGGATCTTCAGGGAGAGATGTATAGACAGGGGTCCGCGTTCCTCGAGGCCGCGGGCTATGAGCACTACGAGATCAGCAACTTCGCGCGGCCGGGACGGCGCTCGCGCCACAATCAGCGCTACTGGGATCGGCGCGATGTGGTGGGCCTTGGGCCCGGGGCTCACAGCAGCCTGGGGCTGAGTCGTTGGCGGAATCCGGACGATCTTGAGCATTGGCGTCGCTTCATCGCGGCGGCATGCCTCCCGCGAGTGGAGGTGGAGGAACTGGAGCCTCAGGCAGCGACGGGCGAGTTGCTCTTCACGTTGCTACGACGGAGGGAGGGGGTCTCGGCGACGGAGCACTCGCGTCTATACAACGACCTGGCCCGCTGGCTGTCGACCCAGCCGACGATCGCCACTGACTGGATGGTCATCTCGCCATCTGCCGCCCGCCTGACCCGCGAGGGATGGCTGGTGAGCGATGCCATCATCGATTCGGTCATGCGTTCACTTGCCCAGGCAGAACGTTGAAAAAATCGCATCCAGCACGTCCTCGTCGAGTGACTGGATCCCGGTCACACTATCGATCTGGCTGAGGGCTGTTGCCAGATCCAGGACGATCAGCTCCGGGGACAATCCATCTCGGATGGCGCGTCCGACCTGCTCCAACGCGGCCACAGCGCCAGCGAGCGCCTGTCGGTGCCGTTGCGAGGTGAGCACATTTACATCACCGCCCTCGGCGGGACCGAGCCGGAAGTGCGACGTCAGGACTTGCTCAAGCTGCTCAAGGCCTTCCCGGGAGCGCGTATAGATTGCTATCCAGTCAACGCGCTTTGATGCCGCAAAGTGGGATGCAAATGTCTCGACACTGAACGACTCGGGATAGCGATCCCGATGAGTGAAGACCACCACATGTGGCACGGCAGGAAGCCGCGAGTACTCCTCGAGGGAATCCTCGATCTCGTGCAAGGGATTGACGAGAAACAGCACCAGACTCGCTGCGGGAAGCTCGCTCCTGCTGCGTTCGATTCCGATGGATTCGATCTCGCCTGCATTCGAGCGGAGCCCTGCCGTGTCGATCAGCGTCACCGGGATTCCGACCAGGTCGATGGTCGCCTCCAGAGTGTCACGCGTCGTTCCGGGATGAGGACTGACGATGGCGCGTTCGCGGCGCAGGAGCGCGTTGAAGAGCGACGATTTGCCTGCGTTGGGAAGCCCCGCCAGTACGATGCGCGCGCCCTGCGAGAGTAACTTCCCGCGCTCGTAGCTCTCGGCCAGCACCGCCAATGCAGCGCGGGAGCCCTCCACCATGCCCGCCAGCCGCGAGACGTCCGCATCCGGCAGATGTTCCTCCGGATAATCGACGCTAGCCTCGAGCTCCGCAGTGACTTGGACGAGGTCGTTTCGGATGATGTCGAGGTGCCTTGTTAGGCCGCCGGATAGCTGGGCGAGCGCCGCGCGACGTGCCTCATCGGTCCGGGCGTTGGTGAGCGTTGCGACCGCCTCCGCCTGCGTCAGATCAAGCTTCCCCGCCATGAAGGCCCGGCGGGTGAACTCGCCCGGCTCAGCAAGCCGCGCTCCCTCGGCCAGGCAGCATTCAACGACCCGATCCACGATCACTGGCGACCCGTGCAGGTGGAACTCCACCATGTCCTCGCCGGTATAGCTTCGCGGGGCTTGCCAGTGAACCACCAGACAGCGATCGACCTCCTGACGATTCGCGGGATCGACGATGCGGCCGAGGCGCAGCATGCCGGACGGTAGCTCGTCGAGCGATGGGCTGTATAGACGCGATGCCACGTCACGCGCTCCGGGACCGGAGAGGCGGACAATGGCCACCGCCCCGACGCCCGGCGGCGTTGCAGGGGCAACGATCAGGTCGCGGCCTCCGGCCAGTGGGACTAGTCGCGCCATTCCGTCGCCGCCTTGTCGATCTTGGGCAGCTCGATCTTTCGGAGCGCATAACCTTCCGCCAGCCGAACGTCGCTTTCGCGGCGCAGCTTGCTCAACTGCCGATCCTCGGCGCCACGCATGGCGACGGCCCACTCGCGCGAGCGCTCTGTCTCGAAGTCCACCACCTTCAGAAGGTGCCATCCACCGTTCCCGGGAACGGGCTGCGAAACGGAGTCGCGCGGGGTCTCGACCGACGCGAGCCAGAGCTTGGAGTCAAGCTCCGCCGGAGTGAACCATCCGAGGTCTCCCCCCTTTTCGGAACTTGCTACGTCGGTGCTGTATAGACGCGCCGCCTCCGCGAAGGCGAGGCCTGCCTCGATGTCGCGGCGGATGGTCAACGCCTTCCGCTTTCCTTCCTCGCTGGAGTCGGCAACGAAGATATGCGAAAGGTGAATGCGGATGGCCTGGGGTAGTTCGCCGTCGAGTGGGGACGCCCCGCCGAGATTCGCGTAGGCCATGAGGATCTGCGACGTCATGAATTCGCGGCGTTCCTTGTCACGTACCCAGACACGAAACTCCTGGTCATCGATGTGGGCGTCGCGCAACTGATCCGCCAATCGCTCCGCGCCCCCGGCCAGTCGCTCATATTCCTGGATCGCCTGAATATACTCCGCATCAATCGTGTCGGGTGACGGGGCTTCAAGCTGAAGCTCCGCCCAATCGCCAAGAAGGCGCGTGTCGATCATGCGATCAAGGACGGCCTTTCGGTAGGCTGTGAGGGGCGTCTGGGGATCGTCGCCGCGGCGGAGCCGCGCATCGAGTCCCCACATGTCCAGCTCTGTCGTGGTGAGCACTGTGCGGTCGATGACCGCGACGACTTGCTCGACAGGAACAGGTTCGGGGGCTGCCTCGATGGACGAAGCGACGACTGCCAGTGCAACTGGCATTGACCTAAGGAAGGAGTGTGGCACCATGAAATTGACCGAAGAGTGAAGCGCTGCCTGTCTCCAGAAGGGCTAGATGATTCTACGGCAGTCATCCTGTTCCGAAGGGTTCCACCATGAGCGATTGGGTGCTGCTGATACCGCCGTCAGAAGGGAAGGCGGCGCCACCAGCGAGCGGACCAACTCTGGAAAAGGCACGCTCGCGGAGCAAGTCGAATGCCTTTCCCACCCTGGACCCGCTGCGCGACATGGTTCTTGAGGGCCTGTCAGCGGTCATCCAGCGGAGCAATCGCCTCGACCTTTTCTTCGAGCTGACGAACGACACCCTGGCCGACGCGATTCGCCTCAACAGTGGCATCCTAACTTCCCCGACAGCACCGGCCCGCGATGTCTACTCCGGGGTCATGTACGATGCGGTGGCCTTCAAGACCCTGAAGGCGCCCGAGAAGAAGCTCTTCGACCAGAAGACACTCATCATCAGCGGCTTGTACGGGTTGCTGCGCCCCACGGATTTGATTGCCCCGTACAAGCTGAAGATCAGTTCGGATCTGGGCGGCGTCGTCGGTAAGCTGACGCAGTTCTGGCGCCGACCGGTGAGCGAGCTGTTGCGACGTGAGGTCCGCGGCAAGGTGGTCTGGGACTTCCTCCCCGAGGCCCATCGACGCGTGTGGGACAGCACCGGTGAGACCGCCGCGCGCCACCAGGTCCGCTTTGTGAAGCGCGTGGTGAGGAGCGGCGTCGCCGAGTACAAGACCATCAGCCACCACTCCAAGTCCCTCAAGGGGGCATTGATCCGCCACCTGCTCGCGCGCAATGCCGCCGACCCGGAACAGTTGCACGATTTCCAGCACCCGGACGGCTATCGCTTCAATCGCGAGCTGAGCGTGTTCGGTCGGATCGAATCCACCTTGGTGTTCTCTGCCGAATGACCGTGACATCCGTGGGCGCCAGCCCCCGTCGGTTCCGCGAATCGCTCCTCGCCTGGTATCGGGCCAACCGCCGGGATCTCCCTTGGCGTCGCACGAGCGATCCCTACGCCATCTGGCTGTCGGAGATCATGCTTCAGCAAACGACTGTCCGGACCGTGGAGCCCCGCTGGCTCCGCTTCCTCGAAAGGTTTCCCACGGTTGAGGCGCTGGCAGCGGCGCCACTGGACGACGTGCTGCACGAGTGGACTGGCCTGGGTTACTACGCACGAGCCCGGAATCTCCATCGCGCCGCGGGCGCCATCGTCCGTGACTTCGGCGGCAGTCTCCCGGCGAGCTACGAGCTGCTGCTGGCGCTTCCCGGCATGGGTGTCTATACAGCCGCTGCGGTCGCATCGATCGCCTTTGGCGAAGCCGTCCCGGTGCTTGACGCAAATGTCGAACGGGTCGCGGCACGCCTCCTCGCGCTGGAGGAAAACGCACGGACCCCAGCGGCCAAGCGCACGCTCCGCGCCCACATGGAGATGCTGATCGATCCCTCCCATGCTGGTGACTTCAATCAGGCGATGATGGAACTCGGCGCCACGATCTGCACGCCGCGCAACCCGCGATGTCGCGATTGTCCCGTCGCCAAGAATTGTCGCGGCTATGTTCTTGGTTCGCCCGAACTCTATCCCAAGTTACCGGCAAAGGCACCGCTCGCGAGCGTCCGTGAAGTCGCCGTGATCATCCGACGCAACCGGCGCATCCTGCTGCTTCAGCGTCCTGCCACCGGCAGCTTCGCTGGAATGTGGGAGCTGCCCCGCGGCGAGTGCCGCGATGGCGAAGAAGCCTTCGAGGCGGCAATGCGCATCGTCGCCGAACAGACGGGACTGCGCTGCGTCCCTCGAAGTGCCCTGTTCAAGCTAAAGCACACGGTCATGCGGCGGAGCATTGAGCTCCATGTGATCGACACAGGGACGTGGGAGGGCATCGCCCGCCCCACCTTTCATGTGGCCGCCGAATGGACCACTGCGGAGGAGTGGCTCGATCTGCCAAAGTCGACCACCCAGGCGGACGTGGCCGCCTATCTGGCAGGCAGGAGCCGTCGTCGGCCTCGCACCTCCATCCCTGAAAATGACACGGCGCCGGATCTGTTCTCAGACCCGGCGCCGGATGCGTGAATCCGTCGCGTTACTTGCGGCGAGCGCGCACGAAGTTGATCCATGCGAGGTTGTTCACCCCAGCGCCTTCGAGCGTATCCGAGATCAGGATGGAGAACGTATAGTCGTAGATCGGCGCGATGGCGGCTTCCTCGATCACGGCGATGCGCTCTGCCTCCACCAGCAACTGGTCGCGCTTGATCGCGTCGGTCTCCTGGCCCGCCTGCGCGATGAGTTCGTCGAGCCGGGCGTTCTTGATGCCGCCGCGATTGTAGGTGGAACCGGTGATGTAGATCTCCAGGAAGTTGATCGCGTCGGGATAATCGGCGACCCAGCTCGAACGAGCCATCTGGAATTCACCCCGCTCGAAGCGCGTCTGCAAAACCGCATTCTCCATGTTCTGCAGGCGGACGTCCACGCCGAACGCTTCGCGCCACATGGCCTGAAGCTGCTCGCCGATCATCTTGTGCTCTTCGCTCGTGGTGTAGGAATACTCGATCGGCGGAAGCGGCTTGCCGCCCTCGCCATAGCCGGCTTCCTTCATGAGGCGGCGAGCCTCGGCCAGATCCTGCTTGCCGAGCAGCGCGGGATAATCCGTCCCCCAGGTGCCGCCCTTGGCGCTCACGAGTGAGGCGGGAATCAGCCCGCGCGAGGGCTTCTCGCCGCGGCGTGTCACCCGCTCGGTGATTAGCTCACGATCAATCGCCAAGCTGAAGGCGCGGCGCACGCGCGCATCGGTGAAGGGCTCGGCTTCGGTGTTGTATAGCACGTAGTACGACGCCAGGCCGCCGGGAGAATTGTACTCGGGGCGATTGCGCCAATACTCCAGCTCTGAAATCTGCACGGTCTGGGTGATGTCCAGCTCCCCATTCCGGAACGCCGCGTTCTCCGTGGAGGTGTCCGTGATCATGTACAGCTCAATGCTGTCCCAGAAAATCGCGTCTTTGTCCCAGTGTAAAATGAAGCGATAAATGGCACTGGTTGCACCCCCGTGGTGGGAAAAGCCGGGACCCGACGGGAAAACGCGGGATGTGCCGATTAAATGGGGCTGAAAGCGAGATTCAGAGCGTTTGCAACGCCATTGCCGAAGAGGC
>WGMQ01000011.1 GCA_016125005.1 bacterium | reverse complement strand
CGCGACCAGCATCGTGCCGGGGCGGTTCAACCCCTGGGGCTCGTTCATCGGCGTCTTCCTGCTGGCGACCGGCATTTCCGGCCTGCAGATCTTCGGCATCCCGAACTTCGTCCAGGACCTTTTCTATGGCGGCGGGCTGATCCTGGCGGTCGCCGCCTCGCAGCTCGTGCGCCAGCGCCGGGCGATGGATTTCGGCGGATGAGGCCGGCTCGCCGGCAGTAGGTCCGGGTCAGGGCCGGGACCGGCGGCGTTCGCCGGGGCCGCGCCGTCATGCGGTGCGCGACAAGGAGGGAGGAGACGACTTGCCGATTGCACAGATCAATGGCCACTCGATGTATTACGAGATCCACGGTTCCGGTCCGCCAGCGCTGTGCATGGGCGGCTGGGGCACCTATTGCCATGGCGGCGAACGCCATCTGGCGCGCGGCCTGACCGAGCGCTATTCGGTTGCGATCTTCGACCATCGCGGCATCGCCGAATCCGACGACGATCCGGCGATCGAGCCGGGCATGAAGCTCTATGCGGGAGACGCCGCCGGCCTGCTGGATCACCTCGGCTGGCGCGACGCGCATGTGATCGGCCTGGTCGGCATGGGCGCCTGCATCGCCCAGGAACTGGCGATCGCGCGCCCCGATCTGGTGCGATCCATGGTCAATATGGGCACCTGGGCCCGGCCCGACGCCCTGTTCGCCCATCAGATGGAGACGCTGCTCGCCGTCCACCGAGAAATGGGCTGGGAGGCGTTCCAGAAGCTGGTCTGCCTGTGGTCCTTCGACGAGCAATTCTATCTGGAAAACCATCACCGCATTCTCGGCCCGCAGGGGCCGTGGCGCGAGCTCAAGGGCCGCGTCGAGGCGCATGAGCGCCTGATCCGCGCCTGTCTCTCGCATGATGTCACCGACCGCCTGTCGCGCATTACGGCCCACACGCTGGTCATTCACTGCCCGCTCGACGCCGTCACAGGGCCGCGGCTGACCCGGCCGATCGAAGCATTGGTTCCGGGCGCGCGCGGCGCAGTGCTGGAAGGCGCCGCGCATGTGGTCGCGGGAAGCGAGATGCGCGGCAGATTCTCCCAAATGCTGCTCGGCTTCCTGGCCGAAGTGGACGAAATGAAAGGCAAGAGCGTTCAATGAGTTCCCCATCCATACCCGCCCCTTCCGGCGGCGCCCCTTCCGGCCCGCTTGCCGGCATCCGAGCCATCGAGGCGGGCCAGTTGCTGGCGGGTCCCTTCGTGGGAAGCCGTCTGGCGGATTTCGGCGCCGAGGTCATCAAGGTCGAGACGCCGGTGGTCGGCGATCCGATGCGCGAATGGGGCCACCATCGCTATGAGGGTCATTCCCTTTGGTGGCCGACGCTGGCGCGCAACAAGAAATCCGTCACCGCCAATCTGCGCGATCCGCGCGGGCGCGATCTGGTGCGCCGGCTGACGCAAACCGCCGACGCCCTGGTCGAGAACTTCAAGCCCGGGACGCTGGAGAAATGGGAGCTGGGGCCGAAGGACCTGCAGAAGGACAATCCCCGCCTGATCGTGGTGCGGGTTTCCGGCTACGGCCAGACAGGCCCCTATTCCGACAAGCCGGGCTTTGCCAGCGTCGGCGAGGCGATGGGCGGCATCCGTCATATCAACGGTTTCCCGAATCAGCCGCCGCCGCGTTTCGGGATCTCGCTCGGCGACACGCTGACCGCCATGTTCGCCTTCGAGGGCCTGATGATGGCGCTGTACTGGCGCGACGCGGGCGGCGGCGGCAAGGGGCAGGTGGTCGACGCCTCGATCGTGGAGAGCTGTTTCTCCATGCTGGAAAGCACCCTGCCCGAATACGACAAATGCGGCGTCGTGCGCCAGCCCTCGGGCACCGGCCTGCCGAACGTCGCCCCGTCCAACATCTACGAGACGGCGGACGGCTCCTACATGGTGATCGCCGCCAATGTCGATCCGATGTTCCGCCGCCTGTGCCAGGCGATGGGCCAGCCCGAACTGGCCAGGGACGAGCGCTTCGCCACCCATGTGGCGCGCGGTCACCATGCCGAACTGCTCGACGGCATGATCGGGGAATGGACGCGCACGCTCTCCAAGGAGGAACTGGGCGCGGCGCTGGAGGAAAACGGGGTCGTCTGCGGGCCGATCTACTCGATCGCCGACATCGTCGCCGATCCGCATTTCAACGCCCGCGACATGATCCTGAAGCGCAGCGATCCGCGTTTCGGCGAGATTTCGGTCCCGGGCATTGCGCCCAAGCTTTCCGAAACGCCGGGCGATGTTTCCTGGCTCGGCGCGGAAAAACCCGGCAAGGACAATGCCGAGGTCTATGGCTCGCTTCTGGGGATCGGCTCGCGCGAACTGGGTGAACTGGAGGCCGGCGGCGTGGTGTGAGCCGCGCGCCGGCCGGCATCCCCGACGTTGTGCCGCGCCTGGCGCGCGGCTTCAAGGCGCATCCGCAATTTCGGGGGCCGGTTTGCCAGGGCGGGCGGCATTGCGGAACTGCCGCCCAGCGTATCTGGCGATGACCCGGATGCGCCTCGCGCGATCAATGGCCATTGCATGTTTCAGCCGCCGATCGGCTGCCGCGATCAGCGTCGTCCGTCACCCAAGGCCTGACGAAATCACGTTCGCGAGACGCCGCACGGCTACCGAAGCAGTCGACGGTTTCCAGTAGAAGCCAAGCGTTTCCAGCACGGTACCAGTCTCGAAAGGCAATTCCGCGGCCAGGCCGTCGCGGCACCAGGCCCGGGCGATGCTCTGCGGCATCAGCGAGATGCTGTTGCCGCTTCGGATGATTGTGAGAAGCACCTGAGCGGATCGCGAGATCACTTGGACCTCCTTGCCCGCCGTCCACCCCCTTGCGTTGAGCAGCGTCTCGTAGCCGCGCCGCACCTGCGTCGCGACATGCCCTGCGACCCAGGTCGCGTTACGCAGGTCCTCATCCGTCAGGCGAGACTTGCGCGCCAGCGGATTATCCGGGCCGCAGATGATGATCAGGCGGTCTTCCGCACAGGGCGCGAAGATCCAGCCGCCGCCGACCAGGTCGGTCCTGCGGCAGAACACCAGGTCGTAGTCGCCACTGGCGAAGGCCGTGTTGAGGGAATGCCCGATGACCTCGTCGAGCTGGACGCGGCAGGAGGGATATTGCCGTACGTATTCGGGCAGCGCCCGATCCAGGATGGCGTGATAGGCGGACAGGGTGTAGGCGGCCCGGACAAAGGACTGCTCGGAATTCATCTTCAAGGCGACGAGTTCGGTACCGTCTTCGACGGCGGTCATAATCCGCTGCGCGATCTCGGCCAGATCGAAGGCGAGGGGCGTCGGCTCGATGCCGCGCGAATGGCGCAGAAACAGCTGGGTTTCAAGAAGCCGCTCCAGATCGGCGACGAGTTGCGACATGGCCGGTTGCGTGATGCCGATGTCCCGCGCCGCGCGCGCCATGTTGCGCAGTTCGACCAGACGGACCAGAGCTTGCATGTGGCGCAATTTCGTCCGCGAGGTCAGGCGATTGAAAAGCACCAGAGAGTCGACCATGCGATATACGGTTTTCTTATAGCGAGGGCGTCAATTTTATTTTTCGATATGCCACCGGTTCTGTCTAGTGGAGTTCTTCATAGGGAGGAGAACATGACAACCAGATTCAGAGCACGGCGGCGTTTACTCTTCGCCACCGGGTCCTTCTTGGCCGCGACAGCGGTCGCGGCAACCATCGGATTGCCTTCGGCCGCGTTCGCGCAGGATTGGCCGGCGCGTCCGGTCAAGCTGATCGTCCCGGCCAAGCCCGGCGGCGGTACCGATGCCGTCGCCCGCTTTCTTGCGGCGGAACTCGAAAAGGAAACCGGCCAGGCCTTCGTCATCGTCAATCAGCCGACAGGCGGGGGAAGCGTTGCGGCGGAGACCGTGCGCACCGCGCGCGCCGACGGCGCGACCTTGCTCTTCTACCACACCGGGCTTCTTTCCAGCTATCATTCAGGTGTCTACGCACACAATCCGGCGACGGAGTTTACCGCCGTCGCCGTGATGCCTGTGGAAGGCAGCCAGTCGCTGGTGGTCGGTCCCGACTCGAAGACCAGGAGCGTCGAGGACCTGGTCGAGGCCGCAAAATCCGATCCGGACAACGTGACGCTGGGCGTCCAGCTCAAGGGCGCGAGCCATTTCATGGCGGCCCTGCTGATAAAGGATGCCGGCGCGCCGTTCCGTCTTGTCGAAGCCGGATCGGACGCGGACAAATTGACAGCCCTGCAGGGCGGCAACATCGCCGCGGCGATCGTCAATACGCCCGGCGCGCTGCAATATGCCGAGGCGGGAAAGCTGCGGGTCCTGGGCACCATCGCCGGCACGCCCGAGCGCGATCAGGGCGCTCCGCAATATCCGTCCATGGCCGAACTGGGCTACAAGAATACGGTCTATGGCCTCGATTTCCTTGTCCTCGGCCCCAGGGACATGGATCAGGCACTTGCCGTCCGGATCAACGAGGTTCTCGGCGAGGTGGCCGGGAGCCCGACGGTACGCGAGCAGCTCGCCAAGATGAAGCTGCCTCTTCAGTTCCTGGATCAGGCCGCCGGCGCGGAACGTCTTGCCGCTTCCGAAACGAAGGTCGGTGAACTGGCTGCCGAAATCGGCCTCAGCAAATAGCGCATCCCCGGCCGCTGGCATCCCGGCGGCCGGGCCCTTCGCGGTCCCTGAAACAGGCCACGCCTCAACCGACCCGGCGCCCCCGGGTAAGCAGGATCATTTTGTCGATGCTCACCTCTCCGCAATTCAAGGATCCGATCGAATATCTGCGCCAGGGGTGTGAACGCCCGTGGGAGGTGGCGATCGATCCGTTCAAGGTGGCGCCGCGAACCTATTATGTCGGAAATGCCTGGGTAGGCGCCTATCTGCTCGAATCCAGCGAGGGGCTGATTCTCTTCGACTCGACGATGCAGCCACAGGTCTATCTGGTGTTCGAGGCGATCCGGAAGCTGGGGTTCGATCCCGCGGACGTGAAGCTGCTGATGCTGACGCACATGCATTACGATCACGTGGGCGGTGCGCGCGTGATCGCCGAGCATACCGGAGCAAGGATCATGATGAGCCGTGAGGACGTCGCGTTCCTTGCCGAGCGGCCTGACCAGCTTTTCGAATCCGGCTATGCCTATGGCGATTTCGAGGTGCACGAGCATTACAATGACAACGAGCCGGTGGTGTTCGGCGACCGCAGGATCGACACCGTCCTGTCTCCGGGCCACACCCCTGGGACCACATCGTTTTTCTTCGACGCAACCGATGAGAGCGGCGTCACCAAGCGCTGCGGCCTGCATGGCGGCATCGGCCTCAACACGCTCGGCGACGATTTCCTGACCGAATACGGCATGCCGGTCACGGCGCGCACGGACTATCTGGACTCGATGCGACGGCTGCGCGGCCTGCATGTGGACATCACCCTGGGATCGCATCCCGCGCAGGTCGACATGCTGTCGAAGGTTCCCCTGATCGCACCGGATTTCAATCCCTTCGACGATCCGTCGGTCTGGCAATGGCTGATCGACCAGCGCACCCGGCAGGTGCAGGAACTGATCGCCAGTTCGAAACTGGATCCGGCATGCTGATGCTCTCCCAGGACGAAAAGGCCGAAATGGCGGCGCGGCTTCGCGCGAACACGATTGTCGAGACCGTGTTCCCTGAAGAGATGCTGGCCCGTCTGGAGCGCGTGATAGCGAGCGAACTGTTCATCCCCACCCGGGCCGGAGACACGCGCTGCATCCTCGTCTCGCCTGCGGGAGGCGTCGACGGCGCGCCGCTCTTCATCAATATTCACGGCGGCGGCTTTGTCCGGGGATATCAGCGGCGCGACACGATGTTCTGCGCCTTGCTGGCGGAGGCGCTGGGAGCAAGGGTGCTTGACATCGATTACCGCCTGTCGCCCGAGCACCCGTTTCCCACGGCGCTGCACGAAACCTACGACGTGCTGCAATGGACTTTCGCAAATGCCGCCAGGCTCGGCGTCGATGCCTCCAGGATCGCGATGGGCGGGCACAGCGCCGGCGGCAATCTGGCCGCGGCCGCCTGCCTGATGGCGGTGCAGGAGGGCGGAAAGCTGCCCTGCCTGCAGATCCTCGACTATCCGTTCCTGGACGCTGTCACCTCGCCGCAGGAAAAGATCGGCGCCGGGCCGAGCATCTTCACGCCGGAACGGCTGCAGGCGTTCAACGACCTGCACGTGCCGGATCCCGCGGATCGCCACAACCCGCTGATGTCGCCGGTTCTGGCCGCGGACGAGGAACTGGCGCAGCTTCCGCCGGCTCGCATCATGATCGCCGGCCTCGATCCGCTGCGCCACGAGGCCGAACGCTACGCCGTCCGGCTGCGCCGGGCCGGAGTTCCGGTAACCGTCGACCGCTTCGAGGAGAGCGACCACGGTTTCCTGATCGCCAATATCGCGCAGTATCGCGCCGCGCAGGAGGTTTTCGTGAAGGCGCTGAAATCGGCATTCGCATTGCAATAGAGGCCTGACGACCCACAGGGAGGGGAAATATCATGAGACTTGGAAGCATTCTGGCGCTCGCCGCGATGGCCTGCATCGGGCTGGGCGCGCCCGCACTGGCGGACGCCAACTGGCCCAGGGGCACGATCAAGCTGGTCGTTCCCTCCAAGGCCGGCGGCGGCACCGATGTGATGGGACGCATCTTCGCCGACTATCTGCAACGCAAGACCGGCGCATCGGTCGCGGTGATCAACCAGCCTGGCGGCGGCGGCACGGTCGGCTACGAGATGGTGCGCACCGCCAGGCCCGACGGCCAGACGCTGCTGTTCATGCACACCAGCATCATGATTCACGCCCATACCGGGCGCTACCCGCATCCGATGTCGGATTTCACCCCGATCGCCATGGGACAGATCTATCCTTCCCAAGTCTATGCGGTCGCGCCCGATGCGCCCTGGAACACCCTCAGGGACTTTGTCGAGGATGCGCGGGCCAATCCCGGCAAGCTGACGGTTGGCGTGTCGCTGGGCGGCACGACGCATTTCATGGCCGGGCTCATCGAGCAGGCGGAAAACGTCAAGCTCAAGATGGTCGAGGCCAGCGCCGAAGTCGACAAGGTAGCCGCCATCCAGGGCGGACACATCGACATGGGCAATCTGGGCGCACGCTCGGCCGAGCAGTTCGTTGCCGAACACAAGATGAAGGTCCTGGCGCTCACGGACCCCGAGCCCAATCCGGATTTTCCCGATTTCAAACCGGCGCTCGACCAGGGAGTGAAGCTGTCCTGGCAGACGCCGCTCATCGTGTTCGGCCCTGCGGGCATGGACGTTGCCACAGTGGAGGTAATCAATGAGGCGACGCGCGGCATGGCCGATGATCCGGCAATGCGGGAAAGCCTGAAGAAGATGTCCAGTTCGTATGTCTACCGGACTGTCGGGGAGACCCGCGCCTATGTCGACGAGGAAGACGAGCGCATCGCCCAACTGGCCGAAAAGCTGGGTATTGCGGCAAAATAACGCCGTAGAAGCGGGTGCTTCCGCAAAGGGATCACCCGCGGCGCGATTCTGTTCGGACAAGGGACCCTGCCATGACCAGAGACATTTTTCTTGGCGCGTTCACAATTCTGGTGGGCGTCGCCGGGGCATTGCTGACGGCGCAGGTGCCGTCCTCGACCTTCACCGACGATCCCGGCCCGCATCTGTTTCCGTATTTTGCCTGTGCGATGCTGGTCCTTTGCGGCTGCGGCATCATGGCGACCGGTTTTCGCCGGGCCGGGGTCGCCTCGCAGGCAGAGGGCTTCATGAGCCCGGGAGATTGGGCGCGCAGCGCCATCCTGATGGGCGTCTTCGCGCTGTACGGAATTGCCCTGTGGCTCGTCGGCTTCCACCTCGCCACGCCGACCATGACATTCGTTTTCTATGCGGCGATCGCGGGACGACGGAAGTTCTCGCTGTGGCGCGGCGCGATCTACGCGCTCCTCACCTATGGCGCGCTTTACCTGCTGTTCGTCTGGTTCTTGCGCTCGTACCTGCCTGAAGGCCTCCTTTTCTGAGAGCGGTCATGGACATCATCCTCACGAGTTTTACCGATCTGCTTGCCCCGACCACACTGCTGATCATCTTTGTCGCCAGCGTCGTGGGCATCATCCTGGGAGCCATTCCCGGCCTGAGCGGCGGGCTCGGCGTCGCCCTGCTGCTGCCGCTCAGCTTCGGCATGGATCCGCATGTCGGCCTCGCCATGCTGATCGCGATCTGGGTCGGCGGCACGTCCGGCGCCATGATCGGCTCGATCCTGCTCGGCATACCCGGCTCGCCTTCCGCCATCGCGACCACCTTCGACGGGTATCCGATGACGAAGAACGGCGAAGCGGTCCGGGCCCTGGGCGCCGCGATCGTCGCCTCCTTCATCGGAACGGTGTTCTCGATCGTCATCGCGATGTTCCTCAGCCGAGCCCTTGCCGACCTCGCGTTGAAACTGGGACCGTGGGAGTATTTCTCGCTGGGCTTCTGCGCCATATCGCTTGTGGCGGCACTGTCCCGCGAAAGCGTCTTTCATGGCCTCGCCGCGGCGGCGTTCGGACTGCTGCTCAGCACTGTCGGATTTGCCCCGATCGACGGCTATCCTCGATTCACCTTTGGCAGCCTATATTTGTCGAGCGGCATCGACCTGATCGCGCTGATGCTCGGCCTTTTCGCCATCAAGCAGGTGGTCACCGAATTCGCCCGCGGCAGCAAGCCGGTCCCCAGGGTCGACACATCCAGCATCCAGGGCTTCGGCGTGTCGCTGAAGGATTTCACGAGCAACGCGTTCAACATGCTGCGCTCGTTCACCATAGGCCTGTGGATCGGCTTCCTGCCGGGGATGGGGGCAGGCCTGTCCAACATGGTGGCCTATGCCTATGCGAAGAACAGTTCGAAACATCCCGAGAAATTTGGCAAAGGCTGCATCGACGGCGTCTTTGCGTCGGAAACGGCGAACAACGCCTCGGTCGGCGGCTCGCTGATTCCCATGGTGGCGCTGGGCATCCCAGGAGACGGGACGACCGCCATTCTGCTGGGCGGCCTGATGATACACGGCATCCAGGCAGGGCCGCTCCTCTTCACGAACAATCCCGATATCGTCTACGCGCTCTTCCTGACCGCACTCATTTCCGCAGTCATGATCCTGTTTGTCCAGTTCTTCGGGATGCGCCTGTTCCCGGCGATCCTGCGTATTCCCTACCACTATCTGTATCCGGCGATCGTGGTGCTTTGCTTCGTCGGCGTCTTTGTCGGAGCGGGCACGGAGTTCAACTTCATCATATTGCTGGGCTTTGCGGCAATCGGACTGGCGATGGACTGGGCGCGGCTTCCCGTCAGCCCGTTCCTGCTCGCCTTCATTCTGGGCCCGATGCTGGAGTCGAACCTGCGCAAGGGCTTCACCTATACCAATGACGGCGTCTGGCCCTTCTTTACCCGGCCAATCTCAGGCCTCTTGCTGGCCACGGCATTGCTGACGATTGTCTGGCCCTATGCGAAGGCGGGATGGAAAACCTGGCGTGCGAACGCCGCCGCCGCGGTCTCCAAGTGACATCTGGCGCGTTGATCGGATTGAGAGCATGAAACGCAAGACACCCAAGGATTTGCGCTCCGCCCGCTGGTTCGCACCCGACGACCTTCGCAGCTTCGGCCATCGCAGCCGCATGATGCAGCTCGGCTATTCCGAGGACGAGTTTCGCGACAAGCCGATGATCGGCGTGCTGAACACCTGGTCGGAACTCAACACCTGCCACAGCCATTTCCGCGACCGGGTGGCGGATGTGAAGCGCGGCGTGGCCCAGGCCGGCGGCTTCGCGGTGGAGATGCCCGCATTGTCGCTCGACGAGAGCAACATCAAGCCGACCTCCATGCTCTATCGCAACATGCTGGCGATGGAGACGGAAGAAATGATCCGCTCGCACCCGCTGGACGGCGTCGTGCTGATGGGCGGGTGCGACAAGACCACGCCGGGGCTCGTCATGGGAGCGATCAGCGCCGGTGTCCCGATGATCTACCTGCCCGCCGGCCCGATGCTGCGCGGCAATTACGCGGGCAATATTCTCGGCTCGGGGTCGGACGCCTGGAAGTACTGGGACGAAAGGCGCGCAGGAAACATCTCCGACGCGGAGTGGCTTGGCGTGCAGGGCGGCATCGCCCGGTCCGCCGGCACCTGCATGACGATGGGCACCGCCTCCACCATGACGGCGATTGCCGACGCCATGGGGCTGACCCTGCCCGGCGCCTCGTCCATTCCCGCCGTCGACAGCAACCACCAGCGCATGTCCGCGACCTGCGGCCGGCGCATCGTCGAGAGGGGGTGGGAGGGTCAGACTCCAGACCGGATCATCACTCCCGGCGCATGCCGCAACGCCGCCATCGTGGCGATGGCGACAGGATGCTCCACGAATGCCGTCGTGCATCTGATCGCGATGGCGCGCCGCGCCGGCGTGCCCATGCAACTGGACGAACTCGACGCATTGGGCCGCCTGACGCCGCTGCTCGCCAATGTCCGCCCCTCCGGCAAGGATTATCTGATGGAGGACTTCTATTATGCAGGGGGCCTGCGGGCGCTGATGAAGCAGATCGAGGATCGCCTCGACACTTCCTGCATGACCGTGACCGGCAGGACCCTGGGCGAAAATCTCGATGGCGCGGTCGTCTACAACGCCGATGTGATCCGCCCGCTGTCGAACCCGGTCTATCACGAGGGTTCGCTCGCCGTTCTAAAGGGCAATCTCTGTCCCTCCGGCGCGGTGATGAAACCGGCGGCCTGCGATCCGAAATTCCATGTGCATGAAGGCCCGGCGCTCGTCTTCGACAGCTATCCGCAGATGAAGAAGGCAGTGGACGACGAGACGCTCGAAATAACGCCCGACCACGTCATGGTATTGCGCAATGCAGGACCGCAAGGCGGTCCCGGCTTTCCGGAATGGGGCATGCTTCCGATCCCCAAGGCGCTCATCAAGCAGGGCCACCGGGACATGCTTCGCATTTCCGACGCGCGCATGTCCGGCACCTCCTACGGGGCCTGCGTGCTGCATGTCAGCCCGGAATCCCATGTCGGCGGTCCGCTGGCGCTGTTGAAGAACGGCGACATCGTGCGGCTCGACCTGCCGAACCGGCGGCTCGACATGCTGGTGTCCGATGAAGAACTGGACGCGCGCCGAAGCCTCCTCAAGGCGCCGGAGCCCCGGTTTCAGCGTGGCTGGGGCTGGATCTATGCCCGTCACGTAACGCAGGCCGACCAGGGCTGCGATTTCGATTTCCTGCAATCTGATTTCGGTCGCGCCGCCGGCGAACCCGATATTTTCTGAAAGGCTCCCATGTCCGACCCCGCTCTCTCCGACGCTACCCTCGCAAGGCTGAAGCGCACTTCCACGGCGTCGATCGCCACGCAGTTGTTCAAGCGCGGGCTGCGAAACCAGTTCATCCAGGGCGTGCGGCCGGTTTCCCGCAAGGCGGAAAACATGGTGGGACTTGCGTTCACGCTGCGCTACATCCCGGCGCGCGAGGATCGCAACACGCTGGATGTGTTCCGCGATCCGGGGCACCCGCAGCGGGTCGCCGTCGAAACCTGCCCGCCGGGCCAGGTTCTGGTGATGGATGGGCGCAAGGATGCGTCGGCGGCGACGGCGGGCTCGATACTCATCACCCGCATGGCGGTGCGCGGCTGCGCCGGCGTGGTCTCGGATGGCGGTTTCCGCGATGCCGAGAGCATCGGCGCGCTCGACATGCCGGCCTATTGCGCCGGCCCGTCAGCGCCTACCAACCTGACCAAGCACGAAGCCGTCGACATCAACGTGCCGATCGGTTGCGGCGACGTGGCGGTGTTCCCCGGAGACGTGATCGTGGGAGATGGGGACGGGGTCATGGTGATCCCGGCGCATCTGGCGGACGAGATCGCCGAAGCCTGCGCCGGAATGGAGAGCTTCGAGGACTTCGTGCTGGAAGAGGTGCGGGCAGGCACGCCCATCATCGGCCTCTATCCCTGCACCAGGGACGAGAATCTCGCGAAATACGAGGCCTGGCGCAAGCGGACGGGTCGCTGAATTCGCCCCGGCCGGCCGAGGCCCGCTTCACGATATCGGAGAATGGCTGCCGACCCTGACCGACCTTGACTTAGGCCCGGGCGCGCAACCCGGCGTCAATCGCATGTCCGCCCCGGCGGACCGGGGAGACGACGATCGGCCGATGCCGCGCCCATGCCTCGGTGCCCATGCCTCGGTGCGGGCTGCGGGCCTTGTTTACTCGCCGTTTACGCCGGACGCGGCGATCGCACATCGCGCGTTGATGCCGCGCGGCCATAGACAGGACGTTCCCGAAACGACGGAGCGTCCCATGCTCGACCTTCTCTATATCGCCCTTGCCGCCGGCTTCTTCCTCGGCGCGGCGGCATCCGTTCGCCTGCTCGAACGAATTTGAGGCGCGCCATGGCGTTCGACCTCATCGCAGGCGGCGTTGCCGTCCTTCTCTTCGTCTATCTGCTCTACGCGCTCGCCCGGCCGGAACGGTTCTGAGGCGCGGCAAGGACATCGCTCATGGCACCCGACATCCTCCAGTTCATCGTCTATGCCGCGGTCGTGACCGGGCTCGCCTGGCCGCTCGGGCTCTATCTCGCGCGGGTCTACGAAGGCGGCGCTACCTTCGCGTCGCCGGTGCTCGCTCCAGTCGAGCGCGCCATCCATGCGCTCGCAGGCAGCAGGGCCGACCACGGCCAGCACTGGACGCGGTATTCGCTTTGCGTGCTTGCCTTCAGCCTCGGATCCTTCGGGTTCCTCTACGCGACGCTGCGTCTTCAGCATCTGCTGCCGCTCAATCCGCAAGGCTTCGGGCCGCTCGCTCCGGACCTTGCCTTCAACACGGCGGTCTCCTTCGTCACCAACACCAACTGGCAGGCATATGGCGGCGAGACGACCATGTCGTATTTCAGCCAGATGGCGGGGCTTGCAGTTCAGAACTTCGTCTCGGCAGGCGTCGGCATGGCGGTCTGCGCGGCAATCATCCGCGGCTTCTTCGCCCGCGAGCAGAAGGCGATCGGCAATTTCTGGGTCGACCTGACCCGCAGCATCCTCTACGTGCTGCTCCCGCTCTCCATACTCATGACGCTCTTCCTCGTCTGGCAGGGCGTGCCGCAGAACTTCCTGGCGTCGGTGACGGCAACGACGGTGGAAGGCGCGCAGCAGGTAATCGCGCAGGGTCCGGCCGCCTCGCAGATCGCGATCAAGCAGCTCGGAACGAATGGCGGCGGCTTCTGGAACGCCAACTCGTCGGTGCCCTACGAGAACCCGACGCCGCTTTCCAACTTCGCCGAGATGGTCGCCATCCTGCTGATCCCGGCCGCCTTCTGCTCAATGTTCGGCCGCATGGTTCGCGACATGCGTCAGGGCGTCGCGATCTTCGCGGCAATGGGCATCCTTTTCCTCGGCGCGCTGGCACTGACCTACGGCTCCGAGGTTGGAGGCAATCCGGCATTCGCGCGGCTTCCCGTCGAACAGCCGGCAGGCAACATGGAAGGCAAGGAGGTCCGCTTCGGCGTCGGCAATTCCGCGCTCTGGGCCATCGCCACGACCGCGGCCTCGAACGGCTCGGTCAATTCCATGCACGACTCGTTCACGCCGCTCGGCGCGCTCGCCCCGATGCTCCTGATGCAGGTCGGCGAGGTCGTTTTCGGCGGCGTCGGTTCCGGTTTCTACGGCATGCTGTCCTTCGTGGTGCTGACGGTGTTCCTCGCCGGGCTCATGGTGGGCCGCACGCCGGAATATCTCGGCAAGAAGATTGAGGCGCGCGAGGTCAAGCTCTCCGTGATCGCGTTCCTCGTCATGCCGGTAGGCGTGCTGGGTCTCGGCGCGCTTGCGGCGGTTCTCCCGATCGCGCTGGCCTCGGTCCAGGACGCCGGCCCGCACGGTCTGTCGGAGATTCTGTACGCCTATTCCTCGGCGACCGGGAACAACGGCTCGGCCTTCGCCGGCTTCGGCGCCAACGTGCCCTATCACAACACGATGCAGGGCATCGCGATGCTGCTCGGGCGCTTCGTCTATATCGTGCCGATGCTCGCTGTCGCAGGCTCGCTGGCCGCCAAGAAGTCGGCGCCTGCGTCCAGTGGCACTTTCCCGACCCACGGCCCGCTCTTCGTCACGCTCCTGGTCGCCGTGATCCTCATCCTCGGCGGGCTCACTTTCTTCCCGGCCCTGGCGCTGGGGCCGATCGCCGAGCACGTCTCGATGCTGGCCGGGCAAACCTTCTGATCAAGAAGCCTTCCGGGAGATCCCCATGCGCAAGCAACAAGACACTTCCCTTTTCGACTGGCGGGTAACCCGACCCGCGTTCAGGGCCGCCTTCGCCAAGCTCGACCCCAGGATCATGGCGAAGAACCCGGTGATGTTCGTCACCGAGATCGTCGCGGCCCTGTCCACGCTCATCTTCCTGCGCGATCTCGTCACGAGCGGCCAAGACCTCGCCCTGACCGGGCAGATCGCAGCCTGGCTCTGGTTCACGGTCTATTTCGCGAATTTTGCCGAGGCCGTTGCGGAAGGCCGCGGCAGGGCCCGCGCTGACAGCCTGCGCGCCACGCAGACCGAGACGCCGGCCAAGAGGCTCGCCAGCCCCGGCGCGACGAGCCACGAGGTTGTTTCAAGTAGCGGACTGAAGCCGGGCGACCTGGTGCTGGTCGAGGTCAACGACATCGTGCCCGCCGACGGCGAGATCGTCGAGGGCATTGCCTCGGTGGACGAGAGCGCGATCACGGGCGAATCCGCGCCGGTGATCCGCGAGGCCGGCGGAGACCGGTCTGCAGTCACCGGCGGCACGCGGGTGGTCTCCGACTGGATCAGGATACGCATCACGGCGAAGCCGGGAGAGAGCTTCCTCGACCGCATGATCGCGATGGTCGAGGGCGCCGAGCGCCAGAAAACCCCGAACGAGATCGCGCTCAACATCCTGCTCACGGGCATGACGATCATCTTCCTGATCGTCGTCGTCACGCTGCGGCCCTTCACCGCCTATTCCGGCACGCAGATCCCCGTCGTGTTCCTCGTCGCGCTGCTGGTGACGTTGATCCCCACGACGATCGGCGGGCTCCTCTCGGCGATCGGCATCGCCGGCATGGACAGGCTGGTGAAGGCAAATGTGATCGCCAAGTCCGGTCGCGCCGTGGAAGCCGCCGGCGACGTCGACGTTCTGCTTCTGGACAAGACCGGCACGATCACCTTCGGTGCCCGAATGGCGGACGCTTTCGAGCCGCTGCCTGGCGTCAGCGCCCGGGAACTTGCCGAGGCATCGCTTCTCGCCTCTCTCTCCGACGAGACGCCGGAGGGCCGCTCCATCGTCGACTTCGCGCGCCGGCAGATCGGCCGCGTGCCCGCCGGCACCGACAAGGTGGCGAAGGCGATCGCGTTTTCCGCAAACACCCGCGTGTCGGGCGCGGACCTCACGGACGGGACGCAGCTTCGCAAGGGCGCGTCCGACTCGATCCTCTCCTGGTGCGGCATGCCGGGCACGCCGGAGTTGCGCGCCATCGTCGAGCGCATCGCCAAGTCGGGCGGCACCCCGCTTCTCGTCGCCCGCGACAAGCAGGTGCTGGGCGTGGTCCATCTCAAGGACATCGTGAAGCCCGGCATTCGCGAGCGCTTCGCGGAACTGCGCCGGATGGGGGTGCGCACGGTGATGATCACCGGCGACAACCCGTTGACTGCAGCTGCAATCGCAGCCGAGGCCGGGGTCGATGATTTCCTCGCCGAGGCGACGCCGGAACGAAAACTGGAGTTGATCCGCAAGGAACAGGCCGAGGGAAAGCTCGTCGCCATGTGCGGGGACGGATCGAACGACGCGCCCGCGCTGGCGCAGGCCGATGTGGGCGTTGCCATGAACACCGGTACGCCGGCGGCCAGGGAAGCCGGCAACCTCATCGACCTCGACTCGGACCCGACGAAGCTGATCGAGATCGTGCTCGTCGGCAAGCAGCTCCTGATTTCCCGCGGCTCGCTGACGACCTTCTCGATCGCCAACGACGTGGCGAAATATTTTGCGATCCTTCCGGCCCTGTTCGTGGCGGCCTATCCGGCTCTCGACGCGCTCAACATCATGCGGCTCGCCAGCCCCGGCAGCGCGATCCTGTCGGCGGTGATCTTCAACGCGCTGATCATCATCGCGCTGATCCCGCTGGCGCTGCGCGGCGTGGCGTACAAGCCCGCGACAGCGGCGAGCCTGTTGCGCCGCAATCTCCTGATCTACGGCCTTGGCGGCCTGATCGTCCCCTTCATCGGCATCAAGGCGATCGACATGATTGTCAACGCCGCCGGCATCGTGTGAGGTGATCCCATGCTTTCCGAACTCAGACCCGCCGTCGCGATGATCGCGCTCTTTACCGTGCTGACCGGCTTCGCCTATCCCCTGGCGATGACCGGTGCGGCGCAGGCGCTGTTTCCGGCGCAAGCCAACGGCAGCCTGATCGAGCGGAACGGCGCCGTCATCGGGTCGACGCTCGTCGGCCAATCCTTCACCGGCGCGACCTATTTCCACGGCCGCCCCTCTGCGGCAGGGAGCGACGGCTACGATGCGTCCTCGACCGGCGGCAGCAATCTCGGGCCGACCTCCAGGGCGCTGATCGAGCGCGTGACGGCGGACGCGGGCCGCGTCAGCGCCGAGAATGGAGGCGCCCGTGTACCGGTCGATCTCGTCACCGCTTCCGGTTCCGGCCTCGATCCGCACATCTCGCCCGAGGCAGCGCTGATCCAGGTTGACCGGGTAGCCATGGCCCGCGGCATCGATCCGGCGGCCGTGCGCAGGGTCGTCGAGATGGCAGTCGAAGGCCGAACCTTCGGCCTCCTCGGCGAGCGGCGCGTCAACGTGCTGGCCCTCAACCTCGCGCTCGACGAGCGCTTCGGGCGGACACCGCGCTAGTGGCGTGAATTTGACATTTGAGTTCGGCTTGCCGCAGCCCCATCGCTCAAATGCCAAATCCGAAAATTCCACTGGATTCATTGATCGGCTGGTGGTCTTCGAGACTCTGACATTTGCTCGCAAGGCGGCTGAAACGGGATGCAAATGTCAGAATCGGACCACCAGTGACCATGCAGAAGGACAGCCGTCCCGAGCCTGAAGCCCTTCTCGCGGAAGCGAACAAGGAAGGACGCGGGCGGCTGAAGATTTTCCTCGGCGCAGCCCCAGGCGTCGGCAAGACCTACGCCATGCTGGAAGCGGCCCAGAGGCGCAAGGCCGATGGCGTCGACGTGGTGATCGGGGTGGTCGAGACCCATGGCCGGTCCGAGACCGAACGGTTGGTCGCCGGCCTCGAGATCCTGCCGCGGACGCAGATCGCCTATGGCGGTCGGCCGCTCGCTGAGATGGATCTCGACGGGCTGCTCGCGCGACGGCCGCGCCTTGCCCTGGTCGATGAACTCGCCCATACGAATGTTCCCGGCAGTCGTCATGCCAAGCGGTGGCAGGACGTCGAGGAAATGCTCGCCGCCGGCATCGACGTCTATTCGACCCTCAACATCCAGCACCTCGAAAGCCTCAACGACGTCGTCGCCCGCATCGTCCGCGTGAAGGTGCGCGAAACCGTGCCGGACAAGGTGCTGGAACTCGCCGACGATATCGAGCTCATCGACCTTCCGCCTGAGGAACTGATCGAGCGGCTGCGGCAGGGCAAAGTCTATGTCCCCGAGCAGATCGCGCGCGCCATCCAGAACTTCTTTTCCAAGGGCAACCTGACGGCGCTGCGCGAACTCGCCATGCGGGTCGCCGCCGACAGGGTCGACGCCGAAATGGTGGCCCACATGAGGAGCCATGCGATCCCCGGGCCGTGGCCTGCGCAGGACCGCGTGCTTGTCTGTGTCAACGAGGCGCCGGTCTCCAAGACGCTGGTGCGGGCCGCAAGACGCATGGCCGAGCGCTCGCGAACGGACTGGATCGCGGCAAGCGTTGCAACGCCGCAATCGGAGCACCTGCCGGACACGGCCAAGGACGCGATCGCCGAGACATTGCGGCTGGCGGAAAGTCTTGGCGCCGATATCGCCACCATCAATGCCGAGAGCCATGTCGCCAACGAGATCCTCGCCTTCGCGCGCAGCCGCAACGTCTCGCGGATCGTCATCGGTCGTCCGCGGCCGCGCCTGTTCACGGCGTGGTTCACGCGCGAGACGGTCGCCGAGGAGATCGTCCGCAAGGCCGAGGACTTCGAGGTGACGATCATCTCCGCCGATCCGGGCGAGGCGCGAAAGGCTGCCATTCGCGGCGCGGTACTCGTCCCCGAACGCGATCCGAAGGCCTATCTCTGGTCGGCTGCCGCCGTCGCCGCCGCGACGGCCGTCGCGATCTTCGTGAACCGCCTGTTCCCGGTCGAAAGCCTGTCGCTCTTCTTCCTGGTCGCGGTATTGGGCATCGCAGCGCGTTTCGGCCTCTGGCCGTCGATCTTCGCCAGCGGCGCAGCGTTCCTCAGCTACAACTTCTTCCTGACCGAGCCGTTCTTTACCTTCGAGATCGCGAGCCAGGACCAGGTCCTCACCCTGTTCCTGTTTCTTCTGGTTGCGATCGTCACCGGCAACCTCGCCGCACGACTGCGCGACCAGGTCCGCGCGCAACGCGCCATCGCCAAACGTACGGCGAACCTCTTCGATTTCTCCCGCAAGGTCGCAAGCGTCGCCTCGCTCGACGACGTGGTGTGGGCGGCGGTGACGCATGTCGCTTCGACGATGCGGTGTTCCTCGATGATCCTGATGCCCGACGCTTCCGGGCTGCTTGCGATCGTCGGCGGCATGCCGCCCGAGGACCAGTTGGAGCCGCGCGACCGCGGAGCCGCCGAGTGGGCCTGGGAGAAGCGCGAACCGGCCGGGTGGTCGTCCCAGACCCTGCCGTCGGCGACCTGGCTGTTCCTGCCGATGGAGAGCGCAGGCCGGATCTACGGCCTGCTTGGCGTCCAGTTCGGGACGCGACACTACATTACAGCGGAAGAGCGGCGGCTGCTCGATTCGCTTGTCGACCAGGTCGGCCTCGCCATCGAACGCACGAAGCTTGCCTCCGACATGGAGCAATCCCGCCTCCTGGCGGAAACCGAAAGCCTGCGCGCCGCCCTGCTGTCGTCGGTCAGCCACGACCTCAGGACGCCGCTCGTGTCGATCATCGGCGCGGCGACGTCGCTCGTGGAGGCGGACACGGCGCTCGGTACGGCAGGCAGGCAGGCCATGGCCGAGACGATCCGCGATGAGGGCGAGCGGCTGAACCGCTATGTCCAGAACCTTCTCGACATGACCCGGCTCGGCTACGGTGCGCTCAAGATCGCGCGCCAGCCGGTGGATCTTCGCGAGGTGGTCGGTCGTGCATTGCGACGACTGGACCGTGATCTCGCCGGTCATCGCGTCGTTCGCGAGCTTCCGGCTTCCTTGCCGGACGTGTCCGGCGATCCGGTGCTGCTGGAGCAAGTGGTGACGAACATCCTGGAAAATGCCGCAAAATACGCGCCCGCAGGCTCCCAGGTGACGCTCTCCGGCGATGCAACCGGCGAGTTCGCGATCCTTGCCGTCGCCGACGAGGGGCCGGGCATACCCGAGCCTGACCGCGCGGATGTCTTCGACATGTTCTTCCGCGTGCGCGCGGGCGATGGCCAACCCGGCGGCACCGGCCTGGGTCTCGCCATCGCCAAGGGCATTGTCGACGCGCATGGCGGATCGATCCGCGCGGAGGCGGCGAAGGCAGACGGCACCGGCACGCGCATCGTCCTTGTCCTGCCGGCCATTCCGCGCGCTTCCGGCGAGGCCATATGATCTCCGGTCGTATCCTTCTGGTCGAGGACGACCCCGGAATCCGGAAATTCCTCCGCGTCGCGCTGGAATCGCAGGGATTCGTCCTGGACGAAGAGGCGACCGGCAGGGCCGGCGTCGCGAGGGCCGCGACCGCGCAGCCCGATCTCGTCATCCTCGACCTCGGACTGCCCGACATGGACGGCAAGGCGGTGATCGCCCGCATCCGGGAATGGTCGCAGGTCCCGATCCTCGTCCTTTCGGTGCGGCAGGCCGAGGAGGAGAAGGTGGCGGCGCTCGACGCCGGCGCAAACGATTTTGTCGTGAAACCCTTCGGCATCGCTGAGTTGATGGCGCGGGTAAGAGCGCTGCTGCGGTCCAGCGCATCAGGCACGGTACCCGAGGCCGAGATCGTTCGTGGCGACCTGAGCATCGATCTCGCACGCCACGAGGTTGCCCTCGCAGGCGCTCCGGTCAGGCTCACCCGCAAGGAATTCGACCTGCTCGCGCTGCTTGCCCGCAACGCGGGCCGGATCGTCACCCACCGACAATTGCTTGCCGACGTGTGGGGTCCGGCACATGAGCACGACCTCCAATATCTGCGCGTCTTCATCGGCCGCCTTCGCGCCAAGCTTGGCGATGACCCGGCCGCGCCGCGGTTCATCCTGAACGAACCAGGCGTAGGCTACCGGTTTCTGGATCAGGCTGCGGGCCTCGCGCCGCGCTCAACCGGGTCAGCATGACGCTGCGAAGCAAGTGCGTTACCGGACCCCCCAAGGCGACCTGATCTTCGTCGCGCGGAAGCGCCTGTATCGGCCGAGGCCGAATCATGCAGCAGGCTGTTGCGCCTCCACATGGCGTTTGAAGCTGTCGAGGATCGCCTGCCAGCCGGCGCTCTGCTGCTCGATCGGGTTCTCGGTCTCCGGATCGAAGGTGACGCTCACGCGCACGCTGTCTTCTTCGGGAGTGAATTCCACCTTGGCGTGACGATCGCCGAAATCGTATTCGATGAGCTTGTGTTCCACGATCTTCGTGTAGGTTCCGGCGAAGTCAAAACCCATGCTGGCGTCCCTTGCCTCCATCCGGGAGGAAAAGGCGCCGCCCTCGCGCAGATCGACCGTCGCAGCAGGCGTATGCCAATCTGCGGATGGTGTGTTCCACTGCATGATGTGTTCGGGGGTGGTGTAGGCATCCCAGACTTTTGCGACAGGTGCTTCGACGGTGGTTTCGACGGTGATCGGTTGAATTGTCATCGGATGAGGTCCTTCGATTGAATCTTGGGCATCCTGGCGGGATGTCGCATCACTGGTTGATCTCCGGCTCCACGAGCTTCGCCAGCTTTCGCAGGCTGTCCTGCCAACCGAGATAGCAAGCCTCGAGCGGGATCACGTCGGGAACGCCGTCCTGCACGACGGACATTTCCGTGCCGACGGAAACCGCCTTCAGCGTTACGGTGACCTTCATCTCGCCGGGCAGGTTCGGGTCGTCGAAGCTGTCGGTGTAGACGAGCCGCTCGCCGGGAACCAGTTCGAGATATTCGCCGCCGAATGAGTGGCTGCCGCCGGTGGTGAAGTTGCGGAACGACATCCTGTGCTTGCCGCCGATCTCGGGTTTCAACTCATGGACGGTGCAGAGGAACCCGTAGGGCGGCAGCCAACTGGCTACGGCGTCGGGTTCCAGAAACGCCCGATAGACCTTCTCGGGCCTGGCGGCGATGACGCGGTGCAGACGGACAGTGTTGGGCATGATGACATCCTTTCTTGATCATCTGTCTTGAAGACGTCCGGCCGCACGGCGTTCCGACAACGCCCGTGGATTTTTTCCATCCAGTCCGCGATCAGGTCTGCGGCGCAAGCCTGAACAGCGATAAAAAGTCTTCGGCGGCAGCGGTATCGCCTTCGGCATCCACCATCCTCCGGGTTATCAATACCGGTAGAGGCGTCGCACCATAGACCGCCACCGCCAGCGTGTTTCCATTCCCGCGAAGCACGAAAGGCGCCTCGGGTTTGCTTGCCGAGATTGTCTGCAATTTTCCTTCGGCAAGGCGCATCTCGAATGCTTCGCCACCAAAGTCGAATCCGGCCGACACCTTTCGCCCTATTGCGAGATCGGCCACCAGATTGACCCCCATCGAGATCATCAGGGCCGAGGGGCTGATAAACCGCGAAGGATCGTGGCCCGGTACGGTCAGAGCCCAGCGGCAGAGCGCTTCAAGGACCGGAAACAGGCCGCGCCCGGCCGCAGTCAGCGCGTAGATGCCGAGCCGTTCGTCGTGATCGATCACGCCCGCTTGCGCGAGTTGCGCCAGGCGGCCGGTCAGCACGCTCGCCGTGACCCCCGGCAGGCCGGCCCGGATCATCTGGAAGCGCTTGGGCGCGAACACCAGCTCGCGCACAACCAGTAGCGCCCAGCGGTCCCCGATCAGGTTCAACGCATGGGCTGCGAGGCAGCCTTCATCATAGCGGATGCGGGATTGCCGTATTGGCTTGGTCATGTTTCAATTCTGTCAGTTGTTTTTTCATACTAATTCTGGCAGCCTGAAACGGCAAGCGGAAACCCCCGGACAGGGCTCCACGCAAGGGAGAGAGGGATGACCTACTTCACAGGTGCAGTGGCGGCGGTGCCGACCGCCAACAAGGAAAAATACACCGACCATATCGCGGCGACCTGGCCGCTGTTCAAATCCTACGGCGCCACCCGCATGGTCGAGAGCTGGGGCGTCGATGTGCCCAGGGGCAAGGTCACGGATTTCTACGGCGCCGTGGATGCCGCGAACGACGAAACCATCGTGTTCTCCCGGATCGAATGGCCAGACAGGGCGACGGCGGATGCCGCCTGGCAGAAGATGCAGGACGAGACGGCCATGAACAAACTGCCGGAGATGCCGTTCGATGGCGGCCGCATGATCTTCGGCGGATTTGTCCCGGTCTATGAAGGGGGAACGCGCGATCGGGCAGGATACTACCAGGGCTTCCTTCTGGCAGTGCCGGAAAAGAACAAGGCGGCCTATGCCGCGATGGCCGACGAGGGCTGGAAGATGTTCGAGAACGGCGGCGCCGTTGGCATGGTCGAGGGGTGGGGAGAAGACGTTCCGCGCGGCAAGGTCACGGATTTCTACCGTGCAACCAAGGCGGAAGAAGGAGAAGTGCCAATGTTCAGCTGGGTGGCTTGGCCCGACCGCGCCACCTGTGACGCCGCCGCCAAGGCGATGGAAGCCGAGATGGGCGATATGGACATGTCCCAGATGCCCTTCGACGGAATGCGGATGATGTGGGCGGGCTTCGAACCCTTGTTCGATTCCGCAACGGTGGCTGATCGACTGCCCCCACACGAAACGGGGAGGAATGCGCAATGACCGTCGCGGGGAACTCGATCTGCCTGCGCGTCGCGGGTTTTCGTCGATTGGCGGGGTTTGTTTGACGCGTTTGAAAGGTTGAAGCATGGGCGAGGCAACAAAGCTGCAATGCCGCTGCGGCGCGGTTGAAATGGAGGCCGAAGGAACCCCGATCATGAGCACCGAATGCCTGTGCACGTCGTGCCGGACCACGGCAGGCGTGCTGGAGGCCTTGCCGGGCGCGCCGCGCCTGCGGGAAACGACGGAAGGCACACGGACGGAGATGTTCCGCAAGGATCGTGTCCGTTGCATCGAAGGCGTGCTCGATGTCGGCGCCTGACGAGAAGATCGAGATCCGGAATGTCAACGCGCCGGGCAGGACCGAACGCGTGAACCGCGCAAAATATGACGCCATGCGCGAGACGCTGCTGGCGGTCCTGCCGGACCGTGCGCCCGGGGCGACCGTCGCAAACATCAAGTCGGCACTGCTCCCGCGTCTTCCCGGCGATCTCTACCCGGAAGGCAAAACTGCGGGCTGGTGGTTGAAGGCAGTTCAGCTCGATCTGGAAGCCAGGGGGATGATTGCGCGCAGCCTGACCAAGCCGATCCGACTGTATCGGGGTGGCAGTGGCGGAATCTGATCGTCTTGGATGATCGCCATGACGTCACCGGCGAAGCGAAGCCATGACGGATGATTGGAATGTCTGGCGCCGACAGGAAGCGCGCGATCAGCGCCGGCCGCCCCTGCGGTGATTTCGCCTGCCAAATGACCGATGCACCGCAGTTTCTCCAAAGCTCCGACCCCCTATTCGCGATGCGGATCCGTCGCCTCGTCGTGCCAGACCCACCATTGGTATGGCGGAGTCCGGGGATAGCCTTCGGGTGAGTCCTCCCACGTCTCCTGGCGGCCAAGAGCCGTCATGTCGAGATAGTTCCAGGTGCTCCCCATCTGCTCGTCGCCACGGCCGTTGATGAAGCCGGTGCGGAACACGCGGTTGCCATCGCGAATGAACGCATTCGTGCCGTGCCATTCATCCACGCCGAAGTCGGCATCGAAATCGTCCGTCAGCGTGTACCAGGGAATATGTTCCCAGCCCATCCTTGTCTTCAGGCGCTGAATGTCGCCTTGCGATCCGCGCGACACGAAGGCAAGGCTGGTGTCGCGGGCGCCCAGATGCGCCGGGTGCGCGACCTGGTCGGCGACCATTGAACAACCGATGCAGCCATGCTCCGGCCAGCGCCCGACACCGGTATCCATGAAGGCGCGATAGACGATCAGCTGCCGGCGGCCATCGAACAGGTCGATGAGGCTCACGCGGCCATTCGGTCCGACAAAGGCATAATCCTTCTCGACCGCCAGCCAGGGCATCCGTCGTCGTTCGGCGGCAAGCGCGTCGCGAGCCCGCGTATGCGCCTTCTCCTTCACTAGCAGTTCCTCCCACGCGGCCTTCCACTCCTCAGCCGACACGATTGGCGGCGTCCGCATTGCGGACCGTTCGCCTTCACGGCCGGTCGCAACTGATGTCGTCATGGTTCCGGATCCTCCAGATTGTGTGCGTTCGAACCGGGATATCGCGCGAACCGGCTATTCGCCTCGCGGGTACTCGTCATGCAGACGAACCCAGCTCATGGTGCCGCCGGTCTCGTTGCGGCCCTTGGGAGCCAGGTCGAGCCAGTTGAAGGCGCCCATCAGCAGTTCGGTGCCGCGATGATAGGTCGAGTAGGTGTGGAAGATGTCGCCATCGTCGTCCTTGACGAAGATGCTGACGCCGAACATGTCCGCAGACCTCTGGATCCTGAACTTGTCGTAGTTGTAGAGCGCGCGGCCGGCGGCACGATCCGCCTCGGTGAACGACACACCGAACTCGTAGTTGAAGTCGCCGTCACCGGACGAGACCCAGGGGAAATTCCAGCCCATCCGGGCTTTTACCTGCTCGATCCGGGCGATAGGCGCACGCGATATCGCGGCGAAGGCGAGGTCGGCCTGCTCGAAATGCTGGCGCGCAGCGTCGACGTGGTCCATCGTGTAGGAACAGCCCGGGCAAATATGATCCGAGCCCGGCGTGAGCATGAAGTGATAAACTGCGAGCTGGCTGCGATCGCCGAACAGGTCGACCAGGGTGCATTTGCCGTCCGGGCCGTCGAAGACATGGCCCTTTTCGATCCTGACCCAGGGCATCTGCCGGCGCTCGGCGCGCAGGGCGTCGAGCGCGTGGGTCATCTCGAGTTCCCTGGCCAGAAGCGCCCTGCGCGCAGCGAGCCAGTCTTGGCGTGAAACGATTGCGTGTTGCATGATCAGTCTCCTCGGGTTTGGGACGTTAGTTGCGTGCGTTGTCGCGAGGGGGCGGAAGCGAGCTTCAGCCAGGGCGACAGGTGAAACAGGCTCATCAGCAGGTACATGAAGGCCATGCCGCCGATGGGCAGAATGCCAGGCCCCGACGCGCACAGCATGCCTTGCATGTCATTCGCCGAGACCCAGGCCATCAGCGCGAAGGTCGGCGAAGCGGCAAGACCGAGCCAGCTTGCGGCATTGCGCGATTGCCGGCCTTCGGGAGGGCGTCTTCTTGCCAGTGTGAACATCGTCATCCTCGAACTTCCAGCCAATCGTCGCCGCCACTTGCGGCGCTGAACATGACGGAGATGTATGGTAGAACGGCAGGAGAACGGGAGTAACAAGTGTGACGGGATTTCGATGGACTCTCTGATTGCCTCTGCAGCGCGCTCGCTTGCGAAGGGCGATCCGCTTGCAGCCCTCAAGCGCATCGCATTGCGCGACGACGCTCCGGCGCTTGCCCTGCGCGGTATCGCCATGGCGCAGTTGGGCGATCTCGTGCGCGCAAGGGAGTTGTTGGGAAACGCGGCGCGCGCTTTCGGCGGCAAACAGCCCCTGGCCCGCGCGCGATGCACCGTCGCCGAAGCCGAGATCGCATTGGTTTCGCGCGATCTTGGCCGGCCCATGGAAGGCCTCGGCGCCGCCCGGTCGACGCTGGAGGCGTATGGAGACCGCGCGAACGCCGCGCATGCCGCCTATCTCGAGGCAAGGCGCCTGCTGTTGATCGGCCGCCTCGACGAGGCGGAGCAGATCCTAGGCGAGTTCGATGTCGGCGCATTGCCGGTGACGTCGCGCGCGGGCTGCGAACTGGTAGCCGTCGGCATTGCAATACGCCGCATTCGCGCCAGCCCGGCGCGTGATGCCATCGATCGCGCACGACGCGCCGCCGCCAGGGTTGGAAATGCCGCATTGAAGGTCGAGGTCGATCGAGCCGTGCGGGCGTTCGAGGCGCCGGCCGCGCGGCTGATTGGGCGCGATGGCGAACGGCTGCTTCGGATAGAAGAGGTCGAGGCGATGATGGCATCGAATACGCTCATCGTCGATGCGTGCCGGAATGTCGTGCGCGCCAGGACGGCCACCATTTCCCTGGCCAGTCGTCCGGTCCTGTTCGCACTTGCGCGTGCGCTCGGCGAGTCCTGGCCGGAAGACGCCTCGCGGGAACAACTCCTCGCCCGCGCCTTTCGTGCCCGGGATGCAGATGAATCGCACCGCGCGCGACTGCGGGTTGAGATCGGGCGCTTGCGCGAAGCGATCAGCCTGCTGGCGGAGATACGCGCCACCGAACGAGGCTTTGTACTTGAACCACATGAAGCCGGCGGGGCCGCAGTTCTTGCCCCGCCCGTCGAAGTCGAGCATGGCGACGTGCTGGCGCTTCTCGCCGATGGCGAGGCCTGGTCCAGTTCCGCGCTGGCGCTGGCGCTCGACGTCAGTGCGCGCACGGTGCAGCGCGCGCTCGAAGCCCTTGCGGAAGGCGGTAAGGTTGAATGGTTCGGCCAGGGACGCGCACGTCGCTGGATCGCAACGAGCGTTCCGGGTTTCCCGACAAGCTTGTTGCTCCCCGCCAACGGAATTGCGGGCTAGGATGAAGACATGAAACACACAGTCGCCGAAATCATCCGGGAATACGGTCCGTTTCCCGACGTGGATAATGTGCATGGGGTCAGCTTTGACGGCCGCCGGGTCTGGATGGCGACAGGCGCCAGGCTGAACGCTTTCGATCCGGACACCGGGGATGTGCTGGGCTCGCTCGATGTTGCCGCCGATGCCGGCACCGCATTCGATGGCAAGCACCTGTTCCAGATCGCGAACGCGGTGATACGGAAGATCGATCCAAAGACCGGCGAGGTGCTGGCCACGATCCCGGCACCCGGCGATGGGGGCGATTCCGGCCTTGCCTGGGCGGAAGGCTGCCTTTGGGTCGGGCAGCATCGCGGTCGCAAGATCCATCAGGTGGACCCCGAAACGGGCACGGTGCTCGGCACGATAGAAACCGATCGCTTCGTCACGGGCGTCACCTGGGTCGACGGCGAGCTCTGGCATGGCACCTGGGAGGACAATGAAAGCGATATCCGCCGCATCGATCCTTCGAGCGGGGAAGTGCTGGAGCGGCTGGCCATGCCGGTGGGGACCGGGGTTTCGGGGCTCGAATCCGATGGCGGCGATCGCTTTTTCTGCGGAGGTGGAGACAGCGCCACGGTGCGCTCGATCCGCAGGCCGGGGCGAACAACAGCCGCCAGCTGATGACCTGCCACTTGAGATTTCAGCTGCCGAATTCAACCGAACATGATCGCGGATGCGGGCGATGGCCGGCCGAGATGGCAGCGCTGGCAGGCAGCAGATGTTCGTTCGAACATCAAGTCCGGCGCCAGGGCTTCCGCAATCGCAGATATTGGACATTGCCGGCCGGCATGCGGCAAGGATACCCCAATCCAAGAGATGGTTCTCCCGCAACGGCCGACATCGAAGTCGGATTGGAACTACTCATCGCCCTGAAAGAGCGTACATTGGACATCCCGACTGCGCCAGGTTTTCGTCAACTTCAAGAAACCAGAAGCCAATGGAAGAAACGACTCGATCCAGGATCATCGGCGCTGCGGAAGCTCTGTTCTACGGGCATGGGCTGCGCAGTGTGAGCGTGGACGCGATCTCGGAACGCGCCGGTGTCACGAAACGCAGCCTCTATTATCACTTTGAAAGCAAGGACGCGCTGATCGCCGCCTATCTGGGGGCACGCGATGCCCCGACGGTCGAACGATATAGAAACTGGCTGGGCAACGATGACAGGCCGTTGCCCGATCGAATCATGGCGATGTTCTGCGCGCTGGCGGAGTATGCAGGCAGGCCGAATTGGCGCGGTTGCGGGTTCACCCGCGCTGCGGTGGAACTCGCCGGTCAGCCTGGGCATCCGGCTGTCGTGATGGCGGCGGATCACAAGAAGCGGTTCGAGCACTGGCTTGCGGAGGAATTGGCGAGCGGCGGCGTTTCACACCCGGCGCTGGCGGGACGGCAGGTCATGATCCTCCTTGAGGGCGCCATCGCCCACATGCTGATCCACCGTGATGTCTCCTACGCACTGGCTGCAGGCAAGGCGGCGGTCGCACTCGTGTCAGCCGGGCTTTGCGAAGCGCCGCCCCCGCCGGAGACGCAGATGGCCTGAAGTGCGGGCCCCGATGTATACTCAATAGTGAGTTTCCCGATCTCGGCTCACCTCTATCTTGAGGGCCTCTCTTATAAGGAGGAAGCCCTTGCCGAACCGCCATGCCGGACTGTGGACTCCAACGCTGATCCTTTCGCTTGTCGCCGCGGGTACCATCCTCTCCCTTTCCATGGGACTCAGGCAAAGCCTCGGGCTGTTCGTGGAACCGATTGTGCGCGACACAGGCATCACGGTCGCGACCTTCGGATTCGGCATGGCCATTCAGAATCTGGCCTGGGGCATCGGGCAACCCTTCATGGGGGCTCTGTGTGACCGCTTCGGCGGGCGCCTCGTCGTCGTCATCGCGTCGGTGCTGTATTGCGCCGGCCTCTATCTGACCGCGTCGGGCAGCCATGTCGGGCTGTATCTCGGCGGCGGCCTGCTGATCGGGCTCGCCGTCGCGGGAACCTCGCATGGCGTGCTCGTCGGCATGGTGTCGCGCCTTGCCGCGCCGGCGGTGCGCGCGACGGCAATCTCCATCCTTGCGGCGGTCGGCTCACTCGGCACCTTCGTCATCGCGCCGACAGCGCAGGCGATGATCGAAGGCTGGTCCTGGCAGGCCTCCATGAGCGGGCTGGCGCTGCTTGCCGCGTCGATGGCAGCGGTTGCGCTGCTGTTCCGGCGCGGCAAAGCTGAGGCACGTGCAGCGGCGCCGTCCCAATCGGTCGATGCCCGCCGCGCGATCATCGAAGCACTCGCCAACCGCACTTTCGTGATCACCACCCTGGCCTTTTTCGCGTGCGGGTTCCAATTGATATTCATCGCGACCCATCTGCCGAACTTCATCGGCATTTGCGGCCTGCCACCGTCCGTCAGCGCCCAGGCGATCGCGCTCATCGGCATATGCAACGCCTTCGGCACGCTGATCGCCGGCTATCTCAGCCAACGCTGGGGCAACCGGAACGTGTTGGCATTGATATATCTGCTGCGGACCGCGTCCATCGCCGTCTTCTTCGCCTTGCCGGTCAGTATCGAGACGACACTTGTGTTCGCTGCGACGATGGGCTTTCTCTGGCTGAGCGTCGTTCCGCCCGTCAGCGGCCTTATCAACAGCCTGTTCGGACCGGCCAATTTCGGCGCCCTGTTCGGCGTGATGTTCCTCAGCCATCAGGTCGGCGCCTTTCTCGGCGCGTGGCTCGGCGGCTTGAGCTACCAGTTGAGCGGCAGCTATTCGCTCAGTTGGATAAGCCTGATCGTCGTGGGAACCCTTGCCACGCTTCTGCAACTGACGGCGGACGACGAAAGAGCCCCCGGTCTGCAAACGCCCTGAGACGGCGATTTCGGCGGGATCGCGCAAAGAACACGGAATCAACAGCTTTCCACATCCTTTGCGACATCGTCCGCCTCGGATCGCTTTTGGTGCCGGCCATCCGAGGACGCAATCGCCACCCTGGTCAAACGCCATTCGACCGCGAGCGATTCGAGCTTTTTCACCGCCGACATTCAGCCCAACGCATATGATGGCCGGCGACGGCCGGATGCGACCCCTTTGCGGATCATTACCGGTGCGATGCCCACCGGGAATTCATGACCCTTTCCTGTTCTCGCCGTATTTGCGAGGCTCCCGCGGACAAGAGGGATTGCTGCATGGAACATTCGCCCCAGGCCGGAAGCCGGATCACCGACAAATCAGCGCCGCCAGACGATATGGCTATCCGCGACTGGATCGGGCCGGACGCGTTCAAGCAGTGGGCCGCGTTGCGGGATTGGATCGAGGCAGCATATCCCGGCGTCTTCACTCCCGACTGGATCTATGGCGGCAGGAAGCACGGCTGGTCCCTGCGCTACAAGAAATCCAAGGCCTTCTGTACGTTCCTGCCCGAATACCAGGCCTTCTCTGCTGTCGTCGTGTTGGGAAAGGCAGAGCGGGAGAAGGTCGAGGCGCGGCGCGACAGACTGAGCCCCCGCCTCATGGCGCTTTATGATGAGGCGGAGACATATCGAGATGGCAAATGGCTGAAGATCGGCATCTCTTCGGCAGAAGAACTGAAGGACGTCACCGAGCTTCTGTCGCTCAAACGCCCTCGCAAGGCCGGTGCCTGAAGCCGGTCCTGCCAGGCGCTGGTCAGATTGCTGGAACACCAGACAACCACTCGCGCCGCAGGATGGCGTATTGCATGGTGTTTTCGTAGATCGGATTGCCCGCATCGTCCTTGGTGAACGATACGAACTCGACGAACACGCCTTCCCGGCGCATGCCGAGCTTTTCGCAGAGGCGCTGCGAGGGCGTGTTGTGGTCTTCGACATAGGCATAAATCCGGCGAAAACCCTTTGCCCGGAAAAGATGGTCGAGCAGCGCCCTTGCGGCTTCGAAGGCATATCCGCGGCCACAGAATTGCGGATTGAGGTGCCAGCCGACCGAGGTCGTCTCGTCCTCCTCATCTTCTCCGGCGCCGCCGAACAGATCGCCGATGACCTGGCCGGTCTGTTTCAGGCATATCGCCACGCTGCCCTCGTCGAGGGCGCGTTTCCTGACCTCGATCTCCGCCTCAGCGAGGTCTGCGAGCTTGAGCGAGAGGAAGCAGGGGGCCGTGGGCGCGCGCAGATAGGCGAAGAGGTCCGCTGCATCGCCCTCCCCGAAGGGCCTCAGGGTCAGGCGCCCGGTCTCAATGATCTGCATGTTCGATCCTCTTCAAATGGCTGTCGATCATGTGCAAGGATGCGCACGGGACAGGCTGCAATACCCGGCCAGCGTAGAGAGCGCGATGGGACACAATCCCCAGGAGGCATCACGATTGTTCGCCAGCCGAACCGGCCTTGTCGTCGTCACGGAGTTTGGCCGAGTAGTCTCGCAACAGGGATGCACGTCTCGGCCTGAAGCTTCTGCCTGTTGCCTTGGCGTCCATGATTCTGTCTAACCTGAACATTCGAAAATCCTCTCGAAGGCAACACCAGGACAACACGGTCAGCGTTCTGTCTGTGTAGATGATCGCAAGTGGCAGAATCGTACGCTTGCTGACGGACTGACTCTTATCCCGGTATCGGATTTCCAGCATCTCCTCGTTCCATGTGGCTTGGCGGATGGCGTCGACATGATCCGTTTCGGCATAGCGCGCGTCCGGACGATAGACCTGGGAGACAGCATGGAAGAGATGCTGTTCGCCATCGTCGGGTAGAGACGCGGCAACTTTCGCCAGCACGCTAGTGGCGGCTTTCGCCAGGTTCGGGTCTCCCATGTGCCTGACCTCGGCCATGCCGAGCGCAATGGCCTCGATTTCCTCACGGCTGAACGTCTGTGGTGGAAGCGCAAAGTCTTCCGTCAGCCTGTACCCGTAGCCGCGCTCGCCTTCGATCCGAGCGCCCGCCGCCCGCAGGCTGTCGATGTCGCGATAGAGCGAACGAAGCGACACACCTGTCTCACCGGCCAACCGAGCCGCCGTGATAGGCGCCGGCATCGTCCGCATCGCCTGAAGAAGACGCAAAAGCCTGTCTGTACGCGCCATCGTCCAACTGCCGCAAATTGTCAGTTGCGAAGGTCTATGACAATTCCATCGAAACTTCAGCAAAAAGGATAGAGCATGCTGGCAGCCTTCGCCGAAATTCACTGGATCGCCGTGGTCGCAGGAACAATGGTCTTCGCCGTCCTCGGCGGACTTTACTTCATGGCGCTGGTGCCGAAGCAGTATCTTTATGTCACCGGCCGGGAGAACCTTCCGAAGGAACAGCAGGAGGTGTCAGGCGCGATTTTCGTCGTCGGCCCCCTCTTGTGCTCACTGATCGTCGTCATCGCCGATGCCTATCTGTTGGCAGCTCTCGGAATCGGGTCCGTTGCCGACGCGGCAGTTCTGGGGCTGATCGTCGGCCTTGGCCTCCTCGTCCCGATGACCTTCAACATCGCCATCAACCCGCTCTTTCCGCGCCCGATCCAGTACGGGTTGCTGAACGCTCCCTATTTTCTGGTCGCGAACCTCATCGCCTGCATGCTGATGGTCGCCATCCCGCTCTAGCCGGACCGCGTCCCGAGCGAAGCCGGACGTCGGGCCGACGACAGCGATGGACGCACATGGCAACCAGGTCTCGGGATCAAGCCGACACGCTCCGCGCGTCAGCAGTGAACAAGAAATTGACGTTCAGTTCATTTTATGTGACATAAAAGTCAGAACTGCGATGTGTGGACCGTGCATTGCCAAAACTCGATGCCGCTGAAGGGGCCGTAGGTTGTTCAAAGGGGGCAGAGTGCCGGTCGCTCCTCAGGCCGAGGGGCACCTTGTGAATGCGCTTTGCCCAGAGAATGTCGAAACGGGCATCAACCGCGAGTTTTTCTCAAACGACATCGGGAAAACGCGCAGCCGCATCCCGCAGCGCGTTTGGGTCAGGCGCAGTCGATCGAGGCTCCACCGCTACCGCTTTGTTCGGACGCGAGCAGTTACATGACCGGATCCGATGTGGTCGTCGACGGCGGCCATCGTGTCTCATCACCGTAGGAGGTCGCATGGATTTCACTGTCTCTCCCCGCATAGAAGACTTCCGAGCGCGGATAGCTGCATTTGTTGCCAAGGAAGTGCTGCCCCTGGAAGCCGATGCTGGTGCCTACGATCCATATGAGAACATTCGTCCTGAATTGCTGGATGAACTGCGGGCCAAGGCTCGATCAGCGGGTCTCTGGTGTTTGCAGCTGAAGCCTGACACGGGCGGGCAGGGTTTCGGCCGTGTCGGCATGGCCGCTTGCTACGAGGAGATGAACAGGTCCATCTTCGGCCCGGCAGTCTTCAATTCGGCTCCGCCTGATGACGGCAACATGATGCTTCTGGAGGCGGCTGGTACAGATGCCCAAAAGGAATGGTGGCTGAAACCGGTTGTGGAGGGCAAGCAGCGCTCGGCTTTTGCCATGACCGAGCCGCAGCCCGGCGGCGGGTCCGATCCTTCCATGATCGCCACCACGGCGATCAAGAAAGGAGGCAAGTACGTCATTTCCGGGCGCAAGTGGTTCATCTCCGGCGCCGCGGCCGCACAAAAATTCATTGTCATGGCGCGTACCTCCGATGATCCCCGCCATGGGCTGACGGCTTTCCTCTACGACGGCGATCAACCCGGCTGGTCGATTGAACGCCGTATCGGCATCATGGGACCCGAAGAGCACGGCGGGCATTGTGAACTCGTTTTCGATGGCCTCGAGGTTCCCGAAGAAAACGTCCTGCTTGGCGAGGGGCAAGGGCTCAAGGCCACCCAGATCCGCCTCGGGCCGGCGCGTCTCACCCACTGCATGCGCTGGCTTGGACTTGCCAAACGCAGCGTCGAGATCGCTCTGGAATATGCCGGTCGTCGATATGGCTTCGGTGTGCGTCTCGCCGACCGGGAGAGTGTGCAGATGATGCTGGGTGAACTCGCCCACCAGATCGAGATCGGACGGCTCCTGGTGATGCGCGCTGCATGGGAACTCGACCAGGGTGGATTCGCCCGCAAGGAAGTGTCCATGGCGAAAATCCATGTGGCCAACGTTCTGCATAAGGCGGCTGACACCGCTATCCAGATCAACGGTGCCCGGGGCTACTCAAAGGACACGGTTCTCGAATGGATATACCGCTATGCCCGTCAGGCTCGGTTGGTCGACGGTGCGGACGAAGTGCACAAAATGGTGCTGAGCCGCGCACTGGGAAAAGAAGGCCGTGATTTCTGGTCCTGGTCAGTCGGAAAATGAGTAGCGCCTCTTCACGGATCGGTTTCCGGATCGAGAGCCTGCGGGGCTTTCTTCGCGAGTTCCTTGGCACGCAATCGGCGGTTATGGATGTCGCCCGGATCGGAGGCGGTCAGTCAAACCCGACCTACTTCGTCAATTTCGGGTCCGAGCGGATGGTCTTGCGCAAGAAGCCGGTTGGCCAAATTCTCCCCGGCGCCCATTCGGTCGAACGCGAATTCCGCGTCATGAGGGCCCTTCAGGCGACCGACGTGCCGGTTCCGCATGCGCTGGTCCTGTGTGAGGACAGTGCCGTTCTCGGTACGCCCTTCTATTTGATGGAACGGCTCGAGGGGCGTGTCTTCGCCGACTGCTCCTTGCCCGAGCTGGATCGGTCGCAACGCGCCGGCATCTATTATGGTCTCGCCGATGCAATGGCGAAGCTGCACTCTGTTGATCCCGCAAAGGTCGGTCTGGGCGATTTCGGCAAACCGGGGAATTACTTCGAGCGCCAGATCAGGCGCTGGTCAGGTCAATACCGGGACTCGGAAAGCGATGACATCCCAGCTCTCGACGAGGTCATCGACTGGCTGACCCGCAATCTGCCCGCCGATGATGAACGGGTGTCAATTGCCCATGGCGACTTCCGTATCGGAAACATGATGTACCATCCCGACCGTCCGGAGGTTATCGGCATTCTGGACTGGGAGCTGGCCACACTCGGACATCCCCTGGCCGACCTCGCATTCAGTTGCATTCCCTGGCACAGCAGGCCCGAAGAGTACGGGGGAATCCGGGGGCTGGACCAGGCCGCACTGGGCATTCCGGACGAGGCCCACTATGTGGCGCGGTACTTCCGCAGCGCGATACCGACATCTGCTCTGCAGAGGTTCCATGTCGTGTTCGCGTTGTTCCGCTTTTCGGTGATCTTTTACGGCATTGCCGACAGGGCCAGGTCCGGCAATGCGTCCTCCGAGAACGCAGCGCAGGTCGGGCTTCTTGCGCGCAGATTTGCAGAACGCGCTCGCGAAGCGGTCACCGGCAAGGCAAATCGGGTGGAATATGGCGAGAGCTTTGGGCAGGCCGGCAAGGCACTACCCCGACCGGCCTGAGGCGTGTCTAGATATAGATCGACTCGCCCGGCCCGATGGACCGGGCCATTTTTGGTGCCGCGCGACAGATCATGGAAAACCGAGATCGGCTGGAACAGGACAGTCTGGCTCTGCGCCGCTCTAGAGCGTTTCCACCCAATGATGGGTCAATTCTGTTTCCCGACTGGCGTGTGCGATCCGTTGGAGAAACGGGCGCAGCGCGATGCCTGGCATCGGGCAAGGCCGGTTCGCCATCGGGCGCCCGCCAATCGGAAACCCGAAGGGACGGGCGCTTTTGCGCCAATATCGGCGCAAAGCCCCTTGGCCGTATCGCCGGATATGGCCTGCAGGCCTTTCCTTGATCCTGTCACAAAATCGCTCCGTCAGAATGACCCGGCATTGGGTGGAAACGCTCTAGATCCTTTCGATCGCGATGGCGATGCCCTGCCCGCCACCGATGCACATGGTGATGAGCGCGCGCCGCCCGTTGATCCTGACCAACTCGTAGAGTGCCTTGACGGTGACGATGGCGCCCGTTGCGCCCACTGGATGACCAAGCGCGATGGCGCCGCCATTGGGGTTCACCTTTGCCGGGTCGAATCCAAGCTCGCGGGAGACGGCGAGTGCCTGGGACGCGAATGCCTCGTTGGATTCGATGATATCGAAGTCGGAGACGGAGAGCCCGGTCTTGCCGAGGAGCTTGCGCACGGCTGGAATGGGACCGATCCCCATGACGTCCGGGCGTACGCCCGCATGCGCGTAACCCAGTACGCGCGCCACCGGCCTGAGCCCCGATTTCTCGGCAGCACTGGCTCGCGCCAGCACGATCGCCGCCGCGCCGTCGTTGATGCCGCTGGCATTTCCCGCCGTGACAGACCCGTCGTTCTGAAATGCCGGGCGCAGTCCGGCCAAAGCCTCCAGCGACGTGCTCTTCGGATGCTCGTCGGTGACGAACACGATCTGTCCGCGCTTGCTCGTGATCTCAACCGGCGTGATCTGGTCGGCGAAGCGGCCTTCGCTGATGGCTCTTGCTGCCCGCTCCTGACTCTCCAGGGCGAAAGCGTCCTGGTCGGCCCGCGATACGCCGAATTCGGATGCCACGTTCTCCGCGGTGACCCCCATATGGCCGGTGTCGAACGGACAGTTGAGCGCACCCAGCAGCATATCCTGCGAAACAAGTTCGCCCAACCTCTGGCCCCAACGCGCCTGCGACAGAAGATGGGGTGCGCGCGACATGCTCTCGGCACCGCCGGCGACCGCGAAATCCGCGTCGCCCAAGGTGAGAGACTGCACTGCGGAGACGATGGCCTGAGCGCCGGATCCGCAAAGGCGATTGACATTCATCGCCGGCGTGGAATCGGAAATTCCCGCCTCCATGGCGGCGATGCGGCTCAGGTACAGGTCCTTGGGCTCCGTATTGATCACATGCCCGAAGACCACGTGGCCGACCTGGCTTGGCGACACGCCGCTGCGTTCAAGGGCTGCCTTCGTGGCGATGGCGCCCAGCCGCGACGGCTTGATCGAAGCCAGACTGCCTCCGAACGTGCCGATGGCCGTGCGTGCGCCGCCAAGAATGACGATATTGTCCATGAAAATCTCCAACAGTGATTGATCTGGCGAGGGAAAGGACCGCCGGCCCGGTCGGTCAGATGCACGTCCTGAGGTGGCGGCGCGCAGGCGTCTCCATGTGCGCAATGCTTCATCCTCACCCCCCACCTCTGACCCTTCTTTATGCATACCGGGAGGGAGAAGGAAAGAAAAAGTACGAACGTACAAAAATTGCTTGAGAGGCAGCGGCGACTGGCTTAGTGCGGGCATAGCCAATCTTGGGAGTTGAACCATGTCGCTCATCGTCGATCGCCGCAATCTCAGCTTCGTGCTTCACGAGTTGCTGGATGTCGCGCAGCTGTTTGCCCATGAGCGATTCGCCGCGCACGATCGCGAGATCGTCGACGCCACCCTTGATCTGGCCGAGTCCATGGCCGAGAATCGCTTTCTGCCCCTGGCCGCGATCGCCGATGCCCAGGAGCCGACCTTCGTTGACGGGCGGGTCCGGACGCTCCCGGAAATCAAGACGGCGCTAACCGAATTTGCCGAAGCCGGCATGTTCGCTGCAAGCTTCAGCGAGGCCGACGGCGGGCTGCAACTGCCCTGGGTCGTCACGCAGTCAGCCATGGGTATCTTCATGGCCGCCAACCTGCCGGTGGTGAACTACGCGTTTCTGACGATCGCGGCGGCCAATCTGATCAGCGTTTTCGGGTCGGAAAACCAGCGGTCGGCGTTTCTTCCCCCCATGCTTGAAGGGCGCTGGTTTGGAACGATGTGCCTTTCGGAACCGCAGGCTGGGTCTTCGCTCGGAGACATCACCACCAAGGCAACGCCGACAGGCGACGGACAGTACCGGATCAGCGGGAGCAAGATGTGGATCTCCGGCGGAGATCACGAGTTGTCGGAGAACATCGTGCACCTCGTGTTGGCGCGCATCGACGGCGCACCGGCGGGCGTCAAGGGCATTTCGCTGTTTCTGGTCCCGCGCTACCGCCTGGATTCGGAGGGCAGACCAGGGCAGTGGAACAACATCGCGCTGGCGGGTCTCAACAACAAGATGGGCCAGCGAGCGACGGTCAATTGCCTCCTCAATTTTGGCGAGGGCGGCGATTGTATCGGCGAGCTTGTCGGCGAGCCGAACAAGGGTCTGTCGAACATGTTCCACATGATGAACGAAGCGCGCGTCGGTGTCGGGCAGGGAGCGGTCATGCTGGCATTGGCCGGCTATCTGAATTCCCTGTCCTATGCGCGCGAGCGTCTGCAGGGGCGCCTGCCCGACAACAAGGATGCGACGTCGGCTCAGGTGCCGATCATCCAGCATGCCGATGTCAAACGCATGCTTCTCATGCAGAAGTCGACGGTGGAAGGCGCGCTCGCGCTCACCACTTTTTGCGCACTGCTCGTGGATCAACTGAGGCTGTCGACGGATCCAACCGAGGTTGAGGAACTGGAACTGCTGCTCGGCGTCCTGACGCCGGTCGCCAAGAGCTGGCCGGCGGAACATTGCCTGGAGGCAAACAAGTGGGCCATCCAGGTTCTTGGCGGCTATGGCTACACGGTGGATTTTCCGGTGGAGCGCCTTTACCGGGACAATCGCCTCAACCACATCCATGAGGGGACTTTCGGTATCCAGGGTCGCGATCTGCTCGGCCGTAAGATCCGGCTGGAGGACGGCCGCGGGCTGTCTCTCCTGATATCCCGAATCGGTTCGACCTTGGCTGAGGCCCAGCGGGTGCCGGCGCTGTCGAGCGAGGTCGAGGCGCTTGAAAATGCGCTTGGAGAGCTGAAGGGTGCGACGAACGCCGTGATCCACGCTCGGGACCGGGATGTCGCACTGGCCAATGCAACCCTCTATCTGGACGCCTTTGGAACCATCGTGATCGCCTGGTTGTGGCTATGGCAAGGGATCGTGGCGCAAGAAGCTTTGGAGAAAAGCCATGTACATGAGGGGGATATCGCCTTTTATCGCGGGAAAGTGGCAGCGCTGCATTACCATTTCCGCTATGTCCTGCCTCAAGTGCATGCCACGCTGAAGCTGGTGGCGGCTCTAGACGATACGTGTGAATCGATGCGCTCTGACTATTACTGAAACTCCGCGTTCGTTGGTCAGCGCGGCGTGAGATCGAAGTGAATTCAGGATTGCGGCGTGGACGAAAGCTCAAGCTCATCACTTGGTGCAGACTATGTCGGCGCACGCGTGCCGAAGCAGCAGCGATCGCGGGAGACCCGCCTGAAGATCACCCAAGCTGCGGTTGAAATCCTGGCCGAAGCCGGGATCGCTGGCCTCAGCCACAGAATTGTCGCTCGGCGGGCGAATGTCTCGCTGTCGGCGACGACATACTATTTTTCCAGCAAGGCCGACATCGTGGCGGCTGCCGCCGCGATGGTGCTGGACGATTACTCGGAAGCCTTTTCCGAAATGGCGACAAGAATTCGCGCGGGCGAATCCAGGCTACCCAGTTTCCGTGATTTTGCAATCGAGAGAGTGCAGAACTCCTCTGGTCCCCATTGGCATGGCGTGCTCTCGTGGGGGGAAATCACGCTTGATGCGGTTCGCCACGAAGAGAGCCTCCGTCTCACCCGGGAATGGCATGACAGGCTCAAGTTGCTTTGGACGGACATTGCGCTCGCCCTGAACGTCGCGAATGCTCCCGAAACCGCTCAGTCCGGCATCGATCTGGTCGTCGGGCTGCTTTTCATGTGCATCGGGCTTCACTTGAACGCGGAGGAAATCGGCCTGCTTTTGCGGGGGCATAGCAATCCATTCGAGGCGTGGTCCAGCGGCGGCACGAAGGAATGTTCAGCGACCAGGAAAGAGCGTGGCGACAGCAAGGGGGCACACACCCGTAGGGCGCTGATCGACGCAGCGATCCAAATCCTTATTTCCGATGGCGCGGCCGCGCTGAGCCATCGCAGCATCGCGGTAAGGGCCGGCGTCTCGAATACGACGCCATCATACTATTTCGCCTGTATCGACGACATCCTGCAGATCGCGCAAGCGGAGCTCTTCGAACGTTCCAAGGATCGCTATCGCTCGGCGATGGCCGGCTTCGACTTCAGGAACGCCGACATCGAGCAGATTATCGAAGTGACCAATGTCGTCTTCGTGCGCGAGGTGATCGAGCATGGGAAGCGCAACCTCGCAAGCTACACGATCTGGATCGAAGCGGCGCGGCGGGCGGATCTTCAGCCGATGGTGTGGAGCGCTGTGGCCGACCAATGCGAGGCCTGGAACAGCCTCGTTGCACCGCTGTCCAGGCATCACAGATCGCTCGATGGGCTGCTCCTTCAGGCGCTTTTCATAGGGAAGTCGATCCGCATCCTGTCGACCGGCGCGCGCACCGCTGACCTGGTTGCAGCACGCAGCGAGTTTGCGCGTGATATCCGGCAAATCGTCGAAGGCAGATACTGGATCCAGGCTCACGACTGATTGACCAGAGCAAGAAGGACTGTGGCCTCGATCCGGAGAACGAGGCCCGATCGCATCGGTCGTCGCAGATGGCGAGGCGCCTCCAGTCTTTCAGCTTGGCGATAGGTCGTCGAACTGGAGCGGGTTTCGCGAACACAGAGTCGGGAGACCCGCCCTAACGATGTGTTTTCACGCATATTCTTATCCGAAAAGTCGACCAACTTTTCGGGAATATACTCTAGCCGCGATCACCCTGGATGAGGGCAACGCGATCTTTTCGACGGCGCTCAAGGATCCTCGAAACTGGCCAAACCCCTCGTGACGATGTGCAGGACTTTCTCGCGAATGGGGAGCCGCTAGCGCTTCTCTGCATCCAGCGGTCAAGGCGGCGATCTGGCAATTGGCGAGTCATTCGCAGGCCAAGCGGAAAGCGCTTGTTCTGCAACAGCCTCGAGCTTCGCCCGACTGAATCCGGCCTTGGCCTGAACGGCCATGCCGTGAAGGACCGCCATCACGAATGCCGCCAGGACCTCGGGCCTGGAGCGCTGCGGTAGGTCGCCCTCAGCCTTGGCGCGTTCGAAACGTTCGCGCAACTGCGCCTCACCGACTGCCCGAGCGTCGATTAGCGCTTGTCGCACCGGCTCGGCGTCATCCGATCCGGCCAAGGCACCATGGAGGGCGAGACACCCTGTATGGTCGGGATATCGCGTATTGAGGTCGACCGCGCTGTACAGGAGGTGAGCGGCAACCGCCCTTGCGGTCGGAAGTTCAAGCGCGTCCGGAATATAGTCCATGTAGCGCTCGTAGTAGCGATCCAGCGCCTTGCGGAAGAGCGATTCCTTGTTGCCGAACGCAGAATAGAAGGCGGGCCTGTCTATGCCGGCGGCCTCCGTCAGGTCGGTGTATGATGTACCCTCATAGCCCTTGCGCCAGAAAACACACAGCGCCGCGTCGAGTGCTTCCCCAACGTCAAATTCGCGATGGCGACCCATCAGCTCCCACCCGAATACGTTTCGATAATCATCGTTACTAAATCACTTGACGCCGTGCGTCAATGATGGCTAATGATCGTTACGATAACGATCGTTATCATTTCGCACGCCGATGGAACCCGTTGGGATTGGCTCAAAGATCGAAAGACGACAACGGCATTCCGCTCTCCATCCACGCAACAGCGGCGCCAACCGCAAGAACGTTAACAGGTGAATCATGCTGGTTATCTCTCGCAAAGCGTTCCTCGCCGGGCTCGGCGCAGCCGCTGCTGCCGCCGCCATGCCCTCTTTCGCGCAAGAGGCTGCCACGACAAGCGCGAGGCCCATCGAGGAACAGCCCGCTTTCAAGCACCACCATGAACGGCTGAACGGCCGCCAGCAGCATTTCGTCACCGCGGGGGCGGGCAAGGCTGTGCTCTTCCTTCACGGCTTCCCCGACTTGTGGCGGACCTGGCGGGCCCAGATGCGCGCCGTTGTCGATGCAGGCTACATGGCGATCGCGCCGGATCTGCGTGGTTTCGGCGAAACCGAGGGCGTCGCAGATCCGCAAAGCTACACCTCGGTCGACGTCATGGGCGACCTTATCGCCATCCTCGATCACCTTGGCGTCGCCCAGGTGACGGTGGTGGCGCATGATTGGGGAACCAATGCCGGCTGGGCTGCGGTGCAGTTGCGGCCCGACCGGTTTGTAGGGATCATGGCGGTATCCGTACCCTGGTTGCCACATGGAGACCGCTCACTTCCGCAGATTCTCCGGGAAGAAGCGCCGGCCGAATACTACCTTCCGTGGTTCCTCACCGAGGGACCGCCCGATGCAGAGTTCAACGCCGATCCCGAGACGTTTCTGCGTCGCATCTTCTTCACCAACTCGGCGGAGCGCTCAGGTGACGCGCCGCCCGCAATGTTGACGATTGGCGGGTCGCTTATCGTGGGATTGGAAGAGCCTCCGGGCGAGATGAGGTTTCTACCCAATGATGAACTCGCGATCTACGTCGAGGCGTTCAGGAAGTCCGGGGCAACCTCCGCTTTCAATGCCTATCGCAGTCTTCACAGAAGCTGGGAACTGATGGCCGCTTGGTCTGATTTCGTTCCCGCCGTTCCTGCCCGTACCATCGTCGGCGACAAGGATTTGGTGGTCGGGATGCCGGGGATGCGTGACGTGTTTGCCGCGCAGCACGACTGGTTGCCGCAAGGCCAGCCGACGATCTGGATCGGGAATTGCGGACACTTCGCGCAGATGGAGCAGCCGGATGAGGTTAGTCGGCACGTCGTCGACTTCGTTCGCGAGACACGGGGTTAGCGATGCCTACGATCGGCATCATCGGCGCCGGCGAGGTCGGCAGCCAGATCGCACGCGCGGCTATTGCTTGCGGCTACCGGGTCGTCATCGCCAACTCGCGTGGACCGGAAACACTCGCCGGGCTCATCGCCGAACTCGGTCAGGCGGCACGCGCTGCGACCGCGGCGGAGACGGCGAAGGCCGGCGATTTCGTCGTCATTGCCGTTCCCCTCAAGTTGAACAACGACATGCCCGTGGCGGAGCTTGCCGGGAAAATCGTCATTGACACGAACAACTACATGCCCTGGCGCGACGGCAACTTCATGGTTGTCGACTCGGGTGAGAAGACGGTTCACGAGCTTCGCCAGGAGCAGTTGCCTTTATCGAAGGTGGCGAAGGCTTTTACCCATATCCAGGCGCCTCGCCTCTTCATCTCGGCAAAGCCCACCGGCGCCCCGGACCGGCATGCCCTGTCGGTCTCGAGCAACCATCCCGAAGCCGTGGAACTCGTGACACGGCTTTACGATCAGTTCGGTTTTGACACCGTCGACAACAGCCCACTCAGCGAGTCTTGGCGGAGTGGCCCCGGCCAGCCTGCCTGGAACGCCCATGTGCATCAGACGCAGTCAGAGTTGGCGGCGAACCTGGCAATGGCACGCCGCCTCCCTTCTACAAAGAACCAATCAACCTCCTCATAAACAGGAAATCATCCCATGCAGAAAACGTTCGAAGGCAAGGTCGCCCTGATCACCGGCGGATCGCGGGGCCTTGGCGCCGCGACGGCAGAAGCGTTCGCCGACCGCGGCGCGAATGTTGCGATCAGCTATGCGACCTCGGCCGAAAAGGCGGAAGCCGTAGTCGGAAGGCTGAAGGCAAGAGGCGTCCGCGCCATCGCGATCGAAAGCGACCAATCCGAGCTATCTTCGGCCAGACCCCTGATCGACAAGGTCATTGCCGAGTTCGGCAAGCTCGACATCCTGGTCAACAATGCCGGCGTGGCGATCCAGGGTCAGTCGATCGACGATCCCGACCTCGATGGCGAGAGATACAATCATCAGTGGCAGGTCAATGTCTTGGGCACGATCGCCAATACCCGCGCAGCGGCGCCCAGACTGAGCGATGGCGGCCGGATCATCTTCATAGGCTCTCGCCTTGGCACCAACGTCCCCTTCAAGGGTGTCGCCGACTATGCTGGAACCAAAACAGCGCTCGTTGGATATGCGAAGGGCGTCGCGCGCGATCTTGGCCCCCGCAACATCACAGTGAACGTCGTACAGCCCGGCATCATGCCGACAGACATGGCCGCGGGCGTCTCCGGTGAACTTCCGGACCGCGAGCTGATCCTGGACCTGCACCCGATCCGCCGCATTGCGACGGTCGAGGAGGTGGCCGAGACCATCTGCTTCCTTGCCGGGCCGTCGGCTGGCTACATCACGGGCGAGGCCATCAGCGTTGCCGGTGGTGTAGCGATCTAATAACGATCGTTAATGGTACGATCGTACAAAATCGTTGCAAGGTTACCGTTGTTTAGCTCGACCCGTCATCCCAGCGTCGAACATCTCTGTAGTGAAGTTGAACCAAGTGCGTCCGCATGCTTCGTCGACCTCAAGCGATTGAGTTTGGAATCGCCTTGGCCATGCTTCGCTCAGCGTTTGATCTTGACGCCGATTGACTTGGGGTGACTTTGAAGTCATTTCCCAGGTCGGCTTCCCTGCTCCAGGTTGGTGGCCTGAGGAATAAGCCTTGTCGCATTTGGAGCCAGGGCGACGTTATGGTGGAAGTCGAGCTGTGACCGGTTTTCCCGACACGACTATTTCGTTGACATCGCTCGTCAGGAGGGATGGAGAACTCGAGCTGTCCCTGACCCGTACCCGCATTCCGCCGCCGGGAAATGATGAGGTTCTTATCAAGGTCGCGGCGGCGCCGATCAATCCAACGGATCAGTTCCTGCTCTTCGCCGGTGCCGATCTGGCCGCCGCGAAACGCTCCGAGCGTGACGGGCTGCCGGTCCTGACCGCGCCTATCGCCGCAGGTGTCCTGCGGGCCTTGGCGGGACGTCTGGGTACGCCGATGCCTGTCGGCAGCGAAGGCAGCGGCGTCGTGGTCAGAACCGGTTCCTCGAACAAGGCGAGGGCCTTGCTGGGCAAGACCGTGGCCGCTATCGGCGATGGCATGTTCGCGCAATATCGGGTGATGCCGGCAGACCTTTGCCTGGCGTTGCCGGACCGCACCGATCCGCGGGACGGAGCCTCCGCCTTCATCAATCCCTTGACCGCGCTCGGCTTCGTCGAGACGGCGAAGACCGAAGGCCACAGGGCCATCGTCCATACAGCGGCGGCTTCCAATCTCGGCCAGATGCTCAATCGCATTTGCATGGCGGACGGCATTCCGCTGGTCAACATCGTCCGCAAGGACGAACACGTGGCGCTGCTCAAGGCCCAGGGCGCCCGGCATGTCCTCAACTCGGACAACCCCGAATTCCGCTCCGAGTTGATCGATGCCGTCGCTGAGACAGGCGCCACCGTCGCTTTCGACGCGGTTGCGGGTGGCAAGCCGGGGGGAGAGATACTCGCCGCAATGGAAGCGGTGGCAAGGTCGCGGATGACGACCTACAACACGTATGGTTCCGATGTGTTCAAGCAGCTCTACATCTATGGTGGACTGGATCCATCCCCCACGACCTTGGCCAGGGGACAATGGGGATTCGGCTGGTCGGTTTCCGGCTGGTTGCTGTTCCCGTTTCTCCGGCGCGTGGGAGAGGACGCCGCCCGTCGATTGCGCGCGCGTGATTGCCGAGCTGCACTCGACCTTTGCCAGCAGCTACAGCCACGAAATCTCGCTGTCCGAGGCGCTCGATCCCGAGATCATCGCCGCCTATGTGGCCAAGCGGACAGGCGAGAAATATCTGATCACGCCCTGACACGGCGAAAGCTGCGGACGCCGACAGGCCGGGACACGCGGCGGAGCCAGGAGCAAACCCACCCGCTCCGGAGTTTCGGGCGGGCGGATGTGGTTCCGAGCGGCGGGACTCGTCGTCAACAGGCGAACTCGCCCGGCGTCGTTGCCCGGCTAGGCAGTGAGCATTCCGGTAAGCCTCTTCGTAATGATGGCTTCCGCCTGCGCCATGGTTCGGTTGATCAGTTCGGCCACCGACGGGATGTCGTTGATCAGGCCGACGACCATGCCGCAGGACCACGCGCCGGCATCCAGATCGCCTTCGAGCATGATCTTCGGGTAGACGCCCGCGACATCGGCACGGACATCCTCGAATGTGATGGTGTCGCCGAGCCTCTTTTCCGTGGCAATGACACGCTCGACCGCCGGGTTATTCAGGACGCGCTCCGTGTTCCTTAGCGGACGCAGGATGAGCCGCGTATCCAACTCGGTCGCTGCCAGGATCGCCTTTTTGACGTTGTCATGCACCTTGGCCTCCTTGGTCACCATGAAGCGGGTGCCCATGTTGACGCCGTCTGCCCCCAGGGCAAGCGCCGCCACGAGCGAACGGCCATCAGCCATGCCGCCCGACGCAATGAACGGGATTTTCAGCTCCTCCGCGGCCCGCGGCAGCAGGATCATGTTCGGCACGTCGTCCTGGCCAGGATGTCCGCCGCATTCGAAGCCGTCGACGCTGACCGCGTCGCACCCGACCGCCTCGGCTTTCAGGGCATGTTTCACGGACGTGCATTTGTGGATGACCTTGACCCCGGCTTCCTTGAACAAGGGCATCAGCGATGCAGGGTTGTTCCCGGCGGTTTCGACGATCCTGACGCCGCCGTCGATGATCGCCTTGACGTAGGCGGGGTAGTTGACCGCGTTGATGGCGGGCAGGAGGGACAGGTTCACCCCGAACGGCCTGTCGGTCATGTCCCGGCACCTGGCGATCTCCTTGGCGAGCGCCTCCGGAGAACCCAGGGTGAGTGCGGTAATCAAACCGAGTCCACCTGCATTCGATACCGAGGCGGCGAGATCTGCCAAGCCCACATAATGCATGCCGCCCTGTACGATCGGATGTTCAATTCCGAACAACTCAGTAATTCTAGTCTTCATCGTGCCGCTCCCTGCCTGGTTCGGTTGTGTTTCACGCTGCCGTCGCGCGTCGAACGTCTGGTTCTCTCGAAATCAGATGCGATCGATGCGGTCTTGTGATTTCAGGCAAGGCGGCGACGGACATGCCGGCCTCGCCCAGGCATCAGACGAACGTCTCGTTGGCCCTGGCTTTCTGCCTCAACAGTTCGGAGAACTTGAAACCGGGACCCATCGCATCGGCGTAGCGCTCGAGACCGGAGACGATGGCGTCGAGACCCAGGGTGTCCGCCCAGAACATCGGACCGCCGCGATGGCGGGGCCAGCCATAGCCGTAAAGCCAGACCACATCGATGTCCGAGGCGCGCTGTGCGATCCCCTCCTCGAGGATCAGGGCGGCCTCGTTGACCATGGTGTAAAGCGTACGAACGGTGATCTCCTCGTCGGAGATTTCGCGCGGTGTCTTGTTGGCCTTGGCCCGATATGCGTTGATGGTCTCTTCGGTGATGGCCGAGGGAGTCCGCCGGCGTTTTTCGTCGTAGTCGTAGTAGCCCTTCTGGGTCTTCTGGCCCCATCGCCCCTGTGCGCACAGCGCGTCCTTGATGGTGTCGGTGCGGTTGGGGTCGCGATGCCATCCTATGTCGACGCCGGCCAGATCCCACATCTGATAGGGTCCCATCGGCATGCCCAGATCGGTGTGGACCTTGTCGATCTGATGAGGCAGGGCTCCTTCCAGGAGCAGCATGTCGGCTTGCGCCTGGCGCGGCTCGAGCATCCGGTTGCCGATGAAGCCGTAACAGACGCCCGAAACCACGGGCACCTTACCGACCTTGCGTCCGACAGTCATCGCCGTCTGCAGCACGGCGGGGTCTGTCTTGGCGCCGCGCACCACTTCGAGCAGTTTCATGACGTTCGCGGGCGAGAAGAAATGCATCCCGACCACCTCGCCGGGCCTTGATGTCACGGCCGCGATTTCGTCGATGTCCAGATAGGAGGTGTTCGAGGCGAGTATGGCGCCCGGCTTCGCAATCCCGTCGAGGCGCGCGAATATCTGCTTTTTCAGGTCCATGTTTTCGTAGACTGCCTCGATCACCAGGTCGCACGTGCCGAGAGCCTCGAAGTCGAGGGTCGGCGTCAGCAGGCTCATCGCGCCTTCGACCTGGGCCGATGTGATGCGTCCTTTTGTTGCGCTGGCTTCGTAGTTCCTGCGCATGAGCGAGACGCCGCGGTCCAGTGCATCCTGCTTCGTCTCGACGATGGTGACCGGAATCCCCGCGGAAAGGAAATTCATCGAGATGCCGCCGCCCATCGTGCCCGCGCCGAGCACGCCGACTCGCCTGATCGCGCGGGGCTTCGTATCCGCCGGCAGATCATTGATCTTGGCCGCGGCGCGCTCCGCGAAGAAGGCGTGGCGCAGAGCGGTGGACTGCGTGCCCGCGACAAGCTTGGCGAGCAACTCGGTCTCCCTGGTCTGCCCGTCGGCCAAGGACAATTCGGTCGCGGCCTTGACTGCTTCGATGCACGCCCCTGGCGCATCGAGCCTGCCGATGATGCCGGCGTTCCGTTCGGCAAACTTCGCAAAGACGTCCGGGTCGGCACATGCCTTCAGCTCGCTCACGCGTCGGACGGGGGGCGTGGTGCGTGCAAGAACCAGTGCCTCTTCGAGCAGATCGTCTTCGCTGACGATCTTGTCGATCAGACCCAGTTCCAAAGCCTTTTCGGCCGAAACCGGATCGCCGGAAACGATGATATTCAACGCTGCTTCAACGCCGGTCAGTCTCGGGAGACGTTGGGTCCCGCCGGCCCCCGGCAGGAGTCCGATCTTCACTTCGGGAAGGCCGAGTTTGGCATCGGGCGTTGCGATGCGGTGATGCGCGCCAAGAGCCACTTCCAGGCCGCCCCCGAGAGCCGTCCCGTGGATGGCGACGATCACGGGTTTCGAACAGGTCTCGATCCTTGCCACCACGTCCGGCAGCCAGGGGGAAACGGGAGGCTTGCCGAACTCGCTGATGTCCGCACCCGCGGAGAACATCTTGCCCACTCCGCGAATGACAATGGCTTTGATATCCGGGTCGGCGTCCGCCGATACGACGGCAGCCATCAGGGCGCGCCGCACCTCCACGCCAAGGGCATTGACGGGCGGGTTGTCGAGAGTGAGTTCGACGACGTCACCGTGGAGCTTCTTATCGATCATGTCGCAGTCTTTTCAGTTCGCGCGGTATTGGTTTGAACGGGGAGTTCGGTTCTCTAGCAATCGGCGAAGATCGCTGCCTAGAGAGGCCCGGTTATGGTCGACCCGCCATCGACGACGATTGTTTGCCCGGTAATGTAAGAACCCGCAGGCGAAGCGAGAAAGACCGCCACTCCCGCGACGTCGCGCGGCTCGCCTATGCGGCCCAGCGGGGTCATGGAGCGCAGGCGGCTCTCGGCTGCCGGACTGTCCCACAATGCCCGTGCGAACTCGGTGCGGATGACACCGGGGGCAATCGTGTTGACCCTGACGTTATGTGGTCCGAGTTCTACGGCCAGGTTTCGGGCCAGTTGGAAGTCAGCGGCCTTGGAAATGTTGTACGCGCCAATGACCCCGGATCCGATCATTCCGCCGATTGAGGACACGATGACGATGGCGCCATCCTTCCTCTCCGACATCTCGGGCGCGACCATCTGGATCAGCCAGTGGTTGGAAATGACGTTGTTATCCAGGACCTTCCGGAACGCCTCGTCCGAGATACCGGAGAGCGGCCCGTAATGGGGATTGCTGGCGGCGTTGCAGACGAGGATGTCGATCCGGCCGAATGCGGACCGGGTGCTATGGACCAGGTTCTCAAGGTCCGGCTTGGAGGAAATGTTCGCCGCGACGGCCAGCGCAGTTCCATCGCCGTGACGGGAGTTGATCTCCTGTGCCGCCGCGTCACACGCGTCAATCTTCCGACTGGAGATGACGACCTTGGCACCGCTGGCCGCCAGACATTCGGCGATGGATTTGCCGATACCCCGGGACGATCCGGTTACGATCGCGGCCTTGCCGCTCAGATCAAGCAAGTTCATGTCCTCCCCCCATGTCTTCCGCCGACGCCATGGCTGGCAAGCCGCTGACTTCATCGCACGTCGCGACGTGCCTTGACGGCCACAGCTCCCCATCAAAATCTGAAATTAAAGTCATAAAATCGACTTTAAAGTCATTTTCTGTCACTTAGCGCAGATCGCGCCGTTTGATCAACCGAAAGTTTTTCCGTCGGCACGCCCTCGCCGCAATACGTAGTGACCCCGAATCGAATGCATGAGGCGTCTCGCCAGGAGCTTCGGTGCGGATCCGCCGCCTGGAATTAAGCGTAGCTAAGCGGCGGCGCCGTCGTCGAAGAGCTTCGTGCATCCGGTCCCGCGAAGCAGTCCGTCGACGGATGCGCGATCCGCAGCGCCCAGTCCGGCGTACATTTCACGCAAGACCGCAAGGCATTTCTTCTGGTACCGGAACGCGGGCTGTTCCCACGCCCGCCCCGAGATCATGGTGCGCACCATCTCCTCGCCCGCATCGATTGCCGCCTCGTTGGCGAGGAGAAAGACCGCGTAGGTGTCGCCGATCTCGCGAAGCAAGTCGTGAACTGATGCCGGCAGGTCATCGAACGCCATCCAGTCGCCGCCGTCCACGCCGGTCAGGTCTTCCATGGCGATGGTCCATGCGGTCACCCTTGGTGCAAGCTCGTCGACGATCGCGCGCGTCGAGGGATCGAACATCGCGGCCTGTGAAAGCTGTCCATACAAGCCGAAATCGGCGGGGGATGGGCGCGTGCCGAACATGAAAGGTGTATCTGTCAGGCAGCGCGCCAGACAGACAACCAGCCGCTCATAGCTTTCTTCGAGCGTCGGCGCTGTGATCGGGTTGCATCCCACGAGACCAAGTCTACCGATCTGACGCTGGGCGAAAGCCTCGCCCGCGGCTTTCAGGGCCTCGTCGGCCAGCGGAAACTCGAACCAGAGAGGCAGGATTCGCGTCGACTTGGCGATGTCCGCACTATGGGTCCAGCGATAGTGAAAGATCGTCTTGGTCATCCACTCGTCCGCGTAATCCTCGATCAGGGCGTCGATGAACGCCAGTCGCGGATCGGTCGGCACGAGTTTGCGGTTCGGTGCAAACGTTTCGAGCTTGCGCAACAAGGGCGTGGAATCCGTCTCGGGAACCAGTTCCTCTGTATCGGGGAAATAGCACGTGGGCCAAAGCTTGATCCTTGGCTGCGGCAGCTTGTTGGTAGCCGAGAGCTCACTAAGAAAACGATAGGGAACGTGACAGTAACGCGCCGCCGAGATGACCTTCCGCGTGTAGGGCGATCCCGGCGCGCCGGCGATGATGAGCGGTCGTTCCATGCGCGTAAAGTCCTCGTTGAAAAGCGGATCGCCTGAGGTGGCGGCCGCTGCTGATTGCGCTATCTGCCCTTCCATTCGGGCTTGCGCTTTTCCGCAAAGGCCCGGAGGCCTTCCTTGGAATCGTCGCTGTCGAGAGCGGGCCGTGCCAGGTCCCACTGGAGTTTCCAGGCTTCCTTCTCCGTCCAGTTGTTCGACTGGAACATGATTTCCCGGCTCGCCCACACCGCTGTCGGCCCGTTGACCAGGATCTCCTCGGCCAGTTCCAACGCCACATCCACCGCCTTGCCTTCGTCGGCCAACCGGTTGACGACGCCCCAGTGATGGAAGAACTCGGCGCCCTCGAATCGGCCTGTCAGCGCCAGTTCTGTGGCCAGATTGTAAGGCATGCGCTTCTGCAGGCGGAAAAGTGCGCCGCCGACGGCGACCACGTTGTGACGCACTTCGGGCAGGCCGAATTTCGCGCTGCGGGCCGCGACGATCAGGTCGCAGGACAGGCACATCTCGAACCCACCGCCCACTGCAAAGCCTTCGACGGCAGCGATCATCGGTTTGATCGACGGGCGCTCGAACGCGCCGAAGCCGCCCCTGCGCTCGGTTATGCCGCTCTCCCCTCGGGCAGCAGCCTTCAGATCCGCGCCAGCCGAGAACGTGCCGCCGGAACCGGTCACGATGCCGACTCGCAGGTCGTTTTCGGCGTCGAGCAGATCGATCGCCGCCTCCATCTGTACCGCGGTCTCCAGATCGACGGCGTTGCGCGCGCCAGGACGATTGATCGTGATGATCAGAGCGTGTCCACGGCGTTCCGTGGTCACTTTTTGCATTGTTCCGTCCATGGGTCCCTCCGCCACCTGCCGCCTGATTGACCCGGCGGGCCGTTGCGCCTTTGCATTGATACCGAGTGGTTCGATATCTCGTAGATTTTGATGACTATATAGTCAATATCGTCTCGGCAGATATGTGAAGCAGGAATGCCGGCGCCCCCCGGGTTCCCGGAGAAATCACCCAGGATGGCTTTCGAAAAACTCCGGACGTGGCCAGTCAGGAAATCCAGGTCGGGATATTTCATTCATTTCCAATACCTTTCGGCTCGAAACCGCCAAACCCGCAGACGCCTGCTGGCTGGCAGTTGCAATGGGTTCGGAATTGACTTTTGAGTTGATTAATTATGCAATATCGTCAGAATTTGGTCACGAACATTCGTGTGGTCCAGCGAATGCGGGGAGGGCCCGCTGGTGAGAATTTCTTCAGGAGCGCAAAAATGGGCGGTCGCGCAACGCGATCAGGCCATGCTGGTCTTCGCAGTGGCGCTCGCGCTGTCCACCGGGCTGAGCATCGCCCTGCCCGGCTTCCTCGGCCTCTGCAATCGGTTTGCCTGGCACGCGGAATTTCGATCCTCGGCATCCTTGCGCTCGGCATGGCCGTAGTCGTGACTGGCCGTGGCCTGGATCTGTCTCAGATTGTCACGTTGGCGGTCCGCTCCGCCATCAGCGTCACGCTGGTCAATGCCGGCATGCCATTGGCGGCCGCGCTCGTTTTCGGACCGGCTCTCCCACTGGCGATCAGCGTCATAAACGGCGTGTTGATTTCGATCGTCGACATTCCGGCAATCTTCACGACGCTTGCCACCGGCATTTTCATGCTGGCGGTAACCCGGGTCCTGGTGATGCCCCACAACCAGGTATGTCTCGAGCCTGGACATGACTGGTTCCTGAAGCTCGGCGGGACGGTCGCGGGCAGGTTCATCTATGCGCATGGCGACAATCCGCAGGCCGCAGAGCTTTCGGGCATCGCGGTGTGCCGCCTGACGATCCTCGAATACTGCATCTCCGCGGCGATCGGCTGTCTCGGAGGCATCATGATCGTGGCCTCGACCTCGCTGATGTACATGCAGATCGCTGAATCGACGATGATCTTCGACGTGATTCTGGTGGCCATGTTGGGCGGCATCAGCCTCGCCGTCGGGTTTGGCAACGCGTTCAGCGTGGTCGCGGGTATCTTGCCGATCGGCGTCACGCTCAATGCGATGACGATCCTCAATTTCGATATCCAGACGCAGAACATCATCAAGGGCGCTGTCCTGCTGCTGGCCGTCATCCTCGATAATTTTGCACTTCCGCGCCCGGAGAGGCGCTGGGGATGGCGGGTCTTGTCGGCGCTGGCAGGAGCGAGATCGCCCAGATCATCTGCGGCGCGCGCAAACGGAATTTCCTTGGCGGCGGCCTCATCTATTTGCACGGCAGGCCGATCCGCTACCGAACCCCGAGGCAGGCCATCGAGGAAGGCATCGTCTACATCACCGAGGATCGGAAGTCCGACGGCTTCTTCGAGATGATGACCTCCAATGAGAACATCTATCTAGGCTACCTGGTCGTGCCGCAGTTCGCGAGATTTCTTTATTCCCGCAGGCAGCAGAAGAGGGTCGCGGACCATGGGATTGCCAGCACGGCGGTTTCGGCGCTCAAGCGAACCTTGCGGATCGCCGAATATTCCGGCGGCAACCAGCAGAAGGTGGTCGTCGCCAAGTCGCTTGTCCAGCGGCCGGGACTGGTGATTTTCGCTAGATCCCTCACATCCACAAGTCGATTCGCGATCTTGCGTCGGAGGGAAAGGCTGTCGTAGTCATCTCCTCATACCTCAACGAAGTCCTCGCGGTCTCCGACCGCATCGTCGTAACTCGCGCCGGGCGCATCGTCGAGGAGTTCTCGGCCGAAGATGCGACCGAAGAAAAGGTCATGTACGCGACCATCCATTGATAGCGGTGATCGCGTGCCTGGACGGCATGCGCAATTTCGGCCGTGTCCTCGAACAGGTCAGTCGGAACATCAGGTCAAGGAAGTGGGCAATATGGAAACGGTGCTGGTCGAATGGCCCGAGGAGAGAATTGTCCGTCTGGTCATGAACAGGCCGCATGTACTCAACGCGTTCGATGCGGCTTTGAATGACGAATTGCAGAAGGCGATGCTGGAGGCGATCGATGATCCCAAGGCGTCCGCCATTATCCTGACCGGCGCGGGCGGGCATTTCTCCGCCGGGGGTGACATCAACTACATGCCCACCCAGACCAGGGAGGAATACGAGGTGCGCTTTGCGAGGAGCGTCGACCTCGTCGAGCGCGTGGCATGCGCTGGCAAGCCGATCATCGCGGCGGTCGACGTCGTCGCCGCCGGCGGCGCGCTTGGCTACGCCTTGCATTGCGACTACATCGTCGCGACCGCGAGGGCCAAGTTCACAGCCCCATTCCTGCGCATCGGTCTCGTGCCCGACATTGGCACCATTCCCGGCCTCATCAACCGCATCGGCGTGCAGGCCACCCGGCGCATGATCTTCGAGCGCAGCGTCATCGCGGGCACGCGGGCGCATGACATGGGGCTGTGCGACCGACTGGTCGGCTCCGACGAACTTCAGGACAAGGCCGTGCTGCTGGCCGGCGAGTTGGCCGCGCTCGCGCCGAACGCACTTGCGCAGACGAAGGTCCTCATCCGCAAGGCCTGGGGCGACCTTTCCGAATACCTCAAGCTCGAAGTCGAGATGCAGGGCACCTGCTTTGGCCACCCCGAAGCCGAGGAAGGCATGCGCTCGTTCCTGGAAAAGCGCCAGCCACGGTTTGAACGGCCCTACTAGGTTCTGGGCTGGTCGGCCGGTCGACCCCGAGCCTGCGAATTTCAGTCCCTCAGGAGGATGTGTCACCCTCGGCGGATACAGGCTTGTCGCCGGTCGTGGCGTAGAAGCGGGGCGTCAGTAGCGCCGCCACAAAGACGATCGATGCGCCTATCTGCATCGCCGCGGCGGTGGCAATCATGTGATCCGGCTGGAGTATGCCGATAACGAGCGTGGCCAGCCCGCCAAGCGCCATCTGGAGCGACCCGGTCAGGGCCGAGGCAGTGCCTGCGAGACGCGGCCGGGCGCCTGTCGCGGCGGAAATACCCGTGGGCACGAGGAGGCCGCATCCGAAGGCGAAGATAGTCATCACGCCGAAGAAGCCCGGGAACGTCGCGGCGTCCAGCACAAACATGGCCAATGTCACGCTCGCTCCGGCGAGCACAATGCTCGCGCCGATTATGATCAGTGGCCGGGAGCCGATGCGCGATGCCAGCATCCCGGTGATCAGATTGCCGACCGTGTAACCGCCTGCCACGAGCAGGAAGTACAGTCCGTAGACCATGCCGGATCCGCCCATCTGGGAAGCGATGATGGCCGAACCGGCCATGAAGGCATAAAACGCAAACGCGGTCGCTCCCACATGGACCGTGTTGGTGAAGAACATCCGGTCGGCAACGAGTTCGCAGGTCTCCTTGAGCAGCACCCCGCCCCCCTTGAAGGCGATACGGTCGAAGTTCGTCTCCGCCAGACGGAAATAGACGAGCGGGAGCAGCGCCAGGCCGAAAATGGCCGTGAACCAGAGGATTGCGCGCCACCCGAAACTTTCGGTGAGAACGCCGCCCACCAAAGGCCCGAACATTGGAATGGTCGACCAGGCCATGATCACAAAGCCCAGGACACTGGCCGCCCTGTTGCCCTTGTAGATGTCGGCAACGATGGCCCGGCTCAGCACCATCGCCCCGCAAGCGCCGATCCCCTGCAGAACCCGGGCCAACAGCAGGACGGACAGATTCGGGGCAAGCGCGCCGATGACACCGCCAAGCGCGAAGATCGTGATGCTCGCGACCATGACCGGCCGTCGGCCGATCGTGTCCGATAGCGGCCCGAAGACCAGCTGACCGGCTGCGAGCGCGACGAGGTACGTGGTGAGCGCCAGTTGCGCTGCCGCGTAGCTGACACCGAAGCTGGACTGGATGCCGGGGATGCCAGGGATCAGAACCAGCATCGTCAGCGAACCGATGGAAGAAGCCACGATCAGCATGAAGAGCAACAGGGGTTTGCTCGCCTGGCTTTTCGAAGCGTGCATCGGGAACCGCAATCTTGAGTTTTGACTATAAAGTCATTTTTATATAGACCGGTTTCAAGGCGGCAACAATGGCCGCTTTCGGGAGGAAGCGTGTACCAGGATATCATCGGGAAAACCGTGTTTGTCACAGGTGCCTCCGGCACCATGGGCAGCGACTTCGCGCGGCTGTTCGCCCGTTATGGCGCGGATGTGGCGCTTGGTGCACGCCGCCTGGGCGCGCTTGAAGCCCTGAAAGCGGACATCGAGAAAGAGAGTGGAATCGACATCTTCGTCAACAACGCCGGGATTTCCTCGATCGTCCCTGCGCTGGAGATGACGCCCGAGACCTGGGCCGAAACCTTCGATGCCAATTTGCGGGGGCTGTTCTTCATGGCGTGGGCGGCCGCCCGCCGCGTGAGGGACCATGGGCGTCCGGTTACGCTCGTCAGCATCTCGTCGATTACGGGAATGCGACCGCTCAAGGGGATCGCGGCCTGTGCAACCTCGAAGGCAGCCGTGTCACACCTAATCAAAGTGCTGGCGCTCGAGTGGGCGCGATACGGAATCCGCGTCAACGCCATCTGCCCGGGCTTCTTCAGCACCGAGATGACCGTGGGGTATTACGAAACGGCCGAGGGCAAGGCGCGGGTCGCCCGCACCCCGACGCGCAGGCTGGGGGCGGTGGGCGATCTCGAAGCGGCCGCGCTGCTGCTCGCATCGGACGCCGGAAAGCATATCACCGGGATCGATCTTCCCGTGGATGGCGGCCACCTTCTCTCGGGTCTTTGAATATGGATGTTCCTGACAACATGCAGCGGTTCCCCTTCAGCACGCCGCCACGGATCGGCGAGGCCGTAGAGGTCGCGCCCGGCATCCTGTGGGCGCGCATGCCGCTTCCGTACCGCCTGGATCACGTCAACGTCTACTTCATCGCGGACGCCGGCGGCTGGGCGATTTTCGATGCGGGTCTTGCCCAGGAGGGGTGCAGGGAGGCATGGGAATCATTGCTCGCGGGGTCGCTGGCCGGCGCTTCGTTCACGAGGCTGATCGTGACGCACGCCCACCCCGACCATATCGGCCTCGCTGGCTGGCTGTGCGAGAAATTGAACATCCCGCTTCTGACCAGCCTGGGCTCCTATCTCGGCTGTCTGAAGATTTCGCTCGATCCCGGCGCGATGGAACAGCAGATCTACCAGGAATTCTACCGTGCCCATGGCATGGCGGAAGACGTCGCCGCCGCCGTGCGGTCGCTCGGACATGGCTATCTGCGGCTGGTCAGCCCGTTGCCCAGGACGTTTCAGCGTATCATGCATGGCGACACGCTGGTGATTGGCGGGCGCAACTTCGACGTGCTTACCGGAGAGGGACATGCTCATGAGCAGGTCATGCTCCATAGCCGCGACGACGGGATCTTCTTCGCCGCCGACGAGGTCCTGACCAAGATCACGCCGAATATCGGCGTCTGGTCGGTTGAGCCGGATGGCAATCCCTTGAGCCGCTACTTGCGCAGTCTGCGCAAGATCACCGAGGAGATCGATGATCAGGCCTTGGTTCTGCCCGGTCACCACCTGCCGTTTCATGGATTGCACGGGCGCTGCGAAGAACTGGCGATCCATCATCGCGAGCGTTGCGACCGGATCGTCGAAGCCTGCCGAGACCGCCCGCGGTCGGTGGCCGAACTGGTGCCTCCGCTGTTTCCGCACGTCGAGGACGTTCACCAGCTCGGCTTCGCCTTCGACGAGGTCCACGCACATGTGAACTACCTGATCGACCTGGGAGAACTTGAGCAGATCGATGTCGACGGGATCCGGAAATGCATCTCAAGCGAGGCACAAGTGACCAGGTGACAGCCGCTTGATGCGGCGGCTGCGATCTTCACCCCTGAAGGCGGGCGAGCACCGATTTCAGGGCGCCTCCCGGTCAGCGCAAGCCCGATTGGCCACCGGCCTCGCGGTACTCGCGTTCGAAGCGGTCCACGATCGCCGATGCAGGCTCGACGGCGCCGACCGATCCGACGCCATGGCCGGCAGCCCAGATGTCCTTCCAGCGCCTGAGGTTCTTCAATTCGATCACCACGCTGAAGCCGTTGTGGGCGCTGTCGAGCTGGTCCCGGGCCTTGTCGAGGCTGCGGCGCAGGAAGTTGGCCGGAATTCCGGTGATCTGGCGGCTTTCCTCGATGTCGTCGGCGCCGGCCTCCACGACCATGTCCCGATACGCCGGCTCGGATGCGGCTTCCTGGCATGCCAGGAAGGACGTTCCGGCATAACCGAAATCGGCGCCGATCACTTCCACCGACCGCAGGGCACGGCCGTTGGAGACCGCGCCTGCCACGCCGATCGGGCCGTCGAAGAAGCTTCGAACCTCATCGACGAAGGCGAACGGATTGAGGCGACCGGTATTGCCACCGGCGCCCGAGCACAGCAGGACCAGACCATCGCAGCCCGCGGCCGCCGCCTTGCGGGCGTGCGCGACACTCGACACATCGGCCAGAACAAGCCCCCCATATCGATGCACCGGTTCGATGATGCGCTCCGGGTTGCCGACCGCGGCGACGACGATGGGCACCCGATGGTTGATGCAGACGTCCACGTCGGCTGCGAACCGCTCGTTCGACTTGTGCATCAGGATGTTCACGGCAGGCAGGCCGACCTGGCGCCCCGCCTTCCTGTCCGCGTCGAGCGTCGAACTGATCTGGCCGAGCCAGCTGTCGAGGATCTCAGGCGTCCGGGCGTTCAGCGCCGGCATGGCGCCGACGATGCCGGCGCGCGCCGCGGCGATGATCAGCTCCGGCCCTGAGATGATGAACATCGGTGCTGCGACGAGGGGAATGCGCAGGCTGCCCAGGGTTTGGGCCATTGCTGTCGTGGTCACGTCGTCTCCTCCTCATCTGATCGCGGCTGTCGCCGGCATGCCGAACCGAAGTGTCCCGAAAGGCCTCGAAACCATCGCCCCGACTTCGTCGGAGCCCCGGCAGTCCGGCTCCGAATTCGATACGTGATGGATTAAATTGACGTAAAAGTCAAAATATTATATGAGGACAACATATCGCTGTTGACGCGGGCACCGGCCATTTGAGACACCATCACCCACACCGCCGTCGCCCACCACCCAGGACCATTCCGTGAGCGAAGAACGCACCGAGCGCGACATATCCGTCAACGGAATCACCCTGCATGTAACCGAGCAGGGCGGCGGGCCGCTGGTGCTGTTGTGCCATGGTTGGCCCGAGCTGGCCTATTCGTGGCGGCACCAGATCCCGGCACTGGCCCGGGCGGGTTACCGCGTCGTTGCGCCGGACATGCGCGGCTATGGCGGCAGTTCGGTGCCCGCCGACGTGGTCGCCTATGCCATCACCGATCTCGTGGGCGACATGGTCGCGCTGGTCGCGGCGCTAGGCGAGACGCGGGCGTGCATCATCGGCCACGACTGGGGCGCGAACGTCGCCTGGAGTGCCGCGCTGATGCGGCCTGACCTGTTCCGCGCCGTGGCCGCGCTGAGCGTGCCACACCGGCCGCGCAACCCCCTCGGGGCACCGCTGACGCTGCTGCGTGACTCAGGAAGCAGCGATTTCTACTGGTTCTACTTCAGCAAGGACGGATTGCCCGAAGCGGAGTTCGAACGCGACATTCGTTCTTCCATCCGCAAGGTCCTGTTCGCGGGCTCGGGCGATGCGACGCCCGACACCAGAATGTCCCTCACTCTTGCGCCGGGCGTCGGCTTCCTCGATCATATGACCTCCCCAGAGACGCTGCCGGCATGGCTGGGCGAAGCCGACCTCGACGTGTTCGCCGGGTCGTTTCGCAGGAATGGCCTGCGTGGGCCGTTCAACTGGTATCGCAACATCGATCGCAACTGGACGCTGCTTGCCCCGTTCCAGGGCGCCAAGGTCACGCCGCCAGCTCTGTTCATTGCCGGTACGCGCGATGTGGTCATCGACTCGCCGATGGGACGCGGCGCGCTGGAAAATCTGGCCTCCAGCGTGCCCAATCTGCGCGACGTTGTCCTGATCGAAGGCGGCGGGCACTGGATCCAGCAGGAGCGGCCGACCGAAGTGAACGCGGCGCTCCTGAATTTCCTGGGCGCCGATTATCCCGTCAAGGGTGAAGTGTCTCAACCCGCGACTGGATATGATCAATAATATCTTCAGAAGGAAAAGCTTGAGATGATGACAAATCAGCAGGCGTGGTCGATCTATGAAAAGTATATTGAGCCTTGGAAGCCGATTTCGCAGGAGAAACGATTAGAGCTTGCGAATTCCATCATATCTGAGGACGCCCGGTACTCCAGTCCGATCCTCGAATCTGGCGATCGCAATAGCATCATTGCGCGCATGGGAGCGTTTCAGACTCAGTTTCCTGGTGGGCACATCGAGATTGGAGACGTGTCGGCTCACCACGACGTCGCGCTCTTGACCTGGATCATCGTGCAGGCCGACGGAACCGTGTTCGCCAGAGGTCACGACCAGATGCGTGTCTCACCGGACGGAAAGATCGTGAGCATCACCACCTTTGCTCCCCCGGTTCGGCAGCCTTAGCCCATGCATTCCGGCTGCGCCACGCCGTCAACCTGAGCAGGGCAAAGGGCGGAGGGGCTTCGCTCTTCCGCTCCGTTCGCGCTTGAGTCGACGAATGGCGCTCCGGGTCAGACCGAGCGCCAATGTCCTTCCCAATACTTCGCACGCGCCTCGCGCCGCAGCAGCTTGCCGACGGGGCTTCTCGGAAGCTCTGCAACCACCTCGACGGCCTTGGGCGTCTTCACGCCTCCAAGACGCGTCTTGCAAAAGGCGATGAATTCCTCCGGCGTGGCCACGCGGCCAGCTTTGAGCTGAACCAAGGCACGGATCGCCTCCCCCCATTTCTCGTCAGGCACCCCGATCACGATGCAGTCCTGCACCGCGTCATGGGAGTAGAGCACGGACTCGACCTCGGCCGGAAAAACGTTGAAGCCGCCGGTGACGATCATGTCCTTCTTCCGGTCGACGACCGTGACATAGCCCGCTTCGTCCATGACGCCGACGTCGCCGGTGAGGTGGAACCCGTTGCGGGAGACCGCGGCCGTCTCCGCCGGGCGGTTGTAGTAGCCCAGCATGATCTGGGGAGAGCGGACGGCGATCTCGCCGCGTTCGCCGCGTGGCACGGGAATCCCCTCGTCGTCCACGATCTCCACGCGGACGAAGCCGCCCGCTCGCCCGGCGCTTCGCAGAACCTGTTCATTGAACGATCCGTCCGGCAGCAGATAGTCGGACGGATATTTGGTGAGCACAGGAATGCCTGTTTCCGACTGCGCGTAGCCCTCATGCAGCACCGGACCAAAGATCGAGACCGCTTCCTTGATCCTGTCCGGTGACACGGGCGCAGCACCGATCAGAATACAGCGCAGGGACGACACATCCGTCTGACGAACCTTCGGATGTGCCATGAGTGCGTAGAGCGCCGTCGGTGGAAGAAACAGGTGGGTGATGCGTTCGGATTCAATGGCCTTCAAGACCTGCTCCGCGTCGAAACCCGGCAGGATCACGTTGGTCGCGCCGTTCGGAATAAGGCCATTGGCAAACATGCCTGCCGCGTGCGAGAGCGGCGCCACCGTGAGCAGACGCGCGTCATGCGTGAACTTCATCGCGTCCACCAGCCCGTGCAGGATGAAGGCCATGCCGCCATGAGAATGGCAGACGCCCTTTGACGGCCCGGTGGTGCCACCCGTCGGATAGAGGCCGGCGGGTCGCGTCAGGTCGAACGGGCGGTATGCGAATGGCTCCCAGCATCCGTCCAGCCAATGGTCCATCGACACGCCGTGCGGCGATTCACGGTCGATGCATATCCAGTACGACACCGCCGGCATGGCTGCCTTCAGCTCGGCCATCATGGGGTCGTGCTTTGAATGGAAGAACACCACGTTCACGTCCAGGTAGTTGCCGACGGTCGCATTGGTAGCGACCGAATTTCTGTCGTGCAGCGCCACCCAGACCATGTCGGCCCGGTTGATGCCGACCTGGATGAGCGGCACGCGAATGTCGTTGGGACTGAACAGGGCCACATGCGCATTGTCCGGCAATCCGGGCGTACGGCTCAGCCCGGTTGCGATGGCGTGGACCCAGCGCAGCATCTGCGCGTAGGTCATGCGCTCCTCGCCAAAGACGAGGGCCTCCTTCGATGGAATACGCGAAGCCGTGGCTTCCAGATAGTCAGCGATCCGCATGTTTGCTCGTGATGTGATGTTTGAAGAACGCGTCGGTACCGATTGCCGGCATCAGTCGAATTTCGAGAAGTCCGCCCGGCGCTTCTCCCGGAAGGCCGCGACTGCTTCGAGTGCTTCCGCGCCCCTCTGGAGCTGCATCAAATGAGCGAACTCGATGGCGATGGCGTCTTCCACGGCGCCGACGCTTTCGCGCTTGAGCAGCATCTTGGTGGTCCGAACTGACGCCGGAGGTAGGGCGGCGATTGCCGATGCGCGCTCTTGCGCGAACTCCTCCAGCTCGTCCGCCGGCAGCACCTTGTTCACGAGACCCCACTCAAGAGCCGTAGCCGCGTCGAACGGGGGGCCGCCGAGCAGGATCTCGCTCGCGCGCCGATGGCCGAGCAGCTTCGGGAAAAGGTACGAGGAGCCGAACTCCGGGCAGGTGGCCAGCGTGACGAAGGGCACCGAGAACGAAGTGCCGGTCGCCGCATAGACCAGGTCGCAGTGCAGCAGCATCGTGACGCCTACTCCGATCGCCATTCCGCTCGGCGCGGCGATCACCGGCTTCGGGAATTCCATCAGAGCGCGCATGAAGCGCCCATGCGGGCCATTGAGACCCTCGATCTCACCCTCGTCGGTCAGATCATTGCCGGCGGTGAAGCATTGCAGCGAGCCCAGGATCAGCACCGCGCGTATCGAGTCGTGCGTCGTGGCTTTCCGGAGATGCGCCGCCAGGGTGTCGTACATGTCGCGGCGAAGCGCGTTGCGCTTTGCCGGCCTGTTGAGGCGCAGGGTGAGAACGCGCCCTGTCACCTCGCTCAGTATATCTTCATTCATGTCTGCATGTCCCTAGAGGCTAGACCTTGAAATCAATCGCTGCACATGCTCGCGCAACCGAGTGCATAACCCTGCGAAACCGTCCGGCATCAGCCACATCATGGCGATCGTCGCGGCGCCGAACAAAGCCCAGGCCACGCCGTGCGCGACCTTTTCGGCATACATTGGCACCAGCACGATGAACGCGGCGCCGAAGACAGCACCAAGGATGCTGCGGAAGCCACCGATGACCGCTCCGATGAGCAGCGTTATAGAGATGAAGAACGTGTAGGTGTCGGCCGAGATGTAGCCGGTCGCCACGGCGCCGATGCCACCGCCGACCCCGGTGAGGAACGCGCTCGCGCAGAACGTCTTGATCTTGTAGGCCCGTGTATCGATCGCCATGGTCTCCGCTGCGAGCGGCTGGTCCTTGATCGCTTCCAATGCCCGACCCAACCGTCCGCTCACCAGGTTATGGACGAGCCAGAACAGCACCACGGCGGTCAGCAGCGCATAGAGGTAGATGGTCTGATCGAGGTTCAGCCCCAGCTCGCTCCAGGGTTGGGGGCGCTGGATGGATTGCCCCTCGACGCCGCCCGTCCAAGGCGCCAGGACCTTGTTCTTGGCGAATTGAGGAAGCGCTACGGCTAACGAAAAGGTGGCGAGCGCCAGATACAGCAGCTCCAGCCGAATGGCCGGAATTGCGATCAGGAACCCCAGCAGCATGCTGGTGCACCCGGCAGCCGGAACCGCAAGCCAGAATGGCAGACCGAGGCGGTTCATCAGGATGGCGCAGGTGTAGCCCCCCATTGCAAGAAAAGCTCCCTGACCGACGGAGATCTGGCCGTTGTACCCCGCAAGGAGGTTGAGCCCGAGGATCGCGATGGCGAAGCCGATGATATTGGTCGCCTGAAGCAGGTGATAGCCGTCAAGCAGGAAGGTGAGCGCGAAGCCCGCGGTCACAAGCAAAAGCGGCACAGCCAGTTTCTGTGCACGGCCGCGATTGCCCGTGTCATTGATGAAGAGCGCCGGCTTTCTCGTTTCCATTAGACCCGCACCACCACGTTGCGGCCGAAGAGGCCGTTTGGCTTGATCAGCAGAATGCAGATGATGACGGCCAGGATGAAGACCAGCTTCATGTCGGTGCCGACGAGGTAGGCGCCTGCGAGGTTCTCTGCGACGCCGATCAGCAGGCCGCCGACCACCGCCCCCAGCGCGCTTGTGATCCCGCCAAGCAGGGCGCCGGCGAACGCGTAGATGATGATGTTGAGCATCATGTTCGGGTCCAGATAGACGATGGGTGCGCTCAAGACGCCCGAAACCGCGCCGATCATCGCCGCGAGGGCCCATCCGAGGCTCAGCATGACGCTGACGTCTACGCCCACGAAACTGGCGGAAAGCGGGTTGACGGCTGCTGCCCGCATGGCCAGTCCGACCCGCGTAAAGCGAAAGAAGCAGAAGACCAGCGTCATGACGGTGAGCGTGACCAGCGCGATGCCCGCCTCATGGGAAGACATATAGCCGCGGACGGTGCCCCCAAGCCACCTGAATGGCGACTCGAAATCCTTCAACTCATAGCCGAAGACAACGCCGATGGAGCCGTTGATGAACACCATCAGTCCTATCATCACGATCAGGACCGAATGCAGCGGTGCTTTCTGGAAGCGGCGCATAAGCACCCGCTCCAGGAAGAAGCCCACGGCGAATGAGATCGCCAGGGTGATGACGAAACTCAGCCAATATGGGACACCGTTGCCGATCAACACCCAGGCAAGATATGTCGAGGCCATGGCCAGCTCGCCTTGTGAGAAGTTCACCAGATCCGTAGTCTGGTAGATCATCACCAGTGCCAGTGCCAAGCTGGCGTACACGCCGCCAATGGCGAGGCCGGATACGATCTGGAGGAGGAAGCTTTCCATGTGTGTCTCCGGTGCGCCTAGATTCCCAGGTAGACGTGCTTGACGGTATCGTCGTTGCGCATCGTCTCTGCGCTGCAGTTCTTCACCACGCGCCCCGACTCGATGAGACAGGCCTGATCCGCCAGGGCCAGCGCAAGATTCACATTCTGCTCGACGAGCAGTACGCTGACGCCCTCCTGATGACGGATCTGCCGCAGGGTGTCGAAGATCCCTGTCACGATCAGTGGCGCCAATCCAAACGATGGCTCGTCCAACAGGATGAGCTTCGGCCTGGGCATGAGCGCCCTGCCGATCGCGAGCATCTGTTGTTCGCCCCCAGACAGCGTCCCCGCCTGTTGGAGCCGGCGTTCCTGAAGGATGGGAAACAGGCCGTAGATCCGGCGCATCCCTTCCTGCACCGCCTTTCGGCTGCGAAGCACATGACCGCCAAGTTGCAGGTTCTGCTCGACCGACAGCCGCGAGAAGGTGCCACGTCCATCTGGCACGTGTCCGATCCCCAGACGAACGATGTCGTTGGCGCTCATCCCGAGGATCGACCGGCCGTTGAAGCTGATCGATCCCTCCCGGCGCACCAGAACATTGTAGATGGCGCGCAGAGTCGTGGTTTTGCCCGCGCCATTCGCGCCGATCAGGGTGGTTACGCCCCCTTCCTCGACAACCAGATCGATTGCACGCAGCGCCTGGACCGCGCCGTACCAGGCCTTCACGCCCTGCAGTTCCAGTAATGCGCTCACTTGTCGTCCCCAAGATAGGCGGTCATGACCGCGGGGTCGGTACGGACGTGGGCGGGGAGGCCATCGGCAATTTTCCGTCCGAAGTTGAGGACGACGACCCTGTCCGAAATACGCATTACGAGGTTCATGTGGTGCTCAACCAGGAGCACAGTAATTCCATCTTCGTCGCGCAGGCGCTGGATCTGAGTTGCGAGTTCGTCCACTTCCTCGTGGGTCAAACCGGCAGCGGGCTCATCGAGGATCAGCAGCGATGGAAAGCCTGCCAGCGCTCGCGCCAGTTCGACCCGCTTCAGGGTCGGAAATGGCAGTGAATCGATGCGCGCGGCCGCAACCTGCCCGAGGCCGAATCTTTTCAGAAGCGCTTCCGCGCGGGCCTCGATTTCGGCCTCGGAACGGCGCACATCCGGAAGCTTGAACATGGAGGCAAGGAAACCGCCCCGGCCAGACGCATGACCGCCAACCATGACGTTTTGCCTGACCGTCATCGAGGGGAACAATGCAAGGTTCTGAAACGTCCGCCCGACGCCAGCGCGCGCAATCGCATGACGCTTCATTCCCGTCAGTTGCCGACCGGCGAGCGCGACGGTCCCTGCGCTCGATTGATAGACCCCGCTGATGCAATTGAAGCAGGTGGTCTTTCCAGCGCCATTGGGTCCGATCAGGCCGCAGATCGTTCCACGCTCGACCGCGAAGGACACGTCGTCCAGGGCAGTGATGCCACCAAACCGCACCGTCAGCCCCCGGATGTCGAGATGCGGTGCATCCGACGCGCCCAGATTGGAGACGCCGTCCGAAAAAGCGGGAGGCGTCAGAGCATGAGCTTCTTTTGCTAAAGTCTGACTCACAAGTCATATCCCATGGTCAACACGCCTCCTGCCGGGGATCAACCCTTGTCCCCGGCAGGTCCGGTCCGTTGTGCTTGGGAGGGTGGAGACCGGAATGAAGTTGCAGATGTCAGATCGGCAGATCCGACTCCGAGTGACGACGGTGCGATTGGGTTGCCGAACGGTTCAGTGAACTTGCTGCGTTCCGACCATCCGGCGGCCCGCGCCGCGTCTACGACATGAGTTTCCAGCCAGTCCCATCGAATTGCTGGAGCGCCACCTTGCTCATTATGGCCCGCTTCTCGGGTGTGGTCTTGACGGTCAGTCCCGGTAGCAGAAGCGGCGGTGTCACATCGAGGTTGGCAGTCTGCTCGACAAGGTTCTCCCGCGTGAGATCGTTGCCGCAAAGGCGGATCACCTCGGCGCCGAGCATGCCCATGGTGAGCCCCAGGGCGGCGGGTAGCTCCAGCGCCACCTGGGGCTTGTACTTCTTCATCAATGCCACCATCGACTGCACGCCTTCATCCTTCTCCCAGGCGGAATCGAGCATCTCCTTCATGTAGGCGACGCCGATGATGCCGGTCGAACGGTCGAGCCCAGCAGGAACGAACGCCTGCTGAATGGAGGTGGAAACGCTGCCCACGTAGATCTGGGGCTTCCAATCGAGATCACTGGAGCGACGGATGACCTGCGAAGTCGCCCGCGGAATAGTGAAGCTGACCAGAACGTCCGCACCGGTGGAATGCAGCGAGATCACCTGAGAGTCCACGGTTGGCTCGGTGGTCTCCGTCGTCTGCTCCCCGACAATCATTCCCGGATGCGCACTGAGTCCTTCGCGAAGCCCACGAGCGTATCCGCGCCCCGCGTCGTCGTTCTGGAAAAGAACGCCGACCTTTGCGTCGGGGTTTTCCGCAAGAATGTGCGCCGCAATGGACCGACCTTCGTCCACATAAGAGGGCTGGACAGCGAGGCTCCAGGGGAATTTCTCGATGTCGTCGAGCCATGTAGGCGCGCCCGAGCCCACGAAGAGTTGTGGAACCTTGGCGTCATTGAGGTACTGCCTGGCAGCGAGGGCGGGGCTCGAGCCCACCTGCCCGAGCATGAAAAGCACCTTCTCCGACTCGACCAGCTTTCGCGTCTGTTCAAGCGTACGGTTCGGCGTGAATGCGTCGTCGGCGATGATCAGCCGGACCTTTCGCCCGTTGATGCCGCCCGCGTCGTTGATCATCTGGAAATAGGCTTCCATCCCGACAAGCACATTGCCGTAAACGGCTGCCGGGCCGCTCAACGGGCCGGTGGTGCCAATGAGGATCTCCCGAGAGTCCGATTGCCCCAGTGCCAAGGTGGGCAAGATGGCCGCGCTCGACAAGCCCAGGATGAATGTCCGTCTATTCGCCTTCATGCTTTCCTCCCGCATGTTCCTCTCCTGGAGATCGCTAGAATATTCTGACGATAGAGTCAATATATGAAACCAAGTGGTCACATTTGATTTGACAGTCGTCTTCGCTCAGGCACAAGGAGCGGGCCCGGTTCAGCGCCGCTTGGCCCCGGCCGATGGAACAAACGGTGCTTGAGGATGTGGTTCTGGCGCAGCCCGCCCGGACACGGAGGGGGCGCGCCATACAGGCGGAAGGCCAAGGACCTGATTTTCCACAGAGGGCTATCCACCCGCATCTACCGACCGGACGACCATCCGCCCTGGCGCAAACGAGCTCTGCACATCACCAGGAGGAGGATCGGTCCGCGGTGTGGTTGTGACTGGTCATGAATGTGCCCGCGGACAACGCATCCATATCGCCGCTTTGGCTGCATATGCCGGTAAAGGGAACCCGACACTCCGGTCACGGGCGGGTTCGCGAGCGAGTCGGTCCAATGCGTGAAACGCTCCTCACATGCTGTCCCGAAGGTCGGCACCGGCATAATTCAAGATTGACTTTGAAGTCATTTTTTGCGACGAGTACGTGCCAGGGTGGCTGCTGGCGCGGACAGGCGTGCTCTGCAGTATGCCGGCTCTGGGCGGGCGGCGTAGACGATTGCTGTCGCTGAGGGGAATGTTCGGGGCCGATCGAACAGGTGCCATCCTTGGCTTGGGAGGAAATTTTGAGGATAGCTGACTATTTCGAGAGAACCGCGGCATACAGTCCGGATGCCGAGTTCGCTGTGTTTGGTGACTGGCGCATCACGTATGGCGAAGCGCGCAAGACCGTGCACGCCATCGCGACCGCGTTGAGCCGCGTAGAAAAACTGACTCCCGGGGCCGCGGTTGGCATCTACAGTTCGAACGATCCCCGTGTTTCCATGCTGCAACTGGGCATCAACCGGGCAGACTTTGCCTGGATGGGCGTGCATGACCGCAACGCGGTAGCCGCCAATGCCCAGGTGCTCGACTTCATGGATTGCGAATTGGTCTTCTTCCACAGCAAGTATGAGAACGAAGTCGGTCAACTGAAGTCCATCGAAAGCAAGGTCCATACCTGGATCTGCGTCGACGCGATCTCCAAGGAAGGGCCAAGCCTGGAAAGCTGGCTGGAGGGCAATTTCGAGGAATTCCCCTACAAACCGGTGAACCTGGCGGGTATTGCTTGCCTCGTGCCGACCGGCGGCACGACAGGCCCCTCAAAAGGTGCGGTACATACGCATTACGGGCTCGAACAATGCATGCTCAACCAGATCCGGTGTTATCGGACCGAGGAAGGGGCACGCCTCCTGTCGATTGCGCCGCTGTCTCATGCTGCTGGTATGTTCGCGCTATCCTTTTATTCCAGCGCTGGCGCCAACATCGTCATGACCGGCTTCGATCCCGACGAAGTGTTGCGACTGATCGAGAAGGAAAAGATCACGCATCTGTTCCTGCCGCCGACCTTGATCAATGTACTCCTGGTTCATCCAGGGGTCGAGAAGGTCGATTTCTCCTCGCTGAGGATGTGCCTTACAGGCTCCGCTCCCACCGCACCCGAAAAATTCAAAGAGGCGGTAAAGCTGTTCGGACCGGTCCTCTGGGAGGGTTACGCTCAGTCCGAAACCAACATGATGGTCACAGTCAAGAGGCCTGAAGACTATATCCGGCCGGACGGCTCATTCGACGAGTCAGTTCTGCGTTCCGCGGGAAAGCCAGCGGAATATGCGCACGTCGAAATCATGGACGACGAAGGCAACATACTTCCGCGCGGCCAGCGCGGCGAGATCGTTGTTCGAATCGCGTCGCAGATGGTTGGGTATTACAAGAACCCGGACGCAACAAGGGAAGTGTCCCAGCACGGTTTTCATCACACGACCGACATCGGGATCATGGACGAAGCCGGCTTCATAACCATCGTCGACCGGAAGAAGGACATGATCGTCAGTGGTGCGTTCAACATCTTTCCCTCCGAGATCGAGAAGGTGATCTACGAGTTGCCGGGCGTTCTCGACTGCGTGGTGGTCGGCGTTCCCCATGAAAAATGGGGTGAGGCCGTCAAGGCCGTCGTTCAGCTCAAGGCCGGTCAGCGATCAACCGAAGAAGAGGTGCAGGCGCATTGCCGGGCTCAACTTGGCGGAATGAAGACGCCGAAAAGCGTCGAGTTCTGGGAAGAACTTCCCCGAAGCGCCGTCGGAAAACTGTTGAGGCGCGTGGTCCGCGACAAATATTGGCAGGGCCACTGGCGCTCGGTCTAGAGCGGGTTTCGCGAACACAGTGTCGCGAGACCCGCTCTAACGATTTGTTTTTCACGCATGTTCTTATCCGAAAAGTCGACCAACTTTTTGGGAATATGCTCTGGTTCAGGAGAATTTGGGATGGAAGACGTTTACATCATTGGCGTGGGGATGACCCACTTCGGGCGCCATCTGGAAAAAAGTGTCAAGCAACTCGTCAGTTGGTCGCTCAACGATGCCTTGGCAGATTCCGGCATCGATAAGGCGAGGATCGACGCGGCGTTCTTTGGCAATTCGGTTCAGGGATATATGGAGGGACAGACCTGCGTGCGCGGCCAGATTGCCCTGCTGCCCGAGGGCCTGGAGGGAATTCCGGTGGTCAATGTGGAGAACGCCTGCGCGACCGCATCGACCGCATTCAATCTTGCGGTGACACATTTGCGGGCGGGAGAAGGGGACGTCGCCCTCGCTGTCGGCGCCGAGAAGATGTACGACGAAGACAAGGTGAAGATGTTCGGCATCTTCGATTCCGGTTGGGACGTCCACACGCCCAAGGAAAACGCCGAACGCCTGATCGCGCTGGGCAAGGGGATCGAGCCGCCCCCCGGCACGATGTCAAACCAGCCTTACAGCGTCTTCATGGATGTCTATGCCGGCATCGGCAGGCAGTTGATGCGAATGCATGGCGTGACACAGAAAGAGATGGCTTACGTTTCCGCCAAGAACCACACCCATGCCGTCCACAACGACAAGGCCCAGTACCGTAAGGCGATGACGGCGGACGAAGTCTTGGCCGGCCGCCCCATCGCCTATCCGCTGACCCTCCCCATGTGCGCCCCGATATCCGATGGTGCGGCTGCCGCGATCCTTTGCACGGCTTCCGCGCTCAAGCGGCTGGGTGTCGACGCGTCCCGGGCCGTGAAGGTCAGAGCCAGCGTCATGCGCTCCGCCACCGCGCGCGAGGGCGACGATCTCGATAATCACATTACCCGCATTGCCGCCAAACAGGCCTATGAGAAGGCTGGCGTCGATCCGAAGGACGTGAACGTAGTCGAGGTGCATGACGCGACCGCGATCGGCGAGCTTGTTCAGAGTGCCAATCTCGGCCTGTGCGAGCCCGGTGAATCTGGCCATTTCGCGACAAGTGGCGCCACGACAATCGGTGGACGTGTGCCGATCAATCCCTCAGGCGGCCTGGAATCCAAGGGCCATCCCATCGGAGCAACGGGCATCGGCCAGATTTTCGAACTGGTGCAGCAGTTGCGCGGCGAATGCGGCCCGCGCCAGGTCGAAAATGCGCGCATTGCAGTGCAGGAAAACGGCGGCGGCCTCTGGGGCTATGAGGAAGCGGTTGCTCACATCGGCATCTTCGAGCGCAACGCCGCCTAGTCGAAAGCCGGTCATCGAGGCATCCGGCAGCTTTCCTCGGCCGGATGCCTCGAAGCCTCAGGACGAAGCAATGTGTCGTTGGGCGACACAATCCGGTGGAGTTGAAAGACCGCAGATGGATATTGACCAACTCAAGGGTCGGCTGCGTATACCAGCGATGGTGTCGCCGCTTTTCCTGGGCTCCGGCCCCGACATGGTCGTCGAAAGCTGCAAAGCTGGCCTCATCGGAACCTTTCCGGAGCTGAATCAGCGAACGGCCGAAGGTTTCGAGCAATGGCTAAGGGAAATCCGGCAACGACTCGACGGCAAGGACTGCGCCCCTTTTGGCGCACAGTTCACACCCCACGATACCAATCCGCGATTTGGGCCTGATCTCCAGGCAGCCATCAAATATCAGCTGCCGATCGTCATCACGACAATACGCATCACCCGCGAAGTCACCGATGCCGTGCACGCCTATGGTGGTTTGGTCTTTCACGACGCAACCACAATTCGCCACGCGCAGAAGGCCGTGGAAGCCAATGTCGATGCGGTGATTGCCGTTACCCACGGCGCGGGCGGCCATTCGGGTTCCTACAATCCGTTTGCCTTCATGGCCGAGCTTCGAGCGGTCCTGCAGGACAAGGCTCTCATCCTTGCTGGCGGGATAAGCGATGGTCAATCGGTAGCCGGAGCGATCGTCGCCGGCGCGGATCTGGTGTCCATGGGAACGTGTTTCGTGCCGACGGTCGAATGCATGACCTCCCAAGGTCACAAGCAGATGATCCTCGATTCGAACATCACCGATATCGTCTACACGGATGAAGTCTCCGGGATGGGCGCAAGTTTCTTGGGGCAGACCTTGAAGAAGTTCAAGGTCTCCGAAAATTCGGTCCGCAGCCTTGACGTCATGAGAGAGATTACTCCGAAGGTTTGGCGCGACTATTGGTCCGCCGGGCAGGGAGTCGGCGGATCGACGGAGATCCTGACAGTTCGCGCCCTGGCCGAGAGGCTGGAGCGCGAATACATCGCGGCTATGCGGCGGGCGGGCTCGATAGCCCGACAGCATGCCAGCAATCGCGATAAGATCTTCGGGGCTCGCGCCGATCCGGATCGTCTGGCAAGTTAGCTTCTGAGAACCGAACTTGAGCGCACGTATTGGAGACGGCAATCGGTTGATTGTGCCAAACGCGATTCGGGGGGTGAAGGCGGGTTGGCTCGGGCCGGTGAATGCGACTGGGCCCGTTGGCAACGGAGAAGCGAAAGCCCGGAAGTTGGTCGCCAGAACCGCTCCCACTTTCGAACTCCGGCGTTCTCGCTGATCTGTGGTGACGCAGGATACGAAACGGCTTGTACGCGCAAGGTGCCAGAAGCGTCCGGCGTCAGCAGTGCACGTGCAAGCCTGCCTGTTTGAATCTTAAGTCAGATATTGAATAAGGGGATGCGAGCGACTAAGGAAGCGTCAGGCATGCCTTATGTTCGGACTTGGAGATACCAGTGGCACGTTGGAAAAACCGCCAAGGTACGAAAGACGATATCCAGCAACTAAAGCGCGACGCGATCCTGAAGGCCGCCGGAAGCGCCTTCAGCAAGCATGGATATCACAACACATCGCTCGATGACGTTGCCAAGAGCCTGGGTATCTCCAAGGGTACCTTGTACAATTATGTCCGCGACAAGCAGGACATTCTGGGCGAGTTCCACCGCATTTCCAATGATATTTCCGATCGGGCGTTCGAGTACGGGAAGTCGAAAGGCGGGACCGGAGCCGAGATCCTGGGCAACATTCTCAGTCGATACATCCTGTTGCTGACGGCCGAGATGGGCGCCTGCGGAGCTTTGCTGGAGATTGACGCGCTGAAGCCGCAGGACCGGGCCAGGGCTGTGAAAGCGCGTGATGATTTTCAGCAAGCATTGGTCGATATCATCGAAGGTGGCATTAAGGATGGCACTATTCGTCAAATAGACCCCAAAGTTGCCATCTTTACCTTCATGGGCGCAATCAACTGGATGGCGCGATGGTATACGCCTTCCGGGCGTCTGCCCGGAGATGTCTTGGCGCACCTGATGACAGACCTTCTGCTCTCGGGGTTGGTAACGCAGACGGCCAGCGATCACCAGGTAGGAAGTGTCGGTCAATCTGATCTCGCCGGGTTCTCCGACGCGACATAGTCCGCGTCAGGCGTGAATCTCCCTGTGCAATCGGCTGCGGTCCGAATCTCGGCCTCCGCCTTGCATGCCTCGGGATCCTCTGTTCAATGCCTGTCATCCCTATCCGGAACAAAATGTGGAGTGGTGTTGCCTGCGGCCCAGCCACCCGCTTCGTTCGTCGAATTGGAGCATTCTGGGCGATCTCTGGTTCTCCGATGGCGAGGCGGTCCTCCAGGAAGGCGGCGCAGGTGTTGCCGGTGGCGCATGGCCAAGTCCGCCTGACGCCTCGGGCGTGCGTCAGCGGGAAACCTTTCGGGCCGGGAAAATTCGCGACTCATCCTTCGGCCTCTGGCTGGGCCGTGCACCAGCACGACCGCGCCGAAGACCTCGACCTTGGTCCGATTTTTCCCGGCGGAGCGACCCGGGGATCGCCGGAAATGCCCTGGTTGCCGATCGCCGGCAAATAAACTGACCTCAGTTCGCCTTTAGCGACCGGGGCGCCCGATGGTGACCGGACCGTCGCCGCCGTCCTCCCGCGGAGCCGGTCGTGACGTATCCGACGCTGACGGCCGCCTGGGAAAGAACTTCTCGATCAGGCCGCTCGCCCCCTTCGGAATGATGAGCATCATGACCATGAGCAGCAGGCCATAGAATGAGCCTGCCAGAGGCGGGGAAAAGGTTTCGACAAGGTTGGGGACCAGGACGATATAGGCGCCGCCGATCAACGCCCCGGGGAACCAGGCAGCACCGCCCACCACCAGTCCGACAATCAGGTACACCGAGAGGAAAAAGGTGAAGCTGTCCGCCGAAATGAACTGGATGACCAGGGCGCTCAGACAGCCTGCAATGCCCGCATAGAGGGCGCTGAGGCCGAAGGCGAGCGTTTTGTAGAGTGCGACATTGATGCCCATTGCGCGCGCGGCGATCGGGTTATCTCGGATCGCCATCATGGCACGTCCGCTCCGGCTCGATTTCAGTGCCTGCGCCATGCCGTACATGAGAAAGAGGAACAGCAGGGTGAGAAGATACATCCACTGGTCTTGACCGAGAGGCAGGCCGAAAGGCGTAGTCGGGGCAGGTACAAGCGTCCCCATGACGCCGCCGGTTACAGGCTCGAGAAAGGATAATTTAAGGACGGGCGGCACGGCCACGGCGAGGGTGAATGTCGCAAGCGCCAAATAGACGCCTTCCAACCGCAATGCCGGAAAGCCGAACAGGAAGCCGAAAACGAAGCAGGCTACGCCGGCGATTGGGAATCCCACATAGAATGGGAGTTCCCACACGTTCAATGTGATAGCCATCAGATAGGCGCCCATGGCGAAGAATGCGCCATGCCCCAGCGCGATCTGACCGTTCAACCCGGTCAGAATGTTCAGCCCCATGATCGCAATCGCATAGATCACAATGGTTGTCGCCTGAAAGACAAGATAGCCCTTCAGTACAAACGGCACGAGAACGAGCGCTATGCCAAGGATGATCAGTGACAGGGTTCGGATGTTCATAGCAGGTTCAACTCCTCGCCTGGCTCAGACACGCTTGAGGATGCGAGCGCCGAGCAAGCCGGACGGCTTGACCACGAGCACGCAAACAATGATCGCCATCGCGATCGGGAGCTTCAACTCGATCCCGACACGCGGCACGTAGGCTCCGATCAGGCTTTCGATGATGCCAATGGTCAGTCCGCCGATCACGGCGCCGAGAGGCGAGGTCAATCCACCCAAAACCGCGCCAGCGAACGAGGGCACGATGACGCCCAGCATCATGAAGGGATCGAGAAACACGATCGGCGCTATGAGGATGCCGGCGATCGCACCAAGCGCCGAGGAAATCCCCCAGCCGAGCGCTGTCAGATGCGTCACCCGGATGCCGACCAGTTTTGCCGATTCCGGATTCGCGGCGATGCCCCGCATCGCGAGGCCAATCCTTGTCTTCTGATAGAATATGCTGAGGGCGAGTAGCGCCCCCGCCGTGACGGCCAGCATGCCGACCTGGTGATAGCCGATGAGGCCGCCAATCTGACCCTGGCCGAATGGCGAGGGAAAGGACTTGACCGAGAAGTCCCAGATAAGGCCCATCGAGCTGTTGATCAGCAAGAACAGCCCGATGAACATCACCACATGCGTCATAAGGGCTGCGCCGGAAATGCGCCGGAATATCAGTCGTTCCAGCAGATATCCGCCGACGAACGACAACACCAGCGAACCAAGAAAGGCGAGCCACAGCGGCGCGCCCCAGACGATGCCCTGGAAAGCGAAATAGGTCGACAGGGTGGCCATCTCGCCTTGGGCGAAATTGACGTGACCGATGGCCTTGTAAATCATCACGACCGAGAGGGCCACGCACGCGTAGATGCCGCCCGTTGCCAGCCCGGAAAGAAAGTATTTGACGAAAAGCTCCATGTCGCTAGCTCCCCAGGTATGATTTGAGAATGGCCTCGTTGTTCTGCATTTCTTTGGCCGTTCCACTCAGGACGATCTGACCGGCTTCAAGCACATATGCACGGTCGGCAAATTGCATGACCAAGGCGGCATTTTGCTCGACGATGAGCATGCTGATGCCCTCCGTCTCCCGAATGCTCTTCAGAATGTCGAACAGCTGTTCGATGATCCGGGGCGCCAAGCCGAAGGACGGCTCGTCCAGCAGCAGCAGTTTCGGCCGAGACATCAGCGCGCGGGCCACGGCCAGCATCTGCTGCTCACCGCCGGAAAGCATTCCCGCCTGCTGCTTCTTGCGTTCTTCCAGCACGGGAAAATACCGATACATGCGCTTCATATCGTCTTCGAGAGCATGATCGGCCTTGCGGGAAATTCCTCCGAGCTGAAGATTTTCCTCCGTCGACAGCGACGCAAATGTTCCTCGCCCTTCTGGCACCAGAGAGATGCCGGACCTGAGTATCGCCTCGGGCTTCATGTTCAACAGATCCAGTTTTCCGTAGGTGACCTTGCCTGTGGCCTTGGTTAGCCCCGACAGACCGCGCAGGGTCGTCGTCTTGCCGGCGCCGTTCGGCCCCAGAAGCGTCACGACCTCCCCCTCGTGGAGAACCATGCTGATTCCCTGCAGAATGTGCGAATCCCCGTAGGAAACATGCATATCGTCGATGATCAGATCCTGACCCAACTCAGCTCCTCCCCAAATAGGCGTGAATGACATCGGGATTGCTGCGGATTTGGCTCGGGGTCCCGTGAGCCAGATTCTTGCCGAAGTTCAACACCGTCACTTCATCCGAGACTGACATCACCAACTGCATGTGGTGCTCGACCAGCAGAATGGTGATCTGCCAGTCGTCCCGAATCTTGACGAAGAGCCGGCCGAGTTCTGCGACCTCCGAATGGGTCAGGCCGCCGGCGGGTTCGTCAAGCATCAGGAGTCGCGGGCTCATTGCCAGGGCCCTGGCGATCTCGACGCGCTTGCGCGTGCCCAGCGACAGCGACGAGATCGTGCTATGGGCAACGTCGGCCAGTCCCAGATAATCGATGAACTTGTAGGCCGTCTCGTCGATGCTTCGCTCCTGCCGCCGGGCATTCGGCAAGGAAAGCATGTCGCTGACGATGTTGCCGGTGCTTCGCGTGTGTGCGCCGATACGCACGTTGTCGAGAACGCTCAGTTCATCGAACGACGCAACGTTCTGGAAGGTGCGCCCGATACCAAGCCGCGCAATCCTTTGGGGTGTGGAGGTCGTCAGGTCTTCGCCGGCGAATTCGATCCGACCCGATGTCGGCTGGTAGAGCCGGCTTATGCAATTGAACATCGTGGTCTTGCCCGCGCCGTTCGGGCCGATAAGTCCTACTATCCGGCCCGGCGAGATGTCCAGGTTCACATTGTCCAGTGCAAGGACGCCACCAAAACGAATGCAGAGATTCTTGATGGAAAGCAAAGGTGTCCGAGACTCCGTTGCCCCCGACGCGGTTGATGCCATTTTTCCCTCCCGGACGCACCCAATAAGGCGAGGATGCGCTGACTAGACTGTGGCGGCGCTGGCGCACCGCCATCATGTAACTTACATTGCTCCGGCCTTTGGACGGCGGCGATGGAAGCCGGTGCTACCGGCTCCCAGGCGCCCGCTCTTCCAGCCTCCCGACCATCTTTGGCGCTGTGTTATGTCAATGTGACTTTCAAGTCAATTGAATAGGCGGGGATGGGCAACGCCTCCGGAGCGCATGTAAGCCGGACGATCGAACCGAGTGCGTCAGTTCGATCGCCGAGCAGTCCGGCGGTCCCCATAAAAGCCAGGCGAATCGCCAATCCCGACTCTCCTAATCAGTTTATTGACTATAAAGTCAGACAAGAGTTATGAATAATGACGGTGAGGACCGACATCACGGCGCGAAGGAAGATCGAGTTCCGATACGCCATTCTGTCGCGAAAGCGAATTTCGTCCCGGGAGGATTCAAATGAGAGCACTACTGAGACATCTGTCAGCGGCTGCTGTTCTGTTGGCCGTGACATCGTCCGCCTTGGCGCGGGACGGCGTTATCAAGCTCGGGCAGACCACGCCTTACAGTGGCGGTGCCTCGACCTGGAATATCATCGGTCGCGCGGAGATCGCCTATTTCAAGTGGCTGAATGACAATGGTGGTGTCAACGGCCGCATGATCGAACTCATAAGTGTCGACGACGCGTTCACACCGGCGAAAGCCATCGAACAGACCCGTCGTCTTGTTGAAGGTGAAGGCGTACTGGCGATTTTCGGATCGCTCGGCACCGGTGTAAATAACGCAACAATGAAGTATCTGAACGATCGGGGCGTGCCGCAGATTTTCGCAGGATCGGGCGCGAGCGTTTTTAATCAGCCCGAGGAATTTCCCTGGACGATCGGGTACAACCCGCCTTACGACGCGGAGGGTGAGAGCCTCGCAAGATACATTCTTCAAAACGTCAAGGATCCGAAGATTTCAATCCTCTGGCCGAACGACGATGCCGGCAAGGATATGCTGGCGGGGCTGAAGAAGGGTCTCGGCGCCAAGGCCGACGAGATGATCGTAAATGCTCAGAACTTTGGTGTCACGGACGTCAGTGTCGACGCGCAGATCCTTGCCGGCCAGGCCGCTGGCGCCAATGTCCAGGTCACCCACGCCACGCCGAAATTCGCCGCCCAGGCGATCCAGAAGATGTACGGCATCAACTTCAAGCCGCTGCACCTGATGACAAGCGTCTCCGCCTCCATCGCAGGAACGCTCAAACCTGCCGGATTCGAAAAGTCGCAAGGCATTGTCACGACCTTCTTCCTTGCCGATCCAAGTGATGCACAGTTCCAGAAAACCGACGAGTATAAGAAATACAAGTCGATCATGGACAAATATGGCGACGGGTTGGATACGAACGAAACCTGGGCGGCCTATGGCTATGTCGCGGCGCAGATGATGGAAAAAATCCTCCGGCAGTCCGGCAACAATCTCTCGCGCGAGAATATTATGAAGAACGTTCGCAACTTCGAAATCGAACCTGACTTGCTGCTCAACGGTATCGTCGCCAGAACATCGGAAGCCGATGGCAAGATCGCCCCGCTGACCGCCTTCCAGCTCGGTCGCTTTGAAGGGGAGAAGTGGGTCTTCATAGGAGAGGCGATCGAAGCTCAGCCGAAGGAGCAATAGCGATGAAGCAAGGAGGCGTCTGAGCGGTGTGCAAAATGCTTCCGACCGTCTGCCATTTCGGATGCCGCTCTTCGCGGGGCGGCGTTTGCGCCTAACTGCGATCGTCTCGCGGTCGCGCAGTCAATCGCGTCGAGGGCGCCGGAAACCGCAGTGTCGGTTATCAGCAAAACACCCTGTCTTTGGGACCGGTTGACCGCGTCATCCGGGTCTCGTCCCTTGTAGGAATGCACCTGATCGCCAAGCTCGCAGACGATCCTTGAAACGTCGTGCTCGTCCTTTCCCCGATGGCTTACGCCGCAACCGACCGATCGGGAACCGGAAGCTCCGAAGTCCATCGGGATCACATGATCGCTGAATACAACATATTGACTTCGAAGTCAGACATCGGATATGACGGATCGCGGTGAGCCCGGTCAGACGCGGCGGATAAGTTAATCCATAGCGCTCTCGTGATGGGCAATCGCCTTGGATCTTGGGAGGATAAAGATGAAGACATTTCTTAGACACCTGTCCGCGGCCGTCGTTCTGTTCGCTGCGGCGTCATCCGCCTCGGCGCAGGACGACGTCATCAAACTTGGCCAGACGATGCCCTATAGCGGCGGCGCCTCGACCTACAGCATCATCGGCCGCTCTGAGATCGCCTATTTCGAGTGGCTGAACGACAATGGCGGCATCAATGGCCGCAAGGTCGAGCTCATCAGTCTGGACGACAACTGGACGCCCGCCAAAGCGATCGAGCAGACCCGCCGCCTGGTCGAGGGCGAGGGAGTGTTGGCGATCGTCGGCTCCATCGGCACTGCAGTGAACAGCGCCATCATGAAGTATTTGAACGACCGTGGCGTCCCGCAGCTCTTTGCCGGAACTGGCACGAGCATTTTCAACCAGCCTGACAAATTCCCCTGGACGATCGGCTTCAACCCCCCGTATGACGCAGAAGGCGAGGTTCTCGCGAAATACATACTTGATAACGTCAAAGACCCAAAGATCTCAATCCTCTGGCCGAACGACGACTCTGGCAAGGATATGCTCGCCGGTCTCAAGAGGGGTCTTGGAGACAGGGCCGACGAGATGATCGTCAATGCTCAGAACTTCAGCGCGACGGATGTCAGTGTTGACTCTCAGATTCTCGCTGGCCAGGCCGCAGGCGCCAACGTCCAGGTTACTCACGCTCTGCCGAAATTCGCGGCTCAGGCGATCGCGAAGATGTACGACATCAACTACAAGCCCCTGCATTTGATGACCAGCGTGTCCGCGACGATCTCGGGCACCCTCAAGCCGGCCGGGCTCGATAAGTCGCAGGGTATCATCACGACATTCTTCTTGGCTGACCCGAGTAACGCGGAATTCCAGAAGACTGATGAATACAAGAAATACAAGTCCATCATGGACCAGTATGGCGATGGGCTCGACAGCAATGAAACCTGGGCGGCTTACGGCTACGTCGTCGCCCAGATCACGGAGCACATCCTCAAGCAGGCGGGTGAAGACCTTTCTCGCGAGAACATCATGAAACAGGTCCGCAATTTCGAGATCGATCCTGACATGTTGCTCACTGGCATCGTCGCAAGAACGTCGGAGGCGGACAAGAAGATTGCCCCGCTTACCGCTTTTCAGATCGGTCGCTTTGAAGGAGAGACATGGGTGTTTGTCGGCGAGGCAATTGACGCTCAACCGAAGGCTCAGTAGCCGGGTCAATATGTTCGGCGGCGAACCCTTCCCAAGGTTGTTCCGCCACTTCCGACACGTCGAACGCCGCTCCTTTGCGAGCGGCGTTCGTTCGACCGCTTACTGTTCCGAGCGACCGGCTCAGTGTGAATGAAGGCGGGCGGGCAATCCTCATGGGACCGCATCGCGACAAGCGACGATCGCGGATAGGTCGATCGTCACAGTCGTACCCGATCCATGTTGCGATTTCGGCCATGCCGTTTCGAGGCTCGAAACGGGGTTGGTGGCGAGTCCCAGCTCAAATATTGACTTTAAAGTCATATTCTACGATTGTAGGTTCGAAAATGGGAGAACCGAGTTGCAGAAATTAGCCCAGCAGGCGGTGACCCGCGATCGGGTCGAGGCGGTCGATTGGACGATGGAAACGCGCCACTCCGTGCGGCGTTTCCTGCCCAAGCCGGTTCCACGGTCGATGATCGAGGATATCTTGCGTGTTTCGTCGCGCGCGCCTTCGGGCACCAACGTTCAGCCATGGCGCGTCCATGTCCTCACCGGCGAATCCCTGGCTTCGACGGTCAAGGCGCTTCTCGACAGGGTGAATAATCCGGAAGGCGGTTTTGATCCGGATCCCATCCGCCCGGTGTACCCGGCCCAATGGACCGAGCCCTACGGATCCCGCCGCAAGAAACTTGGCATCGATCTCTACGGCCTGCTGGGCATCGCTCGGGGCGAGACCGCGAAAATGCACGCGCAAATGGCGCGAAATTTCCAGTTCTTTGATGCTCCGGTCGGCCTGATCTTCACCATCGACAAGGTGATTGGGGAATCGAACTTTATCGACGGCGGCATGTTCATGCAGAACGTGATGCTGGCCGCGCGTGTGCGTGGTCTGGATACCTGCCCGCAGGCTGCCTTCGTTCACTATCACAGGCTGCTCGCCGACAGGCTCGGCTTTGTCGAAGGCGAGATGGTCTTCTGCGGCATGTCGCTGGGCTATGCAGATCCGGACGCTCCTGAAAACTACCTTTGGTCGGACCGCGTCGATCTGCCGGAGTTCGCGAGATTCCACGACTGAATTCCCGAGAAACGGGCTGCGATGACAGCGGCGTAGCGCCCCCTTTGGGCGCAGCGATCGGCTTTTGCGGTGATCTGATTTCAAAATTCCGACTTTCGGTTCAATACGGTGCTGAAGGTCGGATACCGCGCCGCTTGATTGCCAGTTCGGCGCACGGACGTGAGGGGGGCGCGGCCTGAGTGGGTCGGCATGTCCCGGCAACTATGGAGGACTACAAATGACAGCGGTCGTTGTTGGGGGCACCAAGGGAATGGGGCTCGAGATAGCCAAGGGGTTTGCCAAACCCGGTGCGAAAATCGTCGTCAATTATCATAGCGACAAGAACGCGGCTGCGGCGGCCGAAAGGGCAATCCTGGAACTGGGTGCCGAATGCAAGGTGGTGCAGGCCGATATCGGCGCTGTCGAAGGATGTGCCAGCATCGCCGATGCGGCGAGGGAATTCGGCGAACCGGTCGAACTGCTCGTGCATTCCGCGGTCGATGCTTTCGCCTGCCGGCTGAGCGAGGTCGACCCGCAACGCCTCATCCACGCGATCAATGTCGGCGGCATGTCGCTGGTATTCCTCACTCAGGCCTTCCTGCCGCAGATGCACAGGGGAAGCTGCATCATCTTCGTGACAGGCAGGGGCGCACGCGAAGTTCTGCCCGATTATGCCGCTGTCGGTCTGCCCAAGACGCTGGCCGAGGGCATCGTGCGCTACCTGGTGCCAGAACTCGCCCCCAAGGGCATCCGTATCAATTGCGTGGCGCCGTCGGCCGTTGCGACCGATGCCTATCGAAAGGTGTTCGGAGACGGCGCGGACGAGGCAGTGGCCGCGCAGGGGCGAAGCAACCCGACCGGACGCGGTATCGAGCCGCGCGACTATGTCGGCATGATCAGATACCTGGTGTCGCCCGAGGCGGAATTCGTCAACGGCCAGGTGTTTCGGATCAATGGCGGGTCGAGCCTGTTGCTCTAGAACGCCGTCGGGACGCGGCCAAAGGAGCCAGCGGCTCGCGCCCGTTCCCGGGCCGATGGCGCACCTGGGAGGAGCCGCCGCGACGCGACCGTCGATCAGGCCGGCTGCGCGATGGCGCCGTTGGCCGAAAGCGCTGCGATTTCGCTGTCCGAGAAGCCAAGCCCTTGCAGGATCTCGCTTGTATGCTGGCCGAGCCGGGGTGCAGGACCGCGAGGACCGGGCTTTTCGCCGCCATAGGCTATAGGCTGGCGCGTCAGCACCATGGCCGCACCATCTCCTTCGCCGCCAAACCTGGGGAACAGGCCGCGCGCCTGCGCCTGCGGGTCGTCCGCCACTGCGGCGTGCTCGTGGACGGGGCCCCAGGGTATATCTGCTTCGTCCAGTGCCTCAGCCCAATGCGCGAACGGTCTCTGTTGCAGGCCCGCCTGGATCTCGGAGGCCAGCGCGGCAGTCCTGGCCAGACGCTCCTTCCGCTGCATGCCAACGGCATGGCTCATCCCGACAAGTGGGCAGAGCTTGTCCCAGAACATTTGTTCATGGGCGATCGAGAGTGTCAGCCTCTCGCCTGATCCGGTTGTGAAGATCCCATAGGCAGGTTCGTTCATTTCCGGCCTTGGCCAGTTGTTCAAGGTTTGAAGCGTGATGGGAGTCATCACCGATGCCAGGCAATCGAGCATTGAGACATCGGCCAGGGGAGGCGAGCCGTGTGAGTTGCGCGCATGCAGGCCCGTCAGGACGGCGACGACGCAAAACAGGGCCGACACGAGGTCCGCCCAGGGCAGTTCGGACGTGTCGAAGTCGGTCCTGCCGGCGAGCAGTCCCGCCACGCCCTGATAGGAAATGTCGTGGCCCGGACGCATCCGGTAGGGGCCGCTCTGTCCGTAGCCTGAGACCGATACGATGACGATGTTGGCGTTCGCGCTCCTGAGTTCCGTCTCCCCCCACCCCAGGCGCGCTAGGGTGCCGGGACGAAACCCCTCGATGAAGACATCGCTCTGAGCCACCAACCGCTTCATCACCCCGCGCGACGCCGGTGACTTCAGATCCAAAGCAAGGCTTCTCTTTCCACGAGCCAGACTCGCGTGAAATTCGGGGAAAATTCTGCTTGGATCGCCCAGACCCGGCCGCTCGACCAGGATGATGTCGGCACCGAGATCGGACAGGATCATAGTCGCATAAGGGCCGGGAAACTGCTCCGCCAGGCACAGCACCCTGACACCGGAAAGCGGCAAATAGGCTTTTTGATCGCGCACGAGTTTCTCCTGGTGATGGTTCTAGAGCATATCCCCGAAAAGTTGGTCGACTTTTCGGATAAGAATATGCATGAAAACAAATCGTTAGGGCGGGTCTCGCGACTCTGTGTTCGCGAAACCAGCTCTAGAACGCGGACATGCCGAGGATGGACCGTGCAACGATCAGCTTGTTGATCTGTGTGGTGCCATCCGGGACTGTAAACATTCGCGCGTTGCGATAGTGGCGCTCGACGGGGAAGTCCTTCGACAAGCCGTATGAGCCGAACACCTGCATCGACGCGTGGGTGATACGAACCGCGCCCTCTGTCGCGAAGTGTTTCGCCATCGCGGCTGCCTCGGCCAGCGGCCGGCCTCTGTCCGACAGGTCGAACCCGCGCAAGGTGAGCAGGCGCGCGGCTTCCAGCTCGGTTGCGCTGGTGGCGATCAGGTCCTGCACCATCCGATGCTGACCGATGGGCTTGCCGAACTGCTCGCGTTCCCTGGCGTACGCGATGGCCGCATCAAGCGCCGCGCGCGCAATGGCATTGGCGAACACTGCTGCGAACAATCGGGCGCTTTCCAGTGAACGCTGGGTATCCTCGAAGGCGTTGCCCCGTGCGATGATGAGGTTTTCCGCAGGCACCCAGACGTCGTCGAAGAACAACTCGCAGGTCGACCAACCGCCCATGCCGAGTTTGGACATCTCCCGGCTCGTATAGCCGTGCTCCACTCGGTCCACCAGAATGCGTTGCATGCCGCCATCTTCCAGGCGCGCAAGGACGACGCAGAAGTCCGCGATACCGCCGTTCGAAATCCAGACCTTCGAACCGCTGATCCGGTAGCCGGCGCGATCTCGCACTGCCCTCGTCGCAATTTCCTTGGGATTTGAGCCGCACCCTGGCTCGGTTATCCCGAAACAGCCGATGGTTTGACCGGCCAGAAGACCCTTGGCGTAGCGCTCTTTCAGCGCCTCGTTCGCGCCGCTGGCGATGAGATACGCGGCTCCTTCCGAAATAAAGGCCGTCCCCGCAAGGTCGACGAACCCTTCCGCGAGCCCCTCGTACAGCAGGGCACTTGTCACGTATGACAGGCCGAGACCGCCATTGCTCTCGGAAGTCCAGCCGTTTGGGATACCAAACGTGGTGAGTTTGCCGAGCAGGGATTTGACGACTTCGGCAGGCATCGTCGTGTCGTCATAGGTATCGACGAGTGGCGACACCTCCCTGGCGACAAACCGGCGCATGCTCTCCACGGAGAGGGCCTGTTCCTCACTCGGCTGGAAATCCATATTCGACCCTCCCGACATATCAAAAGCCGGAATGTTGGTGCTGCTTCGTCGCCAACATCCCCCGGCCGACCGCCACGACGGCTCCTCCCGCCAGCCATGGCCGCACTGCCGCCGACGGCAGATTCAAATCTCATTGACTCGAAAGTCAATTTTCGAAAGCGCAGTGTCGCCCGATTCTGCGATGCAACCGTCGCCCTATACGTATCTGACCCTAAGCGCGGCCGAGCGGTCGCGAGGCACCCTGGACATCGGACGGACCCGCGGGCCAGCCAGGCGCGACGTGGGAATTCATCGCGCCCCCTGTCGTCGTCCGAGGGGCTGACCCTCTTCACATGGCGAAGGAGAAGCCGCCATTGACCGGTATGGTCTGTCCGGTCGTCCAGCCGCTCGCGTCACTAGCCAGCATCGTCACCATGCCCGCGATGTCCTCAGGCCGCCCGAACCGGCGAATGACGTACCGTTCGAGTGTCTTCTTGCGCCGCTCGGGCGGCATTGCCTCGAGCGCCGGCTGCACGGTGGGCGTCATCGTCGCTGCGATCGCCACGCAGTTCGCCGTGATGTTGTAGCGCCCCAGCGTCCGCGCGACGGCCCGCATGAAGCCCGCCGCGCCTGCCTTGCCGCCCGAATACACTTCGATGCCGGATTCACCCATGCGACCGGCATCGGAAATGATGGTGATCAGACGTCCCGACTGTCGCTGGATCATATAGGGTGTCGCCGCGGAGACGCAGTTGATCACGCCATACAGATTGACGCCGAGCCAGCGTTGCCAGTCTTGCGGCGTCGTTTCCCAGAACGGCTTTGGCGCGCTGTTTTCGCTAGGGTTGGCGCCCTCGTTTCCGGCATTGTTGACGAGGATGTCGGTCGATCCCAACTCGTCGGCTACGCGGGCCATCATGGCCTTGACGCCGTCCAGGTCGGTCACATCGGCCTGCACACCGATGGCCGTGCCGCCAGCGACGGCAATCTCGTTGGCAACGTTGTCCGCACGATCCTGGAAGTAGTCGTTCACAGCGACTTTGGCGCCCTGGGCCGCCAGAGTCAGGGCGATTGCCCGGCCCACCCCTTGGCCGGCGCCCGTCACTATGGCAACCTTGCCGCTTAGATCGAGTATGTTCATTCAGTCCTCCGGGAATGTGCGGCGGGAGGGACCTCCCAACCCGCCGGTATGGTGCCTATACAAAGTTATGGATATGAGGTAACAAAAATCTGACTATAAAGTCAATTTGATGATCGCGAATATCGCAGTTGGACATGCCTGCTCGAAACGCCGGTTCCCGCTCGCCGTGACCGGCAAACGCATCGGCGGCGTTGGAGACCGGAGGGGAGGAAGAGAGTTGGAGGTCAGGGGCAGGACCGTGGCAGTGACGGGCGCGGGAAGCGGTATCGGTCGCGCGCTTTGTCTTGCATTCGCCCGCGAAGGCGCTGGGCAGATCGCGGTCATCGACATCAATCAGGCCGACGCGAATGCGGTCGCGAGCGATTGCGGGGGAAGGGCATACGGCTGCGACGTGACCGACGAGAATGTTCTGGCTGAGATCCTGGAACGCATCGAAGGTGAACAGGGTGCCATCGACCTGTTCTGCTCAAACGCGGGCATCGCCCGCATGGATGCAGTCAAGGGCGAGGCGGCGAGCGCGCCAAATCGCGATTGGGAGGCAAGCTGGCAGGTCAATGTCATGCAGCATATCTATGCGGCGAGAGTGCTCGTGCCGAAAATGCGGGCACGCGGTGGCGGCCGCTTCCTCATCACTGCGTCCGCCGCCGGGCTGTTGACGCAACTTGGCGGCGCGCCCTACGCGGTCACGAAGCATGCGGCGATAGGCTTTGCCGAAATGCTAGCCATCACGCACGCCAAGGACGGCATCGGCGTCTCGGTCCTGTGCCCGCAAGGGGTGGAGACGCCCTTGTTGCAAAGCATTCCGGCCGGGCCGGAGCGGGTGGATGGCGTGCTGTCTGCTGAGGCCGTGGCAATTTCGACCATTGAGGGGTTGCGCAAGGAGGCATTCTTGATTTTGCCGCATGATAACGTGCAACGCTACATGCAGGCCAAGACTGCGGACTATGACCGCTGGATCAGAGGCATGATAAAGCTTGGCCGACGGCTCGACGAGGGCGCAGCCACTGAACGCTAACTTCCACCATTGCAAATCAACAGCACACGGCCGTCTGAAGCCACGCCTTGAGGACGTATCGGATCTGTGCATATCAACCACGAATGGATCATGCGGGTTGTCTGTCTGAGCCGTGAGGGTCAGATTGTCATTGTAAACGGAAGCGACCTTTGAATCGCTCCGTGTCTGTCGGAGACCATCTGGTTTAAGTTATGCGGCCATGGCTGTTGCGTCCAGCATGGCGTAGTATCGTTCTTCGGCCTCGGCTGGCGGCATGTTGCCGATGGGCTCCAGAAGGCGGCGGTTGTTGAACCAGTCAACCCATTCCAGCGTGGCGAATTCCTCGGCTTCAAAGTTTCGCCACGGTCCCCGGCAATGGATCAGCTCGGCCTTGTAAAGACCGTTGATCGTTTCGGCGAGAGCGTTGTCGCAGGAATCGTCGACGCTCCCGACAGAGGGCTCGACGCCCGCCTCCGACAGACGTTCAGAATAGCGAATGGACACGTATTGCAAGCCGCGGTCGGAACGATGAACCAGCCCGTCGCGTTTGACGGGCCGCCGATCATGAAGCGCCTGGTCGAGGGCATCGAGCACAAAGACCGGCTGCAAGATCTTGAACCGCTACCGGCAGGGGGGCCTTGAGGCGCTCAGCGACCGATCGTGGCGGCCGGTCAGATACGCCAACCAGCTGCCCGACCAGATCGAGCGGCTGATCGTCGAAGTCAGGCGCGGCAAGCCGCACTGGGGCGCGCGCAAGATCAGGGAGTTGCTGGTCAGGAAGCTGGCCGGCGAGGTGCGCACCCCAGCCAGGAGCACGGTCCATGCGGTGCTCGACCGCCACGGCCTGGTCAAGCGGAGCCGGCAGAGGCGCCGGATGAAGGCCGAAGGAACGCAGCTTTCCGCAGGCGTTCATCCCAACGATCTGTGGTGCGCCGACTTCAAGGGCGAGTTCAAGACAGGGAACGGCCGGTATTGTTACCAACACCTTATGAGGGCCTGCCGGACGTGGAATACCCCTTCCACGACCGCGACATCCTGGTCACCGCGTGCGGGCGCATCTGCGTACATCGCAAGAAGATCAACCTGTCAATCGCCATGGCCGGTCGGAGGCCCGGCACCGCTGAAGTCGACGACGGCATCCGGCTCGTCACCTTCATGCGCCATGATCCAGGACATGTCGACCTCAACAAAGTGCCCTGCAGACCATCGACAATCCGTTCGGCACGAGGTTGTCACCCACGTCTTAGGTACAACCCGTTACCCATGTCTCCGGGCTGTACAAAAACAAAGTGGCGCGCCTTGATGGCGAAACCTCGAACCAATTGTTCGAGGTTCTGGCCGACTGGAACACCCAGCTAGAGCACCTGAAGGCTGACAAGCCTCCGGTGCCGCCATGCCCCTAGATGGCCGCACCTCTCACCCACATTCCGGCAATTCCGGGGCCAAGCGGCCCGCTCCCTACAGCCTGCGGCTTTCGGGTGACCAGCGGGAGCGCCTGACAGCCGAGGCGTCCGGCGAGCCGCTCGGCACTTATATAAAGGCCAAGCTGTTTGGAACCGGGCCTGTCCGCAGGCGCGGTCCTGCGCTGCGCGTCGAAGACCGCGAGGCGCTGGCACGGGCGCTCGCCCTGCTTGGCCGTTCGCGCCTTGCCAGCAATCTCAACCAGCTCGCTTACGCTGCCAACATCGGTTCGCTGCCGATGACCCCGGAGACGGAAGCCGAACTACTCGCCTGCCTGCGAGAGGTTCGCGAAATCCGCCGCCTGCTCGTGACCGCCCTCGGCCTCAAGCCGGAGGAAGCGCGATGATCCTCAAGGGCTCACAGCGCGGCTCGGGCCGGGAACTGGCCGTCCACCTGATGCGGGTGGACGACAATGAACACGTGCGTGTGCACGAGCTGCGCGGCTTCGTCGCGGGCGACCTTGCCGGCGCATTCCAGGAAGTCGAAGCGATTAGCCGGGCGACGAAAGCCAGGCAACCCCTCTTCTCCTTGAGCCTCAACCCGCCCGCGAATGCGGACGTGCCGGTGGCATTGTTCGAACAGACAATCGACCGGATTGAGCAGCGGCTGGGCCTCGATGGCCAGCCGCGCGCGGTGGTGTTCCATGAAAAGGAAGGCCGCCGCCATGCGCATTGCGTGTGGTCCCGGATCGACGCCGAGACGATGACGGCCAAACCGCTGCCGTTCTTCAAGAACCGGTTGATGTCCGTCTCGCGCGATCTCTACATCGAACAGGGCTGGGAGATGCCGCGCGGGATCGCCAATCCGGCCAACCGCAACCCGACGAATTTCTCGCTCGCCGAGTGGCAACAGTCCAAGCGCCTCGGCCTCGATCCCCGCTGGCTCAAATCCACCGTACAGGGTTGCTGGGCGATCTCCGATGACCGGCGCTCCTTCGATCGCAGCTTGAAGGAACACGGGCTGTTTCTGGCCAAGGGCGACCGGCGCGGTTTCGTCGTGCTCGATCACAACGGCGCGGTTCACTCCCTGCCGCGTGTTCTCGACCAGAAAACGAAAGGTGTGCGCGCGCGCCTTGGCAAGGGCGAAGACCTGCCTGGCGTTGCGGATACGCGCAAGGAAATCGGCAGCGCGATGACGCCTGCGATCCGCCGGCACGTCGAGGAAGCGCGCGGGCGCTTCGTCGAACGCTCGGCAAAGCTCGCTCGCTACAAGCAGGAAATGACCCGGCTGCACCGCACGGCGCGGACGGGGCTCGATCAGAAGCTTGACGCCGAATGGCGCGAGGAAACCCGCGAGCGCGCCGCGCGCCTGCCCAAGGGCCTGAAAGGTCTCTGGCACCGGATCACCGGCAAATACCAGCAGGTGCGCGCGGAAAATGAGGCGCAAGCGCGCGAGACGCGCGAGCGTCAGGAGCGTGAACGCCAGGCGCTGATCAAGCGCCAGCGCGAACAGCGGGCCGTCCTGCAAGAAAAATTCGAGGAGCTGCGCAAGGCGCAGGCGGCCCGGCTCCTCGATCTGCGCAAAGACATTGGCCGCTACCTCGCCCTCTCGCGCGGGGAGGAGCCGAATCTTGGCCGCACGCGCGGGCTCTCCTTCGAACTGAAACTCCAACGCTAATCGAAAAGGAGAATTCTCATGTCGCAGAACAACAGTAACGACAACGCCGTGGCTGGCGGCATCATCGGCCTGCTCAGCGCGGTCGCCATCGGGTTCGTGTTTGTCATCCTCGCCCTGATTGCGGCCGGTTTCCTGATCCTTTGCTTCCTCGCTCTGCTGTTCACCTTGATATCCGTGTTCGCGTGGAACAGGCCGATCTACCTCTGGCGCCTTTCCATCGAGCCGGAGGATGCACGGGAGTTCATCACCAAAGGCCTGATCGGCGGCGGGCTCGCAGCCGGGTTTGTCGTGTTTCTTGCGATCCTGTTCGCTCTTGGGGATGGCGGCCAGATCCCGCTCATCCTGATCCCCTATGCCTTTGTCTTCGGCTACGTCGCAGGCTCGGTCGGGCTGGCGTTCCTCTTCGAAGAGGACGGCGCGATCAACTCACCGATCCGCTACAGCGAACATACGTATCGGCGCGCGATCGATGTGACGCCGCCCGCGCACGCTCTGCCGCCTCCGCCTGCGCAAATCCCCTTCCGCTATGCAAGCTGGGATGACGAGGAGGGCTCGCAATGAAGGCGCGCCAGCTTCTCGAACTCTACCAGACGCTATGGATGTTCATCTCCCATGCCGAGCAGACGCTGGCATGGGAGGACGCCGCGCAGGCGCGCATTGCGCGGGCGCGGGCCGAAGCGGCGGCGGAGGCGCGCCTGAAAGAAATGCTCGACGCCCATCCGAGCGGCCAACTCGGACGGGCGAAGCTCGATGACATCGAGTCCCTCAAACGCTCGGGGTTGCTATGAACGATCTGGTCCCCCTTCGCCCGTATCAGAATATCCGGCGCGGCATTGAACTCGGTTTCGTTCGCGGCCAGCCGCTCATCTATGATGGCACCGAACCGGTCGCCATCGACGCGCAGGCGGGCAAGGGCAAGCTGACGCGCTTCCTTGGCGTGAACCTCGTCTCGCCGAGGACAGCGCATCTTTCCAAGATCGTCACCGATCCCAAGGACGGGGAACTCGCATGGGTGTCATGGAAAACACTGGAGCGACAGGGATACGATGTGCGCTTCATCAATCCCGGCCGGATTCATGGCTGGCCGGGAGAGACCTTCAACATCAACACGCGCCTGCTCGACATGGCGAGACGGCCCGAACTGCGCGCGCTGGTCGGCGAGATCGCCTATGACTGCGCCAGCTACCTCGTGCCGGTCGAACCGCACGCGGCGCATCGATGGATCGGCCAGGGCGTGCGCACGGCCTTTGCCCTCTACAACAAGCGCGCGGCGCTTTATCCCTCGCCGCGCTATCCCTGCACGCCGGGCGGGCTGTGGGATTTCTTCGGACGCGGACGCGAGGCGATCCGCGACGATCTTCTGCTCTGGGCTTCCGACAGCCGGATGCAGGACGATGCCGGGATGTGCCTTCAGATCGCCAGCATGACGCAATCAACCGACCAGTGGAACGCCTATGCCTCGACCATGGTCGAGCGCTTGCAGGGATTCCAGCCGGGATCGGCGGGGCGGGCGGCGACGGATTCAAATTCCTTCGATCCCGCCCACATGAAAAATGAGCGCACGGCGCTCTTCATCGTCGGCTCGGCAAGGAGCGAGTCGAGCCGCACCTTCGTTGGCGCGATGACGGCGGCGGTGATCGAACGCTTCGCCGACGCGCACGGACCCTTAAGGGCATTGGTCGTCGGCGAGGAATGGGGCCAGCTCTACGTCTCCAACTTCCCTGAAATCCTGACCCTCTACCGGCAGGGCGGCGTCAATTTCCTTGGCGTGTTCCAGAATGCGGGCGCGCAGATCGAGGCGCGCTATGGCAAGGAGACGGCGCGCATCTGGAAGAAGGCTGTCGCCCATACGCTCTATCGCGGTCTTCCCGACATGGAGACCTTGAAGGAGATCGAGCATCGTTCGGGCAGAACCAGCGTCATGATCCGGGGCTTCAACGTTTCGGCGAACCAGGTCGCAGGATCGGGCGACAATCTCGTAGAACAGGCCCGCCCCCTGCTCCAGGTCGAGGACATCCGCGAGGCGACCGGCGGCGAGTCCGGTCTGCTCGATTCCCGCGACCATGGCTTCTTCACCGTGGCCATGCCCAACTACTGGGAGCGGCCCGAACTCTCGGGCTATCTGCGCGACGTGCGGCTCAAGCCCGACAAATATGCGTGGCTGGAACGTCGCCCGGCCCTGCCTGCGCCTACCATGACAGAGACCAGCGATGACCAACTGCTGGCCATGCTGCATGAATTGCGGGCGAGCGAGCGGGAATGATGGGTTGTCGGCCAATCCCTATGCCACCGTGCGTAGACAGGAGCAGAGTTCGTTGAGGATAAGACTCGATTTCTTGCGCCGTAGGTAGTTTGTCTTGCTGTTGACAACGCTCCTTCACCGATCTCAAATTGCAAGCGTCGGAATCTCGGAAAGATCAGCGGCTGGGAGGCGGTCAAATGACTGAGGATTGGCGAAATCGCCTCATACCATTTGTTCTTCTTCTTTTGGGCGTTTTTCTTGGTCTGGCTGTTGATTCCGTCGATTCGTTGCCATTGAAGTTTTTGCTGGTAATAGGAATATCAATAGTACTTTTCGTTGCTTATGAATTTATATTGAAAGCAGTTGATCTTTTAAATTTTTATTTTGTCGAAAAGTATAGTCTTTTTACAGGAATTTGGATAAGCGCCCAAACTCCCGATGAATCGCTGTACGGCGTTTTTGAGATGAAACGTAAAGGGTCCAACCTATCAATCCGAGGAAAGGTTTTCGATGTTAATTCTGCTCGATTTGTGACTTGGTGGAACTCAAGAGGCACTGTTATACAGACTGATGGACATACAATATTTTATATGTATGTAGGCCCTTCACAGGCTGAAAAAGATACAGGCCATGCGGACTTGAACAACACTTACGGCTTTTGCAGGCTCAGATTCAGTGGTGTTGATGAGAATTTTCATACAGGGGATGGATATTTTATCGACGACAGAGCCGCAGTGTCTAAGGTGAATGACAGCGAAACAATAGAGCGTATTCGCCGCAATCCAGTAGCAACTCAGCTTATTAAAGTTAACAATCAGCTATTTAAACATCTCGGACTTAAGCAAGGCCGCATACGCTTGTCGAATCGTGCTGTAGACGAGGCTGCTATTTCAAACTTGGTGCTTGCTCTACATCGCAGACGGTTAGATTTGTTGCAGGCGCAATAAGCGAAGAGATGTCATTATATGTTACCACGCCACCTCTGGCCAGCAAAAACCCGGCTGCAACTATAAAAGCGTATTTTAGTCTTTTGCTAGTTCTTTCACTATCGTTGTAAGTATTACTCATATTTGCCTCAATGTATTTAAAGATACGTCAAATACGTAATACAAAGACATATGTCAATATATATTTGGTTTTTTTGTAATACTTGCGATTTATGTCTATTGGGTTCAGCCCCGCTGAACCTCTGCCCTTCGGCGAGAATAGGGGTGGCGCAGGCAAGTATCAGCGCGGCGGCCCCACCATCAAGCCGAGCCGTATTCACCGCACGAAATGCGGAGAATAGCAGCCCTATTCGCCGCAACGGCTCTGCCGAATAGCCATTGAGTATGGATACCGAAAGGCCGGCACAACCGGGTGCGGAACTTCGGGGATCCATGAAGGGATGAGTTATAGGACGCCGTCCTATGCCTCACCCATGAGGTTCAGCCCCGCTGAACCTTTGCCCTTCGGCGAGAATGGGGGTGGCGCGGGCAAGGATCGGCGCGGCGGGCGCAGGCGAAGCCGAGCCTCGGGAACCGCGCCCTTGCCCGCGCCGGGGGCGAAGCCCCTGCTCTTGCATCAGCGATCGTTACCCGAATGGGCCGAGACGCCGCAGGGCGGCTCGGTGGCGCAGCCATAGCGCGCGCCCGGATGCCCGATTATGGGTACTTATGGATAAGGTTTTGGGTATTTTCGCGATTTGCTAGCATTTATGGGTATTTTTGGATACTCTTATGGGTATGAGTCTGAAGACCGATACCCTGCTGATTACCCCTGAAATCCTTGCCCTCATTGCGGAAATCGATGAGTTCAAGGGGGCTTGGCGCGCACTTGGTACACTGGCGCCTGAACGGTTATCCGCCCTCCGGCGTGTTGCCACGATTGAAAGCATCGGTTCCTCGACGCGCATCGAAGGCGCAAAGCTGTCGGACAAGGATGTCGAGCGGCTGCTCACCAATATCGAAATCAGGAAATTCGACACGCGCGACGAACAGGAAGTCGCAGGCTACGCACAGGTGATGGAGACGGTCTTTTCGCATTTTGCGGTGATCGACCTTACCGAGAACCACATCAAGCAGTTTCACCGCGACCTGCTTGCCCATAGCGCCAAGGACGAGCGCCAGCGCGGCAGCTACAAGACCAATCCGAACCATGTCAGCGCATTTGACGAGCATGGCAAAGAGATCGGCATTGTCTTCGAAACGGCAACGCCCTTCGACACGCCGCGTCTCATGCAAGAACTGGTGCAATGGACGCGAAAAACGCTCGACGAAAGAGCGCATCACCCGCTTCTGGCGATCGGCATCTTCACCGTCGTCTTCCTGGAAATCCATCCCTTCCAGGACGGGAACGGCCGCTTGTCGCGTATCCTGACGACGCTGCTCTTGCTGCGCGCGGGATATAACTACGTCCCCTATTCATCGCTGGAAAGCATCATCGAAAACAGCAAGGAAGGCTACTATCTCGCCCTGCGCCAGACACAGCGTACGATCCGCAGCGCCAAGCCGAACTGGCAGCCGTGGACGATTTATTTCCTACGCGCGCTCCAGCAGCAGAAGCAGCGCCTGGAAAGGAAGATCGAGCGCGAGCGCATCGTCATGGACACGCTGCCGGAGCTATCGCTGCAAATCATCGAGGCAATCAAAGAGCGCGGCCGGATCACCATTGGAGAGATTGTCAAGCTTACCGGTGCCAACCGGAACACGGTGAAGAAACACCTCGGCGTGCTGGTTGCCGCCAATCACATATCACAGCACGGCACAGGAAAAGGGACGTGGTACAGTCAGCAGTAAATCAGCCCACAGCCCTATCCACGAAAACCCCTTCAGGGAGGAATAAGTCCGCGGGCGACTTATCTCCGAACAGATGGTCCTTGCGCTTGCCCTGCCACTTTTCGGCGCGGCGGCTGATTTCGCGCCAGACCGTAGGCAGGAAGGCGCGGAATATTTCAGTCTCTGGTCCGGAATCTTTCGACCAAATATCGAAGCGCCCGTCTACGATCTTGTTAAGCTGAACTGAGGCTTGCCAAAATTCCAACACCGTTTTGGCGCCCTTCATTTGCTCATACCATTTCCGAGCCCACAAATTGCGTTGGTAGTCTCCGCAGGCAGCCTTGTGAGCGATGCCGATGTAGCCTTGCGCCTTTTCGAAGCGCGCGAGCACGCTGCTCGCATGGGCACTTTCGTCACAAAAGCCAGAAAGCGTAAGCCCCAAACAGACATCGGCGGGTTGTCCGGATGCGAGAAGGCCGTCGATTGTCTCCTCAACAATCGCAGACTTCCCGCTCAGAGTCGCGGCAAGAACCTCGAGCGCGATCTGGCCGTCATCGCGGCGCGTGACTAGGCGATGCCTACAAATTTCTTTGATGCCGGGATCGTCAGCTTTGCCCCATAGGGCAAGTGAATGTGCGGGAACCTTCCCCAGACCCTCCACGCGGTTGATCGAAGGGCTAGTAGCTTCAAGCCGGGCGAGCAGTTTCCCGGCATTGTCCCCGGTTGGCAGGGAAACCGCGATCTGCGTTGCAACGTGGTGGACGTGGCGCAACTGAGCATCCGTGGCATTGCCTAAAATGGCAATCCAACGTTTTCCTGCTTCCTCATCCGCTTCAACGAGTGCCTTCACCCCGCCCAGGGTAAGGTCTGAAAGAACAAGCCTCGCATCAGCCGATGTCAGGTCCTTTGTGAACCGATCGAACGACTGAGCTAGGCGATCTTGCCGTGCATCAAACTGCTCACTTGTCTCACCCAATCGATTGAGCCTATCTGCAATATCCTGGCTCGGAGGTGGATCACTCAGCGAGATCATAGGTGGGCCAGAACTTGCGGCGTCTGGCGTTGATGTTACCATTTCTGGTATATCGGGACCCTGCGTGTAGCCAATCGCGTTGATAAGCGCTGCTTCAACACGCTTTGCGATCTCTTTGGCCGAAGATTGACCTAGCGCCTGCGCAGCAAACCCATAGTGATGAAGGTCCATCCGGTCGAGTGCTTCATCAAGAGGGATAAGCCCCGATTTCGCAGCTTCAAGAATCGCAGAAGAGCCATACCACCGTTCAAAGGTCTGCTCACCTGTTCGGAGCGGACGTGCATCCCATCCACTCGTGACGACCAACTTCAGCAGGGCTTCATCGCCACTAGCCGCAGCGGCTCCTAAGGCCTGAGTGCGCACGCCTGCATCGTCCGAGTTAAGAAATCCTCCGATGATCGCACGAGAGCGCGGCGAGAGATCGGGACGGGAATATCTGATCGCAGCAAGTACCGAGCTTTGCTTGTTGCTGTCTGTTGACTGCAGAACACGTTCCAACACGCGCTCGGTCTTTTCTTTTGATGCCGGCCGCAGAGCGTCGAGAATGTCCAAGAGAACGTTGTTACTTTCTATGCCGGCAATGGCCTCGAGCTGATCGTCTGCGGTGAGATGGGCGATTGCGGTATAGATACAATATTGAGCGGTAAGCCATTCATCCCGACCGTCACGGTTATCTTTGTCGAGTTTGGCCTCAGTCCCTTGTCCTACTTTCAGAATATCGCGCGCCTGCTGCTGCGTTAGCGCGGAGCTATGTTCAAGCAGCGTGAGAGCGGCCTGCCGTTGAGCGAACCCTGTTCTCATTAAGAGCTCGTCTGCCAACCCTCGATGCGGGACGACCGCATCGTCAAGATGAAACCGCGCTACCCCCGTTCGTGCCATATTGAAAAAATGATCGTCCGCCCCCTGGCCCATGTGGGTTGCAAGTTTGGATGCATCGATCTTGCGGTACTGCCTCGCTGTCTCGTCGACATTGTCAGGCTTACTCGTGCCTGGATCGCATGGATCGACTGCGCAATAGTCCTCAATACGCGACCATCCTTCGAACTTCTCTCGATCGCGCGTGAGCCATTCGGCAAGGTCCTCAGCCTCCCTTGCATCATGCAACGCACCGGTTCCGCGCAGAATCTCAACGATCGCCCATTTACCAACGGCCGAAGAATTGTCGCCCTCAAGAACCTCTATCTCCTTGAGAAGCGCTGCCTGCGTCTCCCTCCAGTCTACGCGATTGAAGCGAATTAGCTGCCGGAACTCTTTGTCGGGAGCGTGGATGGCCGGTCCGAGAGCATCTGAAACGCTCCAATTCACCAAGTCGCTGGCAAATCCTTCCAATGGCTTGCCTGCGAGCAGATAGAAGGCCAGACGGTGCAGCGTTTCAAAGCGCCAGCAATCGGTCTCAATGAGATTGTCGTTGATGTATTTCTTCTCAATCTCAGTCAGTGACGCGACCTTCTTATCGATAACATCCTGACGCTTGGCACGCTCCTCACTCACTTCTGCATCGGAGTCACGACCTTGCGATTTGAACATCATTCGCTCAGGGGCGAGTGAAAAGAAGGCAAGCCAGCGCCGCACGGCAATTGAAATTTCTGCCCACACCAGGGGATGGTCCCGGTGGGTAACAAGTGCGTAAAGCAGCCAATCGGCATTCGGGACATGGGAGTTGCTGGTGTGTACGCTCTCAGCTGCGGCAAGAAAAGATGGAGCTGCCGTTCGCACCAAAACAGCGAAGGCTGCGGCCTCGCTGTTTGGCAAATTCTGCAACGATACAAAATGCTCGATCAGGGCTGCCCTCACCGCATGGCTCGCTTCATCATTCAGGCACGCGATTTGGGTTGCTAGGAAGACAATGCTCGCGGCCTCATCAAGGGCAGTTACCGGCTCCAATATACTAGCGAGGCGATCTTTAGGATCACGCCCGTTCCTCAGTTCCCTTTCGAGGGCGTCGATAAGGGAAAGTGCGAGCCCAAGATTGAGGCCCTCGTGTTTGATCTCATACTGCAAACTGCCTTTCACGGGCTCAAAGAAGCGGCACGACGCCGCATCTTGCAGGCCCTGGTGGTTCTTCTCCTCAAAGAGGCGAAGGTCGTCTGTCTGCTGCCTCTGCGCACGCACCAAGGCTTCGTTCGCAAGCTCCTTCAGGAGTTCGGCGAACTGGGCGCCAGACATAGGCACAGCGCCCGTAGTCTGAGCTTTTCGCATATGTTCGAACATAAGGCGGCCAACACTAAGCTGGCCGATGTTTTCGACATCGTTCTTCGAAAGAAGATCTACCGCGATACCAAGTATTCTTGGGTTACGGAGTGACTCTAGGACGTCAGGTTTTACCTTGCTTGGATTGATGCACCGTCCACGAAGAATGGCTTGCACTTCGGATACAGCCCACCGATCAACGCGAACTTCGGCAATTTTGCTAGCAAGGGCGTCTTTCAGGTGTTTCCAATGTACTGATCTTGTTGTTATGACGAGACGGCCTCCGATCTTCGCAAGCTCTAACGCTGCATGATCCAGCCGTCTTGACCAATCGTTCTTCAGGGACTGATTGAGCCCATCGAGAACCATGGTAACGCGCACATTGGTGGGTGCCGGGTTGGCGCGCCATCCTCTGATTCGCCGACTCCATCGTTCAACTGCCTGCTGGGAGGCACTCCCTCCCGTTTGCCGTATCAGCTTGTTGACGAGGTACATCTCAAAGCTGCTTACAGTTTCTGGAGCGAGCAAGTCTTCCGCGGGGATCATGAGAAGAATTGATGCTGGGTCGCTGGTTAGCCAGGCAGATGCCACTAACCACGATTTCCCAACACCTTCGTCGCCGACGACGGCGTATATATCTGCTTCGGGGGTTCCTTTGAAGGCTCTGGCTAGCTTGCTCTCGATGGGCCGCGCTATCGCTGTGAGCCCTGAGTTATCTCTCGGTGCAAGAGGTTGGCCAAAGAGAGCGCGTGCAGACACCCGGTTGGAGAGGGTGGAAGTCATCCACTCACGATTGCGCTTTCGCGCATAGCCTAGTCCTGCTTCCTCGGCTGAAAGAGCGCTGCGAAGCGTTTCTAATCGGGCAGGCAGGGCAGGATGCTTTGCAAAATGGTCAATCGCGGCAAGCGCGTTTTTAATTTCGGCTGGCTTTGTTTTGCCCTTGAGGTTTTTGCTGATGAAGTCTTTCGCATTTTGGCCCGCATTGACGATTGCCACGAGAAGCGGGCCAAGGTCGTTTTCATTCCAATCCAAAACGACTGAACCTATGCCGATCTTCTCACTGAGGCGGCGCGTATCCGTTGCGGTTTGCGCCGCGATCTCGCAGGTTGCGCCAAGCACCCACAAGTCCACTTGTCCTGTATCGTCGTTCATAAGATCGAAGATCTTAACCGTGATCGCATCTGTCTTCGGGCTTTGCTTGTATCGCTTGCCTTCGAAGTAAGTTGCACCGCCATCAAAGGCGCTGTCGCCATCACGACCGCGCTGCGACCCGGACTTGGCGAGACGAAATGACTGCCCCGTGGCCTCGCCCAGAACTATGCCGAGCAATCCCTCAAAGCCGTTATGGCCGGAGTGATGAAGTGCGAGCAGTGCGCTCCTCAAGGTATCGGAATGTTTCTTGTCTGCCGAATTCATTGTCTCACGCTACAACAGTCTGTTTTAAGAGTTACAGAAAAATCACCTTCAGTTTCCATAGCGCTATGTTTCGGTAGTTTTTGAGTTCGAGGTCCCACCTCAGGTACCTTCGTACTCGCTGATTAAAATAGGAAACAGGTATGGCCGAACCTAATGCTTCAAATACCAACCGGATAGCCAGCCCTAGGCTCGTCGCTCTCGATAGCAGTCACTGGGCGAAGCTCATTGCCGCTGCAACGGGCCGGGACATGGCCGTGCGCCGCGAAGCTAACAGATTTCCGACTGCACTTTTGGAGAAGGGCTACTGCATCCTGTTCAGCTTCGATCACCTTCAGGAGCTGATGGCCGTCGATAATGACGACCGGGTTTCAGAGCGGCTCGATTTCATACGGCGGATTCCGTTTCTCTCTTGGACCGGGCTTGAAAACGCCGAGTTCAAACTAGGCGGCATCGTGGACATATTGGCGTCTGAAGCGCTAGCTGCGTATCGCAATGGCGGCGAAGCTGCATCAGTCCGCGCAACAGCCAGATCCCTGCTTGTCCGCCACGGCAGCGGTACGGACATCATCATGGATGATCCGCTGTTTGCAAAGCTTTTCGGAGAATGGTCGCGGAATAGTGCGGATCGGGCGCGCACCATCGCCGGCATCGTTCCGGTGCAATTCCTGAGTCCAAAAACAAAAATTGGCGCGCTGCTCTCCGGCAAGCTCCGATCGTCGGCCGCTACCAAAAAGATCGTCGCTCAGATGCAAACAGTGCTGACGGCCGAACTGAGGGCACGAGGCGACAGGCGGATCGAAAATGCAGATGAACGCGCGCGCGCGTTCATGTCGGATGTCCTGAACCTGAGAAGCCAGTTGCCCATTGATGCGCGAGGCCTAGTTCTGAAAGGCCTCAAACTGCAGGGAATAGATGAAGAAGAAATCAACCCGGACATGACATTGGGTGAGCTAGGAGAGCTTGGCATTTTCAGAGAACAGTTGCGCATCATCGCGCCGATTCTGGGGGTTCCGTTTGACCGGTTGAAAAAGTCCGTACGCGCGGAGCAACTGCCAAGCCGGATCATCCGCAGCCGTCTAACCGAAGTTTCGCAGCAATTGCCCGAAAGGAAGGGGAGCGATCTGAATGACAGCCATCTGGCGGCACTCGCACCTTACGCGGATATTCTCTACGTCGATAAACGCACGGCAGAGAACTTCCGGCGCGCATTTCAGAAGTACCCCGGCCTCAAGGAGCTGACTGGGCAGGTAAGAAAGGCATCGGATTGGCGAGCCATCTATGAGGCGCTGTAGCTTCTCATGATCGCACGTGATCCAGCGTCGACACGCTGGCGGCATCCAACCAACGGACGGCTGGCCCCTCGCGGCGAGGCAGGGTTCCAAGGGGCGGCACGGCCAATGGGCGCTTCCATGCGCGAGAGCATGGTGCGGGGTGCCGAGGGCGGCATACGCCTTTCGGTCGTGATCCATCTTCGAGAAGATGGCGCGCATCCAATCGGCGGACGGTTGGCCATGGGGCGCCGGGGAGCGTGGAGGCTCCCTGGCTGGCTGTGCAGCGGCCACACGGCTGCTCGTGGGTTCCGGGGCGCGAAAGCCCCGGTCGATGGGTGCAGGGAGAGCGAAGTCTCCCGCGAGTGGTCAATCGGCGATACGATTGAATGGCGCGGAAGAAGGCTCGATGCCTCTGACGCGCCACGGCCGGAGGGTGCACGGGAGGGCGCAGCGCCTCCCTGCCAAGATTGCGGGGTACTACCACGCACATCTTGCCTTTCCCGCTATCTCTCCGCTGGCATCAAAACTGGCCAATTTGCAGGAATTCACCGCAGGTTCAATTCCGGTGCATGACCCGAACGTGGTGATGTAATTCTCGAACTCTCAGGAGATTCAATAGGGCGTCCGTGGATGTACCACTTTTGATACCCTACAACGTAGTCAACCGCTGGCCCATCCTCGCGATGGCGTTGGCCATCACGATACCACTCTTCCGATCCGTCAGGACGCACGACTGCCGGCCCATCCTCGCGGTGGAGTTTGCCGTTCTGGTACCACTCTTTCGACCCGTCAAAGCGCTCAACTGCCGGTCCATCCTCGCGGTGGCGCTGGCCGTTGCGATACCACGATGACCCTCCTCGACGGCGATCAACTGCCGGCCCATCCTCGCGGTGGAGTTTGCCATCACGATACCACTCTTCCGACCCGTGAGGACCCACAACCGCCGGCCCATCCTCACGGTGGAGCTTACCGTGACGTTTCCATACCTGAGTGCCATCCGACAAAACATCGGTCGGCGAGGCAGGATCCGTTACGCGGCCCATGGGCGCGAAAAGACCAGATAATCCTAAAGCAAGTTGCGTTATTCCGAGACTGTTAAACAATCGTGTAAAGGAGTGCATATTTTACCTCTGAAGTAAGATGGCTTTATACTTAAGATATTATAGCAAAATACTTTTGCTTGAGACAAATATTGAGCTTTTTATACATTAGCATAGCTTAATACAGGCAATTTTCTTTTATGAAGTTCCATAAGCCGGCGCGCCAATCGGGCGGGGCTTGGGGTCGAATGCCGAAGGCGTTCGAAGGCAAGGGCAGACTGCTCCTCCTAGAAGAGGGACAGTTGCCGGAATTGTTCGATGAAGTCGCGCCACGCTTTGGACTTCGCCTCCTCGTCTAGCCAGGCGACGACCATGGCGGTCACCTCCTCGATCGTCATGGGTTCGACCGGGCTGAAGAAGTGCGAGCGATAACCGGTGCCGGTGATGGGCAACGGCTGCTCATCGAGCGCCTCGATCTCGACGTGGTCGATGCTGGCCGACCAGCGCGGTTCGTAGGAGAGCCGGATCGACCGGCCCTCCCAGACGAATGTGTGTTCGGTGGCCATCAGTATTCCTCCGCCAGCATGATGGTGAGGACGCGCCGGGTGACCTGCGGGTCGACCGGATCGGGGCTGTGGCACCGATAGTCGGGATCGTAATAGTCGATCTTCCAGATGACCCTGCCGACCTGCTCCAGCTCGATAGAGCCGAAATCGCGCTCGCCGTTCGGATCGTTGTCCGGGGTGAAATCCCGGAACTCGCGCACGGCTGTGAGCACAGCCGCGCGATCGCCTTCGGACAGCGCCGCGATCCCCTGCGTGAACACCACCTTCCCGGTCAGGAAGGTGGTGCGCAGCAGATCGTTCAGATCGGCGATCTGGACGATGCGGGGGCTCATTGCGAGCCCCCGGTGTCGTCGCGGTCGACGGGCAGCAGGAACATGACGCCCTGACGCTGCGCCAGCTCGACAGGGATGAGGTCGAGCGAGACGATGCCGCCGGTCTTGCCGTTCTTGCGGGACCAGACGGCGCCCACTTCTTTCGGCCGCCCCAGGATGTCGTTGCCGTTATCGTCCTTGCCGACGATGCGGGAAAAGGTGATCCGGAAGAGCGGACGCTCGGGTTTGGTTTTCGTGCGCATGGTATTCTCCTTTCGCTACACGGGCTGGACCATCCAGCCGATGCGCCGAAGAAGATCGCCTCGTCGCCGGGCGCGTCATGGACAACACGGGAGCGCGCACAGCGCCGCGAATGGAGCGGGCCGTCCATTGACGCCGGGCCTTTAGGCCGCACGGTCGCGAGCGATCAGGCGTATCGCAAGCTGGCTGGATGGACAGTTCGGGCGAAATCAGGAGAACAGCGCGAAACCAACGCAAAGCGGATCAGGAGAAATCAATCCCGTTCCCGAGCGCTTGGGCCGGGAGGTGCGTCCGGCCCGGGCGGCCCCGGATCGCGCAAGGATATGGCACGATGATATGTTGGCGGTTACGACGAGTTTAACTGAGCCAGTCGCAAGTTACTCAATCGATGTTCTAGATATATGCGGCGGACAGCTCCCGAATTTGGCGCGTGCCTATTATGTTGTATTATTCAATCGCCAATTGTACTTTTTATTACGCGAGTCTCAAGCCAAAACTTCGGAAAATTTTCCAAATGTTACCAGATTTTTTCTACCATCGACAGCACAATACTTTTGCTTTAATATAACAACCAAGGCTGTCTGATATTATTCCGCCACTAGTTTGCTCAATATTCTCTCCATATACCCCGTTGCTAGTCCAATTGTTACACCCACTTCCAAGCCAATAATGCCCTCCATTAGCCATTCCCGAAATAGTCTTTCCTTCCGTAAATATATATCTCACGACATCTGGGGTGGTACACACCCTGTACCCGGAACAACCGTTGGCTTCGATCCAAGTTTGCCTGCCGGCTATCCCGCCAAAATTTCCGTCGTGAGTCGTAGAGGTCAGCTTGATGATGGACGGCGACGGCGATCCGCCGGCATTGGCATCAACATAGGCCTTGGTGGCGGCGTCTTGATTGGCCGTTGGGTCAGTAACATTCGTTATTTTGTTACTACTCATATTCAAAATGGTTGTTGCCGTATGATTGCCAAGATTGTCCCCACTGCCAGTATCATCCGTCGCGCAAGTCCAGGCAGACCCGTTCCATTTTGTCACCTGCCCCGAGCTGCATGATAAACTCGCCAGTGTATTTGTATCAGTGTCTACTGCGCAGGCCCAGATCGAGCCATTCCATTTCACCACCTGGCCCGAAGAACATGATAGACCGGCCAACGTGTCGCCATAGCCGCCGCTCCCGATATCGTCCGTTGCGCATTCCCATGAATCTTCGTCCCACTTGGCGATCTGGCCTGATGAACAGGACAGCGTTTTGAGCGTATCGATCCCGCCCCCGCCCATGGCGATCCAGTCGGTGCCATTGCAATACTGCATGACCGAATAGGTGCCATTGAACATCTGCTGGCCTGCCTTGGCGGACGGCCCAACGCAATCGGCCCACGCAACGCCTGAGGTCATGGTCAAGGAGAGCCAGGCGCTCATGAGCAGTATTCTTATGTATTTTAGATTTCTCTTCAATAAGGTTCCCTTTTGTAATATCATTATTTCACGCAAATATTAAGAAATTCAATATATTTCTTCGTATCCGTCCCGTTTTATAAGTAGATATTCGAAGCTTTCCTTATGTCGTCGCCGCTCTTCGTTCGTCATTCTCCCGGGCATCAAAAGGGAACCCTTTGGGTTCCTGCTGTCCTTACGGAAGTCCCGGAATTCCTTGGGTTTCAGTTCCATCAGATATGTCGCCGGAGCCGCATATGAATATCGGCTATGCCCGCGTTTCGACGGACGAACAGAACCTTGACCTGCAACTCGCCGCGCTCGGCGACGCGGATTGCGACAGAATCTTCAGTGATCGAGTTTCAGGGGACATCAACCACCGCCAAGGCCTCAACCGGGCACTCACGGCCTGCCAGGAGGGAGACTTGCTCGTCGTGTGGAAGCTCGACCGGCTCGGCCGGTCGCTGCACGATCTCGTCAATCTGGTCGAAAGCTTGAACGTCCGGGGCGTTGGCCTCAAGGTCCTGACCGGCATGGGCGCCCAGGTCGATACGACGCGGCCTGACGGGAAGCTTATTTTTGGCATCCTCGCCACCTTGGCCGAGTTCGAACGCGAACTGATCCGTGAACGGACGCGTGCGGGCATGGCAGCGGCGCGGCGGCGAGGTGTTCACCTAGGTCGACCGCGCAAACTCGACGACGCGCAAATTACGAAGGCGCGCCAGTTGATTGAAGCTGGCGGTTCTTGTGCTACCGATATCGCGGCAGGGCTTGGCGTCCATGTCAACACGTTGCGGCGCGCCGTGAGTGGTACGGTCTCTAAGTAGACGCCGTGACGTCATGCCCGATCAGCCAATTCGCTGCTTCGCTCGCCTTGGAGGCGGCGGTGAAGACGGCCTTCTTGTCGTCTTTCAAGACCTTCAGCCAGTTGGCGATGTAGCAGGCATGGTCGGCGCGCGGCTCGGGCGAGATGCCGAGATCGCCGCACAGGAACGCCGCGCCAAGCTCGGCAACCAGTTCCTCGACGGCGTAGCTTTCCGAACCGAATCTACCGGTCAGGTCGCGGTCGAGGCGGTGTTTTGCGCCGGACCAGTGGACGAGTTCGTGACAAAGGGTCGAATAGAAGCCCTCGGCGGGTGTCGTCGTATCGGTGCCGGTGAAGCGGCGACGCTCGGGCATCCGGATCATGTCGGCTGTGGGGATGTAGCAAGCCTTGTCGCCGCCTTCCTCGATCTTCGCGCCGGTCGCGATTGCGAAGCGCTCAGCCCGCTCGATCGGATCGAAGGCGGGTTCGGCGGGAAGCGCAGTGTCGCTCTGAAGGGCAAAGCCCTCGACCTGCGCCGCGTTGAAGACAAAGCTGGCGCGCGCCATCAGGCGTTCGCCAGTCTCGGTCTCGCCGGTCGTCTCGTCGGTCTGCGCGAATTCGAGCTTCTTGTAGAAGACGATCAGCGAGGACTTTTCGCCCTTGCGCACCTGGCAGCCGCGATCCTGCCACTGGCGATAGGTGCCCCACAGGTGCGAGGGATATTCCGCAGCGAGTCCCGCGACCCACAGCGAGACGATGTTGACGCCGTTATAGGGCTTGCCCGAGGCGATGTTGACGGGACGCTTCATCGATCCGCCCGAGCGGATCCAGGGAAGCCGGAATTCTCCGGCGGTTTCGAGGGCGGCAACGATACGGTCGGTGATCTCCTGATGGACATCGAATTTGGCGGACATGGTCTTCTCCTTTCGCCTTGAAGCCGCGACGCTCGCGGCCTGATGGCGTCCGGAAAGGCAGGCGAAATCCGCCCTTGCACCCCGAAGGGGCGGGCGAAGCGAAAAGACGGGAATCCGTTGCAAGGGCGGGGAGCGCCTGCCAGGACAGCCAACAAATCAGGCCGCATGAAGCGCGGCAAAGAGACGGGCGAAGGAGAAGGCCCGCTTCTATTCAGATGTCAGGAGATCAGGAGTAACGGATCAGCCGTCGAGGCCGGGTGCCGGTGACTTGCGCGCGAAGGTGTCGGGGATCATGTCGTCCTCGAATTCGAGATCGTCGGCCATTGCGTCCGCTTGCGGCTTTTGCGCGATCGGCGCATCGGGGTCGATGGCGAGCACCTGCTCGTGCACCGCTTCGGGCATCTCGTCGCGGATCGAGGTGCGCAAATCCTCGAACTCCTTGCGCGAGAGATCGCCAGCGTCGAGACGTTCGCGGGCTTCGTCGAGGCGGGACTGGTAGTCGAGCAACTCGGCGCGTTGATCCAACAGCGTATTGAGGCTGTCGAGTTCCGGCTTGAATGCTTCCCAGCGCGGACGGAGATCATCGATGACCTGAGGATCGATAATGTCGGCGGAAAGTTCGGCGCCATGTTCGTCGAACACCCGAAGGCCGTCCTCCGTTTTGAACACGCGGCGTCCGTCCGGCAGGACGTGCGCCTTGGCCAGCAGGCGGTCGATACGTTCGCGGACGAGAAGCAGTTCGCGTTCGTTTAGCTGCAAGGCTGCGACGGTCGCGGTGTCATAGTTGTCGAGTTCGATCCTGAAACTGTCGATCTCGGCCACGGTTGCCATCCCGACGGCGAACTCCATCAGTTCCGTCTCGTCCTTGTCGATCTCTTCCCGGCGCTCGCGGCGATCCCGTTCGACCAACTGCTGACGCGCGATCTCACGGCGATAGACCTCCCCGGCATTCCGCCTGAACGCGCGTTCCAATATGCCGGGCGTCCGATCCATTACTCGCCGCACTCCTTCTTGACCATGAGGGTCAGCAGGATCGGCGGGTACTCGTCGCCGTATTTCTTGAACGTGGCTTCGATGCGCTGGAGCTTTGCAAGCGAATCTGCGCGGAACCACTCCAGAATGCATTTCATCCCGCTTTCGTCTTTCTCGCCTTTCGTAAGCGTGTCCTTACGGAAGCGGGCATAGGCTAAGCCATCCACAACGCCCGCTATGTAACTGGTCCGTTCGCGCACCGGCATTTCTTCAACCACCATTCGCGCCGTGGTTGGAGCCTGAGCGTTGGCGGGCATCGGCAATGCGAGGCCTCCGCAGATCACCGCCGCCGCGATACCGCCCTTCGCAAAATTCTCCTTCGAAACAGCCCTCATAACCGACCCTTTTCGAGCGTATTTGAAGAGCGGCTTGCGGATTTGGTAAAATATTCTGGAAAGCCGGAAATTCCGCCATTTGGGCGGATCGGTCGAGGCATCAACGCCGCATCACGGGAGCGGCACGAAAAGGGTCGATATTGTGACCCGGGAGGAGCCACCTAAGGCACTGATTCAGCATGAAAAGAGTAGCATACCTGCGTATATCCACGGCCGAGCAGAAACCCGACCGCCAGATCGACGGATTGAGGGAACTGGCCGACGAACTCCACATCGAAACCCTGTCGGCTGTTGCGCGGAAACGTCCGGTCTATGAGCGGGCGGTCCGGCGGCTGGAGCCCGGCGACGTTCTGGTCGTCTGGGCGCTGGACAGGGCGTATCGATCTGCCAAGGACGCGCTGACCGAACTCGACAAGCTGCGGGATCGCGGCGTGCATTTCCGGATCGCCAGCCTCGACCTCGACACCAGCACCGCGACCGGCATCTTCGTCTACACCATCATGAGCGCGCTGGCGGAGTTCGAGCGGCGCACACTCTCCCAGCGCACCAGGGAAGGCATGGCCGCCGCCCGCGCGCGCGGCAAGCGGATCGGCAGGCCGCCGAAACTAAGTGCCGAGCAACTGCGCGAAGTCAGGACGCGCTTGCGGATGGAATCGCAAAGCATCACGGCAATCGCCGCCGAACTCCATGTGTCGCCGTGGACGCTATCGCGGCACCTGCGGCAGATTGGGGCGGCGAGCGGCGAATCCTAGGCTTGATCGCGCTTACGTCGTTTGGCCTTGTCCAGCTCTTGGCCATAAAACAGAAGCAGGCGCTGAAAGTTCTCAATCAACACGTTGTGCCCTGCCGGATTGCGCCGCGCGGTATGCCTCAGCCACGTCAACGACCGCTGCGCCCTCATCACCGCACGGTGATAGTACCAGATGTCCATATTCACCGGTGGCCGATTGAGCGGGCCGGTGGTCCTGATTGCGGAGCGAATGTCCCGATAAAAGGCGTCTTTGCTGACGTACATATTCTCGACGCGAAAGATGGCTTCGGCCAGATGATCCTCGGCGTTTTGTTCGGTGAGGCCGCGTCGCTTTACTACCTCGGCCGCTATCCGATCGCGGACGCCGGATCCGATGTAAGCCCGGTGATGATCCGGGTCTCCCTGTACGCCTTTGAGGTAATCCAGCGGCTTCTCGAAAAAGCCGATCTCAACGAGCCGTTTCCGAACAAGGCCGTAAATCTGAAACGCGGTTTTGGCGGAGACGGGCGCTGGGTCCACCGGGCTACCTGCCGTTACCGCAATGTCGGCAGGAACGCCGTGAGCGAATGCCTTCAAAACCTTATCGAACTGATAGTCCGACAGCTTCTGGCCAACCAGATATGTGGTTTTCGTCTGCATAACGATGGCAGCATCTCACGATCCGGTGGCGAGTGCTGATTTGAAAAATCAACACGAGCGACCGGACGAAATCCTCCCGTTTTTTCAATGTAGTAGCCGCCCTCGCAGTGGGCCTTGGCGCGATTTTGCTTCCAAAGTGAGATTCGCGGCGAGGGAGTGTAGCGAATAAAACGCGGGGAGAATTACTCAGCCTGCGCGCTGACATCCACACTCGAACGCGGTCATTTACATCGAGGCAGCCCCCATGCGCAAGTCGTTCGATACCCTCTTCGCTCATCTGAGCCGCATCCTGACCTGGACCTCGCTCATCGTCGCGGGAGCATCGGGATGGATGTCATTCCTGACCTATCGGGAGTTCATGGCCGGAACCGGCCTCAATCCCGTCATCGCGCTTGTGACCGCAGGGATTGCCGCCATCGCCTGCGGGGTCATTCTCCACTTCATCTTCGTGGCGATCCTGGGCGGCATTCCGCTCGTTGACCGGTTGTCGCGCCAGAGATTCCTTCCGCTGATCGGCGGCCTGATGCTGCTCGTCGCGATGTTCTCGACCTACACAAATGTCATCACGACCGCAGGCAATGAAGCCCTGCGCATTCATGATGCGCGCACGATCGATGCGCTCATCGCTCGCAGCGCCGACCTCCAGGCCGCCGGGCATTCCGGCGGCCAGCTCGTCCCGGCGCTGACCTCCCATGCCGACAGGCTCCAGGCGAGTGCGGATTGCGAGGCGGCCAAGGGCTGCCTTTCCGGAACGCCTGGTCGCGGCGATCTGAGCGACGCGCTTGTCAGCGCCAGCGACAAAGCCAGGACGATCGCCTCTACGCTTGCGCAGGGACAAGCGAACGTCACCGCGATGATCGATGCCTTGAACGAGAGTCTTGCACGCGGCGACGAGCTTGCCGTTCGTGGCCACATCGCGCACCTGCGCGGGATCATCCCTATCGATGCGATGCGGGCAACGGCCACAACCTTTCGCGCCGATCTTGGCATTGTCGGAACTGCGCGCAACGCGGCGCTTCGCGCGCGCCAGAACGAGGCCATCGCGACAATACAACGCGACCTTGGCGCGCTCGCGAGCGAACTGGACCGCACGGCGTCCCGTCTGAGCGAGCAACTCGCGTCTTTCGAGGTGCCAGAGCGGCAAACCATCACGAAGGCGCGCGCGATCCTCGCCTATGCCGGTCAACTGATCCCGCAAATCGCACTCGGGGCCGCCATCGACTGGGTATTAATTCTGGGCGCGTTCTTCATGGCGACGCTGCGCGACGTCATGCCCAGGCCGGAGGACGATGTTTCCGACATTTCGCTCGCCGATGCGCGCCGCATTCGCCGCGAACTGACGAAACTGCTGCGTGAGATCGATACAGGGGAAAATCCGCCACCCTCACCTTCGCTCGCCAAGGCGAACGATCCCGCGCGGAAGGCAGGAAAAGTTATGTCCAGTGCAGACAAGCCCAAGGACTTGGCGGCCTGAAGTATAGTAGGAATGTATTCCTTGATTGTTCCTATTCTGTTCTATAAACTAGCTCCGGCTTGAAATACGGTCGGAAAGGAGGCTGAAGATGAGCAAGATTGATGTAGTCGACTTCGACGACCCGTCCGGCCCCGGCGCGGCTTTGCCGCAGGCGCAGCACCTCTCGCCCGCCCCGGCGCTCGACCTGTCCGACTATGCGGCGGACATGGCCGAGTTCGACATGACCGAGGACCAGAAGCGCGAGTTTCTGGAAATCCTCTGGTCGATCATGGGGCATTTCGCCCGGCTGGGCTTCTCGGTGGATGTCTGTGGACTGATTTTCGGGGAGTTCAACGAGGCGTCCGCGCCCGCCGGCAATGATGGTAATCTGGAGCCTCACTCAAAACCGGAGAACGCGTCGCAGAGCAACGGAGGCAGCGCATGAACGATCAGGAACTCAAACCCGCTGTCATCTATTGCCGCGTCAGCGAAGAAAAAGCCGGGATGCGCGGCACGAGCCTGCGATCCCAGGAAACGACCTGTCGCGAGTATGCGCGTTTTGCCGGTTTCGATGTCCACGAGGTGTTCACCGACAGCATGACCGGCGGCCATATCAACCGTCCGGGTATGAGCGCGATGGTGAAGTTTCTCAAGAAACATCGCAGCGCCGGATACACCGTCATCATCGATGCGATCGACCGCTTCGCCCGCGACATTCGCGGGCACTGGGATTTGCGCGACCTGCTACGCGAGGCGGGCGGCAGGCTCGTCAGCCCCAAGATGGAGTTCAACGACGACGCGGATTCCATGATGGTGGAGAACATCCACGCCACCTTCGCCCAGCACTTCCGCCAGAAGAACGCCGAGCAGACCTTGCGGCGCATGAAGGCGCGGCTGATGAACGGCTACTGGCCGTTCCAGGCGCCGGTCGGCTATGAATATTATTCCGTCAAGAATGGTGGCCGGATGTTGCGCCGCTGCGAACCGGTCGCCTCCGTCGTTCAAGAAGCGATGGAGGGCTATGCCTCGAACCGCTTCGAGACGGCAGCCGAGGTCATGCGCTTCCTTCAGGACAATCCCCTGTTCCCCAAGGACAAGAGCGGGCAGGTGCGCAACCAGCGCGTGTCGATCCTGCTGCGCAATCCCGTCTATGCCGGATACGTCGAAGCGCCCAAGTGGAACATCCCACTGCGCAAGGGGCAGCATGAGGGCCTGATCTCGTTTGAGACCTTCAAGCGCATTCAGGACAAGCTCGACGGCAAGCGGACCGGTCCGCGCCGCCAGAATTTGAACGAGGATTTTCCGCTGCGCGGCTACGTCCTTTGTCACGATTGCAGCACGCCGCTGACGGCGTGCTGGTCGAAAGGCCGCACTAGCCGCCACCCCTACTATCTGTGCCCCAAGCGCGGCTGCGAGAGCTACGGCAAGTCGATCAGGCGCGACAAACTTGAAGCCGAATTCGAAACCCTGATCCAGTCGGTACAGCCGAGCGACAAACTGTTCCCCATCGCCGAGCGGATGCTGCGCAAGTGGTGGGATGGCCTCTCGGCAAACTCACAGGACAACGCGAAGGCCCTGAAGGCGCACATCGCCAAGATCGAGCGCGACGTGGACAAGCTGTTAGAGCGCATCCTCGACGTGAGCGAACCCAAAGTGATTGCGATGTTCGAAGCGCGCATCCGCGACCTGGAAGACGAGAAGATCGTGGCACAGGAGCGCGCGGCGAAATCGTCGCGGCCGGCCAGCAATTTCGACGATACACTTAGAACCGCCCTGACATTCCTTGCAAACCCTTGGAATCTATGGCGTTCGGAGTGCCTCGACGGGCGGCGCACGGTACTCAAGCTCATGTTTGCCGAGCGTCTTCGTTATGCACGAAATGGAGGGTTTAGAACCGCAGATTTGACCTTACCGTTCAAGGTCTTAGGTGCTTTGGCTAGTGGTGAAAACAAGATGGCGCACCCGACAGGATTCGAACCTGTGACCTTCGCCTTCGGAGGGCGACACTCTATCCAGCTGAGCTACGGGTGCCACGGCGCGCAGGCGATGCCGGCGCGCGAACGCGCCGATCTTTACCCCAAGGCGAGCGAAACGGCAATGCGCAATGGCCAATGCCGTTCAGACCACCATCGGTGCGGCGGCGCCGTCCATGCTGATCGAGACGCCGGTGACATAGCTCGCCTGGCCGGAGGCGAGAAACGTCACCATTGCGGCGATCTCCTGCGGGCGCGCCATGCGGCCCATCGGAATGCGGGCGATGGCGCGGGCCCGCGCCTCTTCCTCGCTGACGCCGGCGAGGCGCGAATCGGCGGCCAGGCCCTCGGCCACCCTGCCCGTCTCGGTGAGGCCGGGATTGACCGCGACGATGCGCACGCCGCGCCCGGCATAGGCGGCGGCCATCCCGGCGGTGACGAGCATCAGCGCGGCATTGGCCGCGCCCCCCGGCATGTGCACCGGCGAGGCCGCCTTGCCGCCATTGCCGATGACATTGACGATCACGCCTTCCCCGCGCGCCGCCATGCGCTTGACCGCCGGGTCGGCGAGATTGACATAGGTGAAGAACTTGGCGTCCATCGCCGCGCGATATGCGCCGGGGTCGAGATCGTCCGGCGGTGTGCGGCGTGCGGCGCCGGCGCAATTGACCAGAATGTCGACCGGCCCCAGGCGCGCCTCGATCTCGTCGAGCGCGCGCAGCGCCTCGCCCGGATCGGCCAGATCGGCGCAGACGCCGACGGCTCCCGGCAGTTCCGCCAGCGCCGGGGCCATGTTGGCCGGCGAGCGCGAGACGATGGCGATGCGCGCCCCTTCGCCGGCCAGCGCCTGCGCGCAGGCAAGGCCGATGCCCTTCGAGCCGCCCGCGATCAGGGCGAGCTTGCCGGTAATTCCCAGATCCATGATTCTCTCCTCAGCCCAGCCTTCCCTGCCGCTTCAACTCGGCCCAGGTGTCGTCCAGCGTCTTGCGCGTCAGCGCGATCAACGCGTCCGCCTCCTCGTGGCTGAGCGTCAGGGGCGGCGACAGGATGAGCGAATCGCGCACTGCGCGCATCACCAGCCCATTGGCGAAGGAGAAGTCGCGCGCCAGCGTGCCGACCGCGCCGACGGGGGCGAAGCGCTTCGTCGTGTCCGATTTGTCGGGCACCAGTTCCAGCGCGCCGAGCAGTCCCTTCATGCGCGCCTCGCCGACAAGCGCGTGTTCGCCCAGCGCCAGCCAGCGTTCGGCCAGATAGGGGCCGATATCGGTGCGCACGCGCTCCACCAGTTTTTCGCGCCTGATGATCTCCAGATTGGCGATCGCCGCCGCGCAGCAGGCCGGATGCCCCGAATAGGTGTAGCCGTGGTAGAATTCGCCGCCGCGCTCATGGAAGACCTTGGCCACCTTGTCGCAGACGACGACGCCGCCGATCGGCAGATAGCCGGAGGACAGCCCCTTGGCGATGGTCATGAAATCCGGGGTCAGCCCATAGGTCTGGCAACCGAACCACTCGCCGGTGCGCCCGAAGCCGCAGATCACCTCGTCGCAAATGAACAGGATGCCACGTTCCTCGAGAATGCGCTTCACTTCGGGCCAATAGGTCTCAGGCGGGATGATCACGCCGCCGGCGCCCTGGATCGGTTCGGCGATGAAGGCGGCGACATGCTCCTCGCCGATGGCGTCGATCGCGTTTTCGAGCGCCCGCGCGGCGTGGACGCCGAACTGGTCCGGCGTCATGTCCTGGCCGGAACCGAACCAGTAGGGCTGGTCGACATGCACGATGCCGGGAATCGGCAGCCCGCCCTGTGAATGCATCGCCGCCATGCCGCCGAGCGAGGCGGCGCCCATTGTCGAGCCGTGATAGGCGCTGTGGCGGGCGATGACCGTCTTCTTGTGCGGCTTGCCCATCAGGTCCCAATAGGTGCGGACCATGCGCAGGATGGTGTCGTTGGCGTCGGAGCCGGACGTGCCGAAGAACACCATGTTCATGCCTTCCGGCGCGATTTCCGCCACCATCTGCGACAGGCGGATCACCGGCTCGTGCGTGGTCTTGAAGAAGGTGTTGTAATAGGCCAGTTCGCTCATCTGGGCGCGGACCGCCTCGACGATCTCGTTGCGGCCATGGCCGACATTGACGCACCACAGCCCCGACATGCCGTCGAGAATGCGGTTGCCCTCCGAATCCCAGAGCCACACCCCGTCGGCGCGCGCGATCACCCGGCGTTCGGAAAGGCTGAGCGCGCCGTGGTCGGTGAAGGGATGCAGGTGATGGGCCGCATCGAGGGCGCGAAGGTCGTCGGTGGACAGATTGTGCAGCATGAAAGCAGACCCCTGTGGCAAACCGACCTCCGGCTTAGCCAATGCCCGCATCCTTGGCAATGTTTGCCGCCGATCGCGCTCCGGCCCCTTCCCCTGGCTTGCCTGATCCCGTCCGGCTCCGCCCCGCTTGGCTTCGCATGGGCGCGGCGATACATTCGGCGGTGGAAGACGCCTTGCGAAGGAACATCGCTTGAACAACCAGACTGCCGGATCGCCCGGGCCTGCCGGTGCGGAGCTTGATGAGGGCAGCCGGTTTCTGGCCGACAATCCCGACATCGAATCCGTCGACCTGCTGATCAGCGATCTGAACGGCGTCATGCGCGGCAAATGGGCGCCGGCCGAATCGCTGAAGAAGGTCGTCCGCCCGGGGATCAACCTGCCGCTGTCGCTGTTCGGCCTCGACATCTGGGGCCGCGAGGTGGAAGCGACCAATCTGCATATCGAAACGGGAGATCGCGACGGGTTCTGCCGCGCGGTTCCGGGCCGGATTGCGCGCGCGCCCTGGGCGGCGCGGCCCACGGCGCAAGCCTCCCTGAGCATGTACACCGAGGTGGGGGCGCCGTTCCACGCCGATCCGCGCAATGCGCTGGCGGGGATCGTCGAACGGTTCTCGCAGGCCGGGCTCACGCCGGTGGCCGCGTTCGAGCTGGAGTTCTACCTCGTCGACCCGGCGCAGTTCCAGAAGAACGGCCGCATGTCGCTCGACCAGGGCAACGGACCTGCACCGCAGAACATGTATTCCCTGTCGGAATTGCGCGGCCAGAACGATCTGTTCGCCGAAATCCGCGCTGCGGCGGTCGGGCAGGACCTGCCGATCGACACGATCATCAAGGAGGCGGCGCCCGGGCAGTTCGAGGTCAATCTCAAGCACCGCGCCGATGCGCTGGCCGCGGCCGACGACGCGGTGCTGCTGCGCCGGCTGATTTCCGAATGCGCCCATCGCTACGGCTTGCGGGCGACCTTCATGGCCAAACCCTTCCTGGAATGGCCGGGCAACGGCATGCATGTCCACGCCAGCCTGCTTGACCGCGAGGGCGTCAACATCTTCTCGCTGCCCGGCGGACGCGAGCGTCTCGGACACGCCGCCGCGGGCCTGCTGGATACGATGCGCGACTGCCTGCTGCTCTATGTTCCAGGCTTCAACGGCTATCGCCGGCTGCAGCCGGGCTCCTATGCGCCGACGCGCATAGCCTGGGGCTGGAACAACCGCTCGGTCGCGGTGCGCGTGCCCGCCTCGGAGGATTCGGCGCTGCGGCTGGAGCACCGGCTCTCGGGGGCCGACGCCAACCCCTATCTGGTGATGGCCGGCGTCCTGGGCGGCATGCTGGAGGGGCTGGAGGCCGGCAAGGCCCCGCCGCCGCCGGTGGAAGGCAGCGCCTATGCGGTGCCGCTGCCGCAGCTTTCCGACGACATGGACGACGCGATCGCCGATTTCGAGCGCTCCGACTTCATCCGCCGGCTGCTGGGCGCGGAACTGCGGCACGTCTTCGCCGAGGTGAAGAAGGTCGAGCTCGCCGCGTTCGACAACGAGATCACGCCGCTGGAGCGCTCGACCTATCTGTAAGGCGGGGGCCGCGCCGCGTCAGGCCGGCTCGGCGCGAATGGTCACCTTGCTTTCATAAAAGGCGGCAAGGCCGGCCAGTTCCAGCAATTCGTCGTATGGGGTCTCATAGGCCCAAACGGCGTTGTCGATCTCATGGTCGCCGACAACGATGTTCCAATAGCTGGCCATGCCCTTGAACGGACAGCGCGTGGCATGGGTCGAGCGGGACAGGCGATCGCCGTCGATGTCCTCGATCGGCACATAATAGACCGGTGCGTGATTGGTCTCCTGCACCGTCAGGGCGTGGGTCGTCTCGGCGATCCTGGCGCCGTCGACCTCGACCGTCACGCGGCCGGCGAACGGGCGCACCTTCACCACATGTTCGGGATGAACGGCGAAGCCGGGCGCGGGATTGGCCGCAGCTGAAAGATCGGACATGGCGTTCGGCCTCCTCTGGAATTGCGGTGCCCGTGACCAATTTACCAGCGCGAGTACGACCGCGCAAACGCCAAAGCAGCCATGCGACACCGTCGCGGGTCGGCTGCGGAGCCGGCAGCCAATGGACTCGGCCTGCGAATTCTGGCAGGTGAAAGCCTGGCAAGGACACGGGAAATGGGCGCGAAACAGCTCGACATCAAGATTTGCGGCCTGAGCGGGGCGGCCGGCGTCAGCGCCGCGCTGGCCGGCGGCGCGACGCATGTCGGCTTCATCTTCTTCGCCCCGAGCCCGCGAAACGTTTCACCGCGCGAGGCGGGCGAACTTGCCGCCCTGGCACAGGGCATGGCGCTGAGCGTGGCAGTAACGGTGGATGCGGACGACGCAACGCTCGACGCCATCGTGGCGAACATGGCGCCGGACTGGCTGCAACTGCATGGAAACGAAAGTCCGGCGCGCCTGCGCGCGCTGAAGGCCCGCTACCAGATCCCGGCAATGAAGGCTCTGGCGATCCGCGAGGCCGGCGATCTGGCGGCGATACGGCCCTATGTCGGCATCGCCGACCGGTTTCTGTTCGACGCAAAGCCGCCAAGAGGCGCGGACCTTCCTGGCGGCAATGGCGTCAGCTTCGACTGGGCGCTTCTGGCCGGACTTGACCGGAGCATCGACTACATGCTTTCCGGTGGGGTGAACGCGGCCAATGTCGGCGCGGCGGTCTTGCGCACAAGGGCCAGCGGCGTCGACATATCCTCCGGGGTGGAATCGGCGCCGGGCGTCAAGGATGTGCGGCTGATCGGCGGGTTTCTCGCCGCGGCGAAGCAGGCAGAGCAAGACAAACAAGCAGAGCAGGACAGGGCGGCTGCCCTGAGCGGGGCCCAAGCGTGACCAAGGCGATCGAACCCAATTCATTCAGGACCGGGCCGGACGAGAACGGCCATTTCGGCATTTTCGGCGGGCGCTACGTGGCCGAGACCCTGATGCCGCTGATCCTGGAGCTGGAGGGGGCCTACAAGGCAGCCAAGAGCGATCCGGCCTTCCATGCCGAACTCGAATCGCTGCACAAGCACTATACCGGCCGGCCCTCGCCGCTGTATTTCGCCGAGCGGCTGACCCAGCACCTGGGCGGCGCGAAGATCTATTTCAAGCGCGACGAGTTGAACCATACCGGCAGCCACAAGATCAATAATTGCCTCGGCCAGATCCTGTTGGCGCGGCGCATGGGTAAGACGCGCATCATCGCCGAGACGGGCGCGGGCCAGCACGGCGTCGCCTCGGCCACGGTCGCGGCGCGCTTCGGCTATCCCTGCGTCGTCTACATGGGCAAGACCGATGTCGAGCGTCAGTCGCCGAACGTCTTCCGCATGAAGCTGCTGGGAGCGCAGATCGTGCCGGTGACCGCCGGCGCGGGCACGCTGAAGGACGCGATGAACGAGGCGCTGCGCGACTGGGTGACGAATGTCGAGGACACCTAT
>WGMQ01000073.1 GCA_016125005.1 bacterium | reverse complement strand
GACGGTGGGAAGGTCGATCAGGGCCATTTCAGCGCCCAGTTGCTCGGCAACCTCCAGCGCCTTGGCGCCGGGGCGTTCCATCGTGAGGAGGTCAGGTGCGTGCGCGAGGGTGAGGGGCAGTTCGACGTGGCGGCGGCGCTTCAAGGTTTCCCCCGGCTGTGAGCGAAACTCATCGGAGTCACAGGCAAACAAGCCGCCGGACTTTGCCGGATCGAGGAGCAGCGTCGAGATCCCGGACCTGGCCAGTTGCAATGAAATCCCCGCGGCACAAGCGGACTTCCATGAACCGCCTCGGTGGCTGGTGATGGCGATCAGCGGCAGGTGGTTGCTCATGCCTTGGCACCGCCAGTGACTCCGATGCGCGGCCCGAGGACGCTTGCTGCCATGCGCCACATGCGGGAGACGATTCCCACCTCGGAGGAGGGTTTCACTTCCGGTGGCTTGGCGCGCAAGCCAGCCTGACGCATGACGTGCCGAGCCAAATCATCCCACTCCTTTTGCTTCGGCGCCAGGTCGGGCCCAAGCCGCTCGGCCTCGTGGAAAGGGATGCCGACAGGTAGGATGTGTTCGACCATGCGGGACCGCAGACTCTTGAGAACATCCATTTGGTGCGGCTCGACGCAGACCGGCAGGAAACCGAGGAATGTCATCGACGGGTTCGCACTTCTCCAGCCATCGATGGCGGACCAGACGCTCGGCATGGCCCTGACCGAATTCTTGTCGATTTTCAGGGTCACAATGAAATGGTCGATCATCGGCAACCAGGGGGTAATGGCCCGGTCGTCGAGCCTCGCCGTGTCGAGCAACATGCATGAAGTGCTATCTTCATAGGGCTTGAGCAGGCTGCGGACAGCGACCGAGGTCTTTGCCGCGCGCCCGATCACAACCGGCCCTTTGTGGTCCTTGGGGAGGACGTAGGAAACCGATGGGTACGGTGACAGGTCGACGATGCCAGTCGGCACGTCCGCAGCGACCAGTGCCTGGGAAAGACGCACGCAGGTGGTGGTTCGCGCGCTGCCACCCTTCGCGCTCGCGATGGCGATGATCTTCATTGGTCAGTCTCCAAAGGACAGGCTGTCCCATCCATTGTTGGTTTCCTTTGGGGCCTCGGCCTTCTTGGCGCCGCCACCCGATGGCGAGGTTCGACCTGTCGGGATATCCTCCGCTGTGGTGGGAGGCGGCAGCGGCGCTTCGAGCGTTGCCAGGTCGGCCTCAGCGGCCCGCGGTGCAATCGTGATGGATGACGTGCGCCGGTCGGAACTCTCGTCGTAGGCGGGTGCGTCCGAGTCTGCAAAGAGGTCTTCGACACCAACGGGCGGGGGCGGCGGCGGCTGTTTCCCGCCTCCCACAAGAGCCTTCAGCAGCTTTGCTATCATCGCTCGAATCCTCCAAATGTCATCGCAAAATCATCCTCGTGCTCGCGCAAGTGAGCCATCATAAGTCCATCCTTCTCCAGTTCCTGCAGGGCACGGAGACATTCACTGATCGAGGGCCTCGCCGCCGGGTCGTTGTGCGTTAGTGCCGCCGCGATGGACAGCAAGTCCTCGCGCACAGAGGCACCATGATCGTCGGCGGGAGGCTCAGCGAGTGTGCAGCACTCCTCGATAATTCGACCGAGTGCGTAGATATCGGTGGCTTGACAAGGACGGCCATCCAACTGCTCGGGAGCCGCGAATCGAGGCGTGTATCCCGCGCGCTGGCCTGCCCGGTTGCCATCCGTCGCCAACCCAAAATCCGCCAACTTCCATAGGCTTCCCGGCTCGGAAGACTTGCGGAGAATATTGCCCGGCTTGATGTCGCCATGGCGGGCACCGATGGCATGCAGGGCTTCCAGTCCAGATGCCATCTGCCGAGCCGCCAACAGGACGTCCCGGGTAGTCAGTGGATTGGAACCAGCCATCAGGTCCGCTAGGGACCCGCCCTCGCAGAACTCATACACCAGGAAACGGCTCGTGCCCGACTCGAAGAAATCGACGAGTTGCACAACGTTCGGATGCCGCAAGCGGGTCAGAATCGCAAGTTCCCGGTAAAAGGCTTGGCCGCGACGGTCGAACAGCCTCTTCACTGCCACCTGCTGCCCAGTGCGGCGACAACGGGCGCGCCTGACCTGACCCTCGCCACCTTCCCCAAGAAGTTCACCAAACTCGTAGCGGTTTGGGTCTGCCAACACCAAATTCATCTCGTATCGCCGATCAGTTTGAAACGGTTGAGGTCAGAATCTCGTTCACCAGAGTTTCGTGCGGGAGACCGAGTGCGAGCTGGTCGCGAACGACATTGATGCGGGGGGTGATGGCAACCACCATGCGGCACGCAGGAGCCCCCGCGGAGCAGCACTCTGTTTCCACGCACTCCAGATCGGTACGCTCCGAGACCTGGTTGAAGAACTCGGCCAGCAGACCGCAAACGATGTGGTCAACTGGACCGTCGCTGACACCGACGATCTCGACGAAGGCGCTGTTTTCGAGGCGTGCCTGGATCAAGCCGCGCTCAGCCAGGGAAAAGTCCAGCGTCAGCAACCCCCAGCCCTGATAGCGGAAGAAGCCTTCGAGCAGCGAAACCAGCTCACGCATGGGCATCTCGTGGAGCGGGCGGTTGTAGAAGTCCACTAGCTCCCTCTGATAACGGCGCGCGACGCGTCGCCCCCAAAGGCGACCCACGCGGGCAACGACCTCGCGCCACGCGGGTCCAACTTCGTCCTGCATGACCCCAACCAGGGCTGCGATCATCTCGCTCGGCATGAAGCACTGGCGGGTGCCCGATCGATTAAACACGGTCCCTTGACGCAGATCGTGGCTAAAGTAGTCCGCCTCGAAAAATGGAACTGGGCGCATGGATAGCTCCTTTAGCTCGGGAGAACCGAAACGGTTCGCGCCAGGTAGGGTTCAAGCAGACGGAAGTCCTCGGGGGGGAGCTGACGTTGGGTTTCCTTCATCAAGTCGGAGTAGGTCTGACGAATGGAGGCGACACCGCCGGGAAAGTTCAGGCTCTGCAGGACAGTTCGCAGCCAAAATAGCAGCTTGTCCTCGATGAAACCCAGGTCATCGCAAAGCATCGCAAAGACACAGTATCGATACACGATGCCCACGTCCCGATAGCATTTGTCGCGGTACTGGAAAGCCTTTGAGAAGTCGAACTTCTTGAAGATGTTTTCGATCGTGTTCTTCAGGACGATTGCTTCCACCTCCTGGGCCTTGCGCGCAGCCCGAACCTTGGCCGCCATGAGGTGATCGATCCTTTCGAGCTCAGCAAGCTCGGCAGTGGAGAGGTACTCTCCGGGGCGATCTTTTCGGGCTGTTTCCAGAATCTTCATGAGGGGGCCTTCCTGGCAATTATGGCGTCATGCGCCGTAGCGACGAACAACGGAGTAGTCGGTGGTTGCGTGCGGCTCGGTATCGGCATCGTCGGTACTGCTGGAACGGGGGATGGGGACGCCGCTGAAGTTGAACTGGGCGAAATACTGGCCCACGGTGCAGTCATCCATCAGGTTGGTTTGCTTCGGCTGGCGCGACGTGCCGCTCCATGGGACTCGGCGAAGGTACAGGCGCGCGCTCAGGTCGATGTCCAGACCACCGCTCTCGCCCGGTCTGGCGGAGAGGCTGGTTGCCAGCCCTGCGGCAAGGCGGCGGATGGCCATTCCCTCGGGAAAGTTAAACAACATGGTCAACCCACCAGCTTGTTGAGGATTTCACCGGCCGTTGCGCCCTCTTCCACCCAGAACGCTGCGGCGTTGATGCGCTTGTCCTGGCCGACCATGAATCGACACACATCGTGACCACTCGCGTAGCACTGGATCTCGATGCAATTCAGCTCGCGCCGCGTCAGGTGAGTGATGAGCCCCGCGAACAATCCGGCGTACCAGTAACACACTGGCTTGCCCAACTGCTCGAGGCTGCGGGCGATGACCGAGTCATAGAGATCGATCGTGATGATACCCTGGCTTTTCATGGAAAAGTCGTACTTCCAGCCACCCCAGCCCTGGGTTGTAAGCGGCCACCACCAGGTTTCCAGCACAAAGGCGAGATGCATGTCCGTCAGCTTGGTGCCGCCGAACTCCTCCTCGATGTTGCGCTGAAAGGTCTTCATGTCCTTCAGAGCCCAGCGGTAGCCGGTCTGGTAGAGAATGGCGCGGGCGGCTTCTTCGCCGACCTCTTGCGCCGTTCCCGCCAGGAGAGCCGCAATGAAGTCCTCCGAAACGGCAACCACCCGCTCTCCGTCACGGCGACGAATCTCACCCGTCTCCGGATTTGAGGTGAAGAAGTCCTGAGGATCGTAGTAGTTGTGGCGGTGTTGGGCGCCTGCTTCAATACTCACTGGCACAGTGGCGAATCTCCATTCTCTCGACTACTGGTTCAAGGATTTGCGAAGTTGGGTGATGACGTACTTGGTGATCAACTGGCCCGATCGGACGAGCAGACGCCCGTCCTCGGAATGCATGATATCCCGTGGGGCACGCGTTCCGATGCGGGCTTCAATCTCGTCGACATGGGTGATGTAGTCGCTGTCGGGCATCTTGACCGTGACGTCGCCCAGAACCCTTGCCTGACAGCTCAGACGCGAACCGGGACTGCGGCTCGCCAGCCTCTTGAGGGCAGCCTCTTCCTTTTCGCCAATCGGGGACAGGTTCTGGTGCCCGCTGGTCACCACGACCTGACACGTCGCGCACAGTCCCTTGCCGCCGCAGAGCATCGGAATGTTGAGCCCTGAGGACAAAAGGCCATCACCGACCGGCGCGTGGGTCTTGCATTCTACGAATTGCCTGCTCGGTTCTAGAGTGAGTCGTTTCATATTTCTCATTGAGAGCAGTGGAGTTGCGTGACGCCTGCCCCCTCTCTGCAAGATCGAAGCCGAAAGAATCGGGGCAAAGCGTGTCCGTATTCGCCCTCGCAGTCTCGTTTTGGTCCAAAAAATGACCCGTCTCCGTCTCGTTGTTGGACTGGCGCGTAAGCGTGGCGTCTTTTGTTGAGACGCGGCATCCGGCGTTCCACCGCACCAGACCATCGACAGCTGGAAACAGGAACGGCGGGGAGTCTGAATGGACTCCCCGCCGATGGTTGTGCATCATGTTTGGCTAATGGACGGAGCGCCCGCCCTGGCCCTTTCAGCCCAGCATGTTGAAGGCGTGGGTGGCAGCACCAAGAACGGCGCGGGCCTTAAGGTCGATGACAGGCTTCACGGGGAGGCCGGTGGCCTCGAGCTTCTTGAGGAAGAGGGACTGGTAGAGCGCGGCGTTGAGCAGGTTTCCGCCCCAGAGCGCCAGTTCGGTGCTCTCTCCCGTGGCGCCGAAGAGGCGGCGGTAGACGGGTTCCACGATCTCGACGAGGCGGCCGGCCTCGCGGTCGAGGATTTGGCGGGCCACCGGGTCGCCTGCGGTGCCTTCATCGTGGACAATACGGCTGAGGGCCGCGACCTCGGTTTTGCCGTTCTTGCCGAGGTAGATCCAGCCAACCAGATCAGTCGGGGAGTTCAGCTTCAATTCGCCCAGAATCCGCTTCGTCAGCGTTGTATCGGGCATGCGCTGGTCATGATTCTCCATGATGGCGCGGAGGGCGCTCAGACCCAGCATGTAGCCCGAGCCTTCATCGGCCAGGAAGTGTCCCCAGCCGCCGCAGCGCACTGTCTGCTCTTCACGATAGCCGAGGCAGATGGAGCCGGTGCCTGCGATGAGCAGGATGCCATGAAGGCGCTTGAGGACAGCCTCCATCGCGACCACTGCATCGTTGACGATCAGGATCTTGGTCGTGGGTGCCACATGGGGATTGAGCATTTCCGTCAGCACAGTCTTGTCGGCAGGGCGGTCGGCACCGGCCATGCCGAGGCACATGCCGTCGATGGCATCCACCGGGACGCCGGCCTTGGCCGCGAGATCATGGACGATGGCGCGGAGCGCCTCGCGCACCTGATCATGGGGATTAGAATGGATGTTGGTGCTGGGGAACAGACCTTCCGCCAGGATTCCCCGCTCCTTGTGAACGAGGGCCGCCTCCGTCTTCGTACCGCCGCCATCCACGCCAATCACCAAATGCTTGCCGTCAAGTGCCACGTTCACCACTCCTTGGATTCTTGCTTTGTTGGCCGAACAGACCAATGCCATCGGCCCTGCAACTAATGGACAGAACCGAAGGACGCCACGGCAGCTTGCAGGGTTCAAGTGCAATGTGTGGGGACTCAAAGAAGCGGCCCCGGACTTTCGCCCGGGGCCACTCTGGTGCTTCGTTTGGTTGCGTTGGATTACTTCTTGGTCTCGAGGAAGGTCATCATGGCACGGAGCTTCTTGCCGGTGACTTCGACGGGGTGGTTGTTGTTGTCTTCGCGCATCTTGAGGAACTTGCCCATACCGGCGTCGGCCTCGGCGATCCATTCCTTGGCGAACTGGCCGCTCTGGATCTCGGAGAGGATCTTCTTCATCTCGGCCTTGGTCTGGGCGTTCACGATGCGGGGGCCGCGGCTGTAGTCGCCGTACTCGGCCGTGTTGCTGATCGAGTAGCGCATTCCGGCGAGGCCCTTCTTGTAGATGAGGTCCACGATGAGCTTCAGCTCGTGGAGGCACTCGAAGTAGGCCATTTCCTCGGGGTAACCAGCTTCGACGAGGGTCTCGAAGCCCGCCTTGATCAGCTCGCTGGCGCCACCGCAGAGGACAGCCTGCTCGCCGAAGAGGTCGGTCTCGGTCTCATCCTTGAAGGTGGTCTCGATGATGCCGGCACGGCCGCCGCCGACGCCGCTCGCCTGGGCGAGGGCCAGCTTCTTGGCGTTGCCAGTGGCATCCTGATAGATGGCGATGAGGCAGGGAACGCCGCCGCCTTCCGTATAGACGGAACGGACCAGGTGGCCGGGGCCCTTGGGGGCGACCATGTAGACGTCGACGTCCTTGGGCGGGGCGATGTTCTTGAAGTGAATGTTGAAGCCGTGGCTGAAGACGAGGGCCTTGCCAGCGGTCAGGTGGGGGAGGACTTCCTCGTTGTAGAGGGCCTTCTGGCGCTCATCGGGAACGAGGATCTGGATGATGTCGGCGCGCTTGGCGGCCTCAGCGGCGGAGTAGACCTCGAAGTTGTGGCTCTTGGCGAGGTCGTAGTTGGGACCACCGGGACGCTGGCCAATAATGACCTTCAGGCCCGAATCGCGCATGTTCTGCGCCTGGGCGTGCCCCTGGCTGCCATAGCCGATGACGGCGATGGTCTTGTTCTTCAGAAGGCCGAGGTCGGCATCGGCGTCGTAGTACACCTTGAGATTCGACATTTGCTTGCTCCTTGAAAGTGGCGATTTGCCTGTGTATATTGGGGCCCGGTGTCAACCGGTGGTTTTGGTCTTCTGGTAGGCAACGCGCGCCGTGGCCTTGCGGGCCGCGACGACAGTGGTGATGCCCTTGCTCTCCAGGTACATGTAAACAAGCACGCTGGCGATGAAGATCGAGGAGTACGTTCCGAAGCCGACGCCGAGGAGCAGGATGAGCGCGAAGTCGCTCAGTCCCACGCCACCGAACAGGTACATGATCAGCACGGCGGCGAAGGTCGTGCCGGAGGTGAGCAGTGTACGGCTGAGGGTTTCGTTGATGGCGGCGTTGATGATCTCGTCGAGGTGCGCCGAGAGACGATCCTGCATCTTCTCACGAACGCGGTCGAACACAACGATCGTGTCGTTGACCGAGTAGCCGAGGATGATGAGGAGCGCCGACACGATATCGAGCGTCAGCGAGTGACCCATGAGCTTGAACACGCCCATCGAGAGGAACACGTCGTGGACGAGCGCGAGCACGGCGCCCGCACCGAAGATCCACTGGAAGCGGAGGGCCAGGTAGCCAAGGATCACGATGCTCACAATAATGAGCGAGGCGAACGCGACGACCTTGAACTCGCCACCGACGGTCGGGTCGACGGACTGCACCGAGGCGATGCTGCCGGTACCCGGGAAGAGCTTGGTGACAGCGACATCCACCTTGTCCGAGATCGTCTGAAGGGTGGGAACCTCGCCGGTCTTCTTGTCGGCGATCTGGGGGACAGTGATCTGCCACTGGTCCTTGTTCACCACGCGAATGACGCGGACGTCGGTGAACTCCTTGCTGAGTTCCTCGACCAGCTTGCCGCGGTCGGCGCTGGTGGTTTCCTTGATTTCAGCTGTCGCGAGCACGCCGCCGGTGAAGTCGATGCCGAAGCTCGGCCCGCTGATCACCAGATAGGCCACGCAGATCGCTGTCAGGCCGCCCGAGAAGGCGAAGCCCAACTTGCGGTAGGACATCCAGTTGATCTTGACGCCATCCAGCAGGCGGAAGGTACCGACCGAGACCGTCTTGTACTTGGCGAACCAGGCCTCAATCAGGGCGCGCGTGACGACAATGCCCGTGTAGAGGTTGGCGATCAGGCCGATGGCCATCGCGGTCCAGAAGCCCTTCATCGAGCCGTCGACCACTTCGAAGAGCACCAGCACGAGGGCCGGGAGGATCGAGGTGATGTTCGAGTCGAGGATGACGGTTCCGGCGCGATCAAAGGCCGCATTGATGGCGGCGCGCAGCGGCTTGCCCGAGTGGATTTCCTCGCGCAGGCGTTCGTAGATCAGGATGTTGGCGTCAACCGCCATACCCATCGTGAGCAGGATGCCGCCGATGCCGGAGAGCGTCAGCGTGGCGCCCATGAGCGATAGCACGGCGAGGATCAGCAGCACGTTCAGCGCCATTGCCAGCACCGAGACGACGCCGCAGGTCGCGTAGATGGCGACCATCAGGATGATGATGATGACGCCGCCGATGACGATCGCTCGGCCGGAGTCGCGGATCGAGTCCGCGCCGAGCGACGCACCGATGGTGTTCTCCTCGATGACCTTGAGCGGAGCCGGGAGGGCGCCAGCCTTGAGCACGTTGGAGAGGTCGCGGGCCTCCACCTGGGAGAAGCCGCCGCTGATGCGGGCGCGTCCGCCAAGGATCGGTTCGTTGATGCGCGGAGCCGAGTAGACCTCATCATCGAGGATGATCGCAAAGAAACGATCTGTGGCCTCGGTGGTGATCTGTGCGAAGGCGTCGGAGCCCTCGCGGTCAAACTCGATATTCACCACGACGGGGTCGTCGAGGCTTTGGAGATCGGTGTAGGCGGTGGCGCGACGGAGGTTGACGCCGCCCAGCGGCACGTCAGAGGCGACCATGTAGACAAGGTCTTCGAAGGTACGACCGGGGACGGGGATGCCCGTCTTCTGGTCCTTTTCCGAGTAACGTCCGAGTCGGAGCACATAGCCCGCGGGGACGTTCGCGATGTTGTCCTTGAGGCGCTTCACCTTCTTGCCGTTGCCGGCCTCGCTGTCGACTTCCTCGAGGAGGTCCTGGCGCACGCGGCCGGTGAGGCCGGTCACCATGCCACCAGCTCCGCCCTGCACGAACTCGGTGATGACCGAGCTGTGCTGCGGATGGAGGAGGCGGAACTCGAGGCTGGCGGTGCGGAGCAGCGAGTTCCGGATGCGGTCGGGGTTCGTTTCGCCGGGGACCTGGACGCGAATGCGTTCGGCACCGGCGCGGGTGACGATGGGGTTGGTGAGACCGAAAGAGTCGACGCGCTTCTTGATGACGTCGAGGGCTGCATCGACCGCCTCGCGGGTCGTGCGGTCGGTACCTTCCTCGGTCGGGTCGATGATGAGACCCTCACCGGCGATCCCAGCGCGGACGTCGCCCTGGGCGACAAGCTCGGGGTGACGTGTCAGGTAGTCCTTGATCGTGTCGGCGGCGAGGTCGAGGTAACGCTCCTCGTTCACGCGGACGCGCATCTGGAGGCCACCTTCCGGGAGCTCCTCGACGAGGACGCTCGCGTCGATGTCATTCTCGCGGGTGAGCTCCTTGCGGATACCCTCGGCTTCATTTTCAAGTTTCTGGCGCTGGAGACGATCGGTGTCGACGGCTAGGAGGAAGTCAGCTCCACCCTGGAGATCAAGACCCAGCTTGATGACGCCGCGCTGGGATACCAATTCGTTGCGGAGTGCCACCTGCTCGGCGGTGGGGTTGTCCCCCATGCCGTTTACCACCCAGAAATAGCGGAAGGTAGGGAAGGTCAGGTAAAGGCACAGCGCGGTCGCGACCAGAACGAAGATCAGTTTTCCATTCAGGATTTTCTGCATCGTAGGATTGGGACCTTGCATGGTTCAGTCAAAGGTGGCGCGGCCACGGGGCCACGCGTGAAAACGCACTGCATCGATTCGGGGGAGCTGAGGAGGACGCTAGAGGCCAGCGCAGCAGAAGTGGGCCGTGCGCGCGCCGCTCAGGGCGAGCGAGCCGGGCAGGTCACGGATGGTCAGGGAGGTCGTTGGTGCGACAGAGATCCACGAAAAGGGTGCGGTGAAATGACCGGTGGCCGGGACAGCGCCGTGATCGGGAGGCGAACCCTGCCACGCGCGATTGGGTCCGACCACCTTGGCGCGATGAGCCTCCGTGATGACAAGGCGGCGCGGCGCGCTCTCTGCGGCGATTGGGGTGTGGCCCCACTCGCTGAAGGGGATCGAGGTGGACTCGCGCTGTTCCTGATGGTAGCGGTTCAGCTTCTCCGTCGGCTGCAACGTCGAGCCAACGATGGTCTCCATGACGCTGAGCAGGCGGACGCCTGCCTCGGCCCCTGCCGTGGAGGACACCAGCAACATGGCGCTGAGCGCCGCGCGCAGCGCGAGCGCCTGATACCAGGCCAGGGGATGCTGGGGAGAGGGGGAACTCACAGGAGACGGGTGCCGTTGATGACCAGGGAGAAGTCGCAATTCAGGAAGGTCGCGGCGCGGCGGCACATGGCCATGCGACCGAGGAAAATCTCGAAGTACTCCATGACCGGCGAAACGCGCGTATCGATGGAGAGATTGAGCGTGATCAGGTGCTCGGCGCGGTCGACGATCAGCTTGCTATCCGTCGCCGCATAGTTCACGCGGTCGTGGATGTCGCGCGTCAGCATCGGGGTGGCGCTGCGCACGCGGCTGCGGAGCACGTCGCTCTTGTCCGCGAGGATCAGCGCGGCCGAGGCATTGTTCACCGGCTCGCCGACGCCCTCGTCATGGTTGCCGATGGCCGACATGACGGCGGCGATCTCCAGCGGATCCATGCCGCGCCGGGAAAGAATCGTGTAGGAGAGGATGGCGCTCGACTGGGCGTGATCCACGCGATGCACCCCGTTGCCGATGTCGTGCAGGTAGGCGGCGATGCCCGCCAGTTCGCGGTCGCGTTCGGGCAACTGAAGATCGCGGGCAATGTTCATGGCGCGATTGGCCACGCGGGCGATGTGCCGAATGCCGTGATCGGTGAACCCGATGGCGGCCAGGGCGCGGTCCGCCCCTTCGATCAGCGATGCCACCTCGGGATCGTGTTGGATCTCGTCAAAGGTGACTTTGCGATAGACCGGAGTCTCGCCGTGATTAACACGACGACGCAACCCCTCTGCATCGATGGGACGCTTGCGTGCCTTTGCCCGGGCGGGAGCCCTCTCGGGTTGCTTCGCCATGCTACTCAGCCCTTCTTGTCTTCGGCCTTCTCGACCTGCACATTCACGGCCGACTTGTTGAACTCGATGTCCACGCCCTTGGAGACGGTCACCGTCACCGTGTTGGCTTCCTTGTTGACCTTCGCCACAATGCCGTGGATGCCACCGATGCTGACGACCTTGTCGCCCTTCTTGATGCCTTCCAGGGCCTGCTTCTTCTCGGCATCGGCCTTGGCCTGCGGGCGCTGGATAAAGAAATAAAATGCCGCAATGAAGATGATGATCGCGATGAAAAATTCGGCACCGAAGGGGCTGTTTTCCTTGGGGGGAACTGGCTTCTCAGCGGGGGCGGACTGCGCAAGGATCGTGGTGTAGGTCTGGGACAACGGGAAAACTCCGTGGCGGATGGAAAAGGGGGGCTTTGACCCTCCCTGCTCTGGAAACGTGGGAGGCTATGGAGCGCCGGAAACGGCTGTCAACGAAAAGGGACGCAACTTGCGCCGCGTCCCTGTGTTGCAGTATCAGGCCTTCGGGTTCAACTTCGCCAGCACGTCGAGGCCCGCCTGGATCTTCTCCCGCGTCGCCGCGTAGCTAATGCGGAAGTTGCTATTCCGGCGGCTAAAGACGTTGCCGGGGACGACCAGCAGGTTGTTGTCGATGGCGCGGAGGACGAACTCGCCACCATCGCCGCCGGGGGCCTCGGGGAAGATGTAGAAGGCGCCGCTCGGTTTCGCCACCTGATATCCGCGCTCGACCAGACCGTTATAGATCAGGTCGCGCCGCCCGCGATAGTCATCGCAGATGGGACGCATGTCGAACTTCATCCCCTCGATGGCGGCCTCCTGCGCGATGGATGGCGCGCAGACGAAGGTGTACTGCTGGATGTCGATGCAGGCCTTGATGAGGTCGGTCGGCCCGGCGATCCAGCCGAGACGCCAACCGGTCATGGCGACAGTCTTCGAAAGGCCGCTGATGACGATCGGTGCCTTGGCAAATCGGGCGGGGGAGACGAACTCGCCGTCGTAGGTGAAGGGTTCGTAGATTTCATCGGAGAGGATTTCGATCCCCTTCTCCTCGGCGAACTGCACGGCGATGCGGCACTCCTCCTCCGTATAGACACGACCCGTAGGGTTGGAGGGGGAATTGAGCACGATCATCTTGGTGCGCGGTGTCCACGCCTTCTCAAGCCGCTCGCGGGTGATCTGGAAGTCGGGATAAGTATCCACCGCGATCACATTCGCGCCGAGGAAGCGGATCAGCGCGTCGTACATGACGAAGTACGGATCGGGCACAAGCACGTCGTCGCCCGGATCCAGCAGTGCTAGGAACACAAGGAACAGCGCACCGGAGGTGCCCGAGGCGATCATGACGTCGTCGTGGGGAACCGAGCGCGCGGTGTAGTAATCCCGCACGGCCTGACGGAGCTGAGGCGTTCCCGCCGTCAGCGTGTAGCGGTTCTTTCCACCGCGAATGGCACCAATGGCCGATTCCTTCACCACATCCGGCACGTCAAAATCGGGGAGTCCGATGGAAAGATTGATCGGATCCTTCATCTTGGCCGCCAGGTCGAAGACCTTGCGGATGCCGGAGGAATTAATCAGGGATCGGCGTTGGGCGAGTTTCATTACGAGGTAGTCCTTGCGGAAAGCTGCGGGGAGAGTGGCCAAGCGCAATCCGCCGGGCAAGTGCAACCGCGAACAACGCCCATGCACTTTTGCCCGTTGTGTCCCGAGGCACTGCGGTGGATGCTCCCGCGCCGCTGATCAGTGCGGACTCCACTGGGAGGTGCCTTGTGCTCGGGAAAGTCCTGGCAGGCGACATCTCTGAGCTAATTGCCGAGAAGCAATTCGACGAACTGAAGCGCGCCCTGTGCGAGCTCGACGTTCCCTCGTTGGCGGAAATCGTCGACGAGTTGGACGCGGAGAAGGCGGTTGTTGTCTTCCGCCTGCTTCCGCGTGAGCAGGCCGGCGAGGTCTTCGCTGCGCTCCCCATGCCGGAACAGACGACGCTGCTGGAGGCCCTTTCGAACGAGAACGTCGCCGTCGTGCTGGAGGGGATGCCGCCGGACGACCGCACGCGTCTCCTTGAGGAGTTTCCCGGCGCAGCCACCCAGAAGCTCATCGCCCAGCTTTCCCCCGAGCAGCGCCGCGTCGCGCAGCGCCTCCTCGGCTACAAGGAAAACTCCATCGGGCGCCTGATGACGCCCAACTATATCATGGTCCAGCCGTCGCAAACCGTGGCAGAGGCCCTCGACCATGTGCGCCGCTATTACCGCACCGCGGAGACAGCCAATGTGCTCTATGTGGTGGACGAAAAGCTGCGGCTTCTCGATGACGTCCGTCTCGGTCAAGTGGTGGCCGCCAACCCTGACCAGTACATCGGCGAACTGATCGACCACAACTTCGTGGCCTTGCGCGCGGACGACGACCAGGAGGTGGCCGTCGCCGCCTTCAGGAAGCACTACCGCGTGGCGCTCCCCGTGACCGACAGCACTGGCGTCCTGGTGGGCATCGTCACGCTCGACGACGTGCTGAGCGTGGCGGAAGAGGAGGCGACCGAGGACATCCACCGCATCGGCGGCATGGAGGCCCTGGACGAGCCCTACATCGCCACCCCGTTCTGGACGCTCATCAAGAAGCGCGCGGGTTGGCTGCTGATCCTGTTCCTCGGGGAAATGCTGACGGCCACCGCAATGGGGCGCTTCGAGGCGGAAATCAACCGCGCCGTCGTGCTGGCGCTCTTCATCCCGCTCATCATCAGCAGCGGCGGCAACTCGGGCTCCCAGGCCGCGTCGCTCATCATTCGCGCGCTAGCCGTGGGCGAGGTCACCGTTCGCGATTGGTGGCGCATTATGCGACGCGAGCTACTCGGCGGACTGGTGCTCGGTATGGCGCTCGGCATGGTCGGCTTCCTCCGCATCAGCATCTGGAGTGCCTTCTCGGACATCTACGGACCGAACTGGTTGCTGGTGGCCTTCACCATCTGGGCATCGCTGGTGGGAGTCGTGATCTGGGGAACGCTCTCCGGCTCGATGCTGCCGCTCCTGCTGAAGCGAGTCGGCCTGGACCCGGCCGTCTCATCGGCCCCGTTCGTCGCCACGCTGGTGGACGTCACAGGAATCGTGATCTACTTCGAAGTGGCAGCATTCATCCTGAAGGGGACGCTGCTCTGAGACGAGTTGCATAGCCCATGGCCCGACCGGCCCCCGGCCGCGGGAGCTCGCCGTTCCTAAATCGTCGACGAGTTGGACGCGGAGAGCGGCGTGGTAGTTTGGGGCCTTTGGATGAGTACTCCCTACCCACGACAAAACCGGCCACGCACCTGCAAATGGTTGGTGGGGGAGAGGTTCGATTGGCTTGCTCTGGTAATGGTGGCCCCACTCGGACTTGAACCGAGAACCAACGGATTATGAGTCAAAACAACACACTTCCAGACCCGGGCTTCCCTGCCCTCCAGGGCCTGCATAGACAATGCAGAAAACCCCGTGAAATCCTCACTTTTTGCTCCAGACCCGCCCTTCCCTGCCCGGGAACGGGCCATCAACCGCCGCTTCGACCACTGACAGTAGATGGACAGTAGAAACCGACCGGGGACCTCTTGAAAATCTCGGCGATGGCACCCTCGGTCAACGGCAGATACGCACGCCCGCCCTCCGCCTTGGACGGGCGACCAAGGACGGAACGCGGCGGATTTCCGTGTGTTTCTTGAGGGAGGGTGGTGGCCCCGCTCGGACTTGAACCGAGAACCAACGGATTCCTGCCGCTTCGGCTTTCGCCGCCCACCGGAGGGACCGGCGGTTCGTGGTCTGGACTATGCCTTGGCCATGCCCCTCTAGGGTTTAGGCCCCCGCCGTCTAGTCTCTACACCTTCCCTTTCGGGCTTGGCTCGGCGTCGGCGTGGGACCTGCGGTCCTTTAGCTTTCACCGACTTTGACGGGATCCACCGGGGAGTTTCCTACACCGGCGCACAATGTACTTATGAGTCCGCTGCTCTAACCAATTGAGCTACAGGGCCAACCTTCAAAGTCTGTAACCCGAGGCATTCCCGGGATGCAAGCGCGGTTTGGCGGAGGGGATACCATTCCCACGCCGCTCCGGCGAGCCGCGTCCCCTCCGATCGTGGAGCTGGTCGCCTCGCGGCGACGCGCATCGACCCCACAAACTCCACACATTCCACCCACCACCAACCCACATCCCATCGCCGCCTTCCCCACCGTGGAGCGGCAGAAAGGTACCCTCATGCCCAGCAACAGATTCAAGCTCACCGACCGCTTCGTGGCGTCCCTGCCTGCCCACGATCCCAACAGCCGTTCCACCCAAAGGGAGTACGCGGATTCTGAATGCATCGGACTCCGCATCACAGTATCAAAATCGGGGAGGCGTTTCTGGGACTACCGCTACATGCTCTCCAACCGGAAGCGCATCCTCCGGATCGGGGAGTTTCCCGGCATGCAGACGGCGGACGCCCGGAAGAAGGCTTGGGAGCTTCGAGGCGCCATCGCCGCGGGCAACGATCCCTCGGTCGCGGTCGAGAACCGGCGCTCCATGCCGACGCTGGAGCAGTACGCGGCGACGTACATCGAATACGCCAAGCGGACCATCCGCAGTTGGGGCAACTGCGAGGGGCACCTCCGCAACCGCATCCTCCCTGCCATGGGCCGCCGGTTGCTGTCCGACATCCGCCGCGCCGACCTGGACAAGCTATATCTGAACACCTTGGACGAGGTATCGGTGGCATCGGCGAATAGGGTCATGGCGACGCTGAAGGCGTTGCTAGGCCACGCGGTCCGTTCGGAAGTCATCGAGCGGAGTCCGGGCGAACGCTTCCGGCTTCGCAAGGAGAACAACGCACGGACACGATCCCTTTCGCCCGACGAGGTGCGGAGGTATCTCGCGGCCCTGGATGAGGAACCGAATGTCTACCTTCGTGCCCTCCTCCGACTCCTCCTTAGCACGGGCATGAGGCGGGGAGAAGCGATGGGGGCGAAGTGGGAGCAGGTCGATCTGGAAAAGCGGACCTTCTACCTTCCTCGGACCAAAGGAGGGCGGGCCAAGACGGTGCTCCTTAACGAGTCCGCGTGCGCGATCTTGCGCGATCTCAAGCCGGTGGCGGGCAATCCGCATGTGTTTCCCGGTTCGAGGCCGGGCATGCCGATCACGGAGCCGAAGTTCGCCCATGAACGCGCGTGCAAGAAGGCGGGGATCAAGGACCTAAAAATCCATGATCTTCGCCATTCCTTCGCCTCCCTCGCCGTATCCAACGGAGCCAGCCTCTACACTGTGCAGGGGTTGCTGGGCCACGCATCGCCGATCATGTCACAACGGTATTCGCACTTGAACAACGAGTCGCTCCGAGCAGGCTCGGGGATCGTGTCGAACATCATCGAAGCCGCCAGCAAGCAAGCCGACGATCAGGAGCCTCCTCCTCCGCTGGAGAAAACCGACTGACCATCCCGGTCGCAGCCCCCGTGGTTGCGACCGGGACTCTTCGCCGGATCGAAATCGTTTTTTGCCGATGCGGAAACCGGAGTATGGCAAAGGCCACATCGTCGCCACCGGTCAGTTGGAAGGGGGTTCCGCCCCCCGAGCATTCACGTGCGTCGAGGTCGCGCAAGCTTCTATTCTGTTGACACCTGGATAATTTTCATTGACCCAGCGCGGGCCGCGGGTCTCAACTCTCCCGGCTTGTGAGGATAGCCGAGGCTAAAGCCACAAGACAGTTGAATCGCGGTGCCAATAGTTCCCAACCACGGTTGAACTCTGGCACACGCTGAATGAAGTGGTCGGCGACCGGACTGGACTATCCCAGTTCTCGTGCTCATCGATCCAAGCTGAGTCCCCTGACGAGCATGGGGGGAGTTTTTCAGCCGCTTGGATCACCCCAAGGACACCCAATCCAAACAGCGCAACGTCGCGTGAAATCTTTCACGTTCGCGCTCATGTTTCACCCCGAGGGCCGATAGGCTTTCTAACCTATCGTGCCGTTGTGTTCGGTGGCTTTCTGCACCTGTCGAGGCACCACTCGACAACTCCGCAGAAGCCGCCAGCAACGGCATCAACCTCGGGGCGACGCACAAATCCTTGCAGCCAGCGCTGCGGAAGGGTGGTCCCCCTTGTTTCAACTCCAGAACCAGGCCGAGCAACACCCACTCCCGAACCCCGGGGAGTGTCTCCTCGTGGCCGCATACCATCGCTGGCTGTCCACCACTACCCGTCCCGGCGGGAAGGGCTTCAACAGGCAGGCAGAGGTGCCTGCCGGAAAGGCGGAATCCGTCCATGGATTCTCCGTACTGGCGCCACTGGCGCAGCAGGTCCCACCAGCAGAGGTCGGTGGGTTTGGGGGTCGTTTTGCAGGGTCGCCTGTGCGGAGCATCGCCGCGATGGCAGTCGTACTTGGGCTGCTGGTTTCACTCCTCGTATATCTGTATATACAGTACGACAAGCGCGATGCCACTCTTCACAACGGCAACAACGTGGCGTCGATCAGGCTGACACAGCAGTTGGTTCGGGAACTTCCCGGGCCGAGCGAGATGGCGAAGGGCTCGTCGTCCATCTTCTGCGATCAGAAAGTGCCCGGCCTTCGGCTTGAGGTCACGCGGCGTGGGACCCGGGCCTTTTATTTCATCTTCGCCTTCAGAGGCAGGAAGCATTGCCTGCGACTCGGAAGCGCCGATGAATTGAGCCTGGATGAAGCTCGTGCCCTCGCGATGGAAATGCGCGCGCAGCTTCACCGGGGCGAGTTTCCGGTCACCGAGGTGGCCAAAAACCGAGCGACACGGACAGTCGGCGATGTCGCTCGTCTATACATCAGGGAGACCAAGGGCCGCCTTCGCTCGTGGCGCAACCTTCGCCAGATTCTGCGGGCGAACGTGCTGCCAGAAGTCGGAAATCTCCTCGTCACTCAATTGACGCCGCGGATGGCGCAGCGTCTCCACGACGACCTTGTTAAGCAGGGTCGCAACGATGCCGCGCGCAAGGCGGTCAGCGCCCTCTCGGGATTGCTGACCTTCGCGCAGCGTGAAGGTTGGATCGCGACAAATCCCGCACGATTGGTCCGGAAAGTCCGGCCTGCGGAACCTCGCGGTCGCTATCTGACCGAGGAAGAAATCGCCCGTTTCTATGAGGCGCTGGACCAAGAGTCCAATGTGTTCATCAAGGGACTTATGGCCTTCTTGCTGGCGACCGGCCTCCGTCGCGGTGAGGCGATGCGCATCAAATGGACGGACATCAACGCCGCCGATCGTATCGCGCATCTGAGGATCACAAAAAACGGCAAGAGCCGCCGCGTGCCGCTTAATAAAGCGGCCTGGGCCGTGGTGGCAAGTCTTCCTCGTATAGACAGAAATCCACACCTGTTTGTCGGTCGCATAGCAGGGAGTCCAATCGCTGATCCAACCCCTGCCTTCCGCCGTGTCTGTAAGCGTGCTGGACTGACCGGGGTGAGGATTCACGATCTCAGAAGGACGTTCGGGACGGTCGCGCTTAACGCCTCTGTGCCACTCGAAAGCGTGTCCGAACTGCTTGGACACAGCTCTCTCCAAATCACCCGTTCGGTCTATGCAAAAACGCTTCCCAGCGGCCTCCGCAACGCCACCGAGGCGGTCGGCGCGGCCCTCATGCGCCCGTCACCGGCGAAGGCTTCGGAGCCTGCCGAGACGAGCGAAACGCCCTGAAGAAAATCAACCGCTCCGGGACGTGCCAGTCACGTCCCGGAGCCATCACCGCCGCGTCTATACGTCGCGGCACTTCCGAGAAGAAAGGAGTTCGCCATGCGCGAACCTGAAGACGAAACAACTAGTAGCACCACCGCGAATGCCCCGTGGGGGCATACTCATCCCGATTTCGACAAGCATCACATCGCCGTCGATGAGCTGTCGCCGTCCGAATTGTTGGCAGCAACGCTCGACGCGCTCGAAGCATGGAACACCTCGGGGGAACCGCAGCTTTTCAAGAACCGCGCGGGAGAATTTGTCCGCGTTGCGAAATCTGCACTCGGCCAGCCGCGCATCGTCGCCCTCAAGCGCAACGAGCTGGTTCTGGTCCTCATGGCTTGCGCAGAGTTCACGCGTGAAGGGAAGTCTGGGAAGGTCGAGGTGAATCCGCTCTCAACACTTGTAGACAACGTCTTCCACTCGCCGCACAAGCCCGTCCCGGTCCTGACGACAATCTATCACTCGCCGGTCTTCAGCCGCGACCTGCGCTATCGTTGCAGCCCAGGGTTCCACCAGAAGTTAGAAGCGATCATTGCATATCCCGAAGGTCTCTCCGTTCGCCCCCTGCCGAAGTTGGTAACGCGCCAGCACCTCAGGATGGCGAAGAGGGTTCTCCGCAAGCTGCTCCGTGATTTTCCATGGGCCAGCCCGACCAATCTCGCGAACGCCGTGGCGTTGGCCGTCACTCTCGTCGTGCGCCCTGCAATCGACGGACCCGTGCCCCTCTTCGCAGTGAACAAGCCATGTCGGGGCACCGGAGGCACTCTTCTGATCCTCGCCATCGTGATGGCAGCGCTTGGCCTCAGCCCTACCCCGTTCACCGAGGCTAAGAGTGGTGCGGAATGGAAGAAGTTGCTCTTCGCCGTCATGCGTTCGAACGGACTCGTTGGCTTCCTCGACAATGTCTCCGAGTATCTTGAAACGAAGGTACTCTGCGCCATCCTCACCTGCTACCCTGTGTACACAGATCGCATCCTTGGCGTATCGAACACGGGCGAAGTTGCCGCCACGGTAGTGTGGATGTTAACAGGGAACAACGTGCGCATGACTGCTGAGGTCTCGCGCCGCGTGGTCCCCATCCTGCTGGACCCCGGGGTCGAGGACCCTCTTCGCCGGAAACCCGAAGGCCGCGATTTCTTGGCCCTTCGCCACTACGTTCCTGAGCACCAAGCCGACTTTTTCTGGGCGCTTGGAGTACTCGTCAAGGCTTGGCGCGATGCGGGCCAGCCCAAGCCCAGCGGGCAGACGTTACCGATGTTCGAGGAGTGGTTCGAAATCGTTGGCGGAGTCGTTGAGTACGCAGGATATGGTGGCTTCATGTCGAACCTCGGCGCCCTCGTCGATGCGACCCCCGATCCGGATCAGGCGCACTTGCACCTTCTCCTTCCGGCCTGGCACGAACGCTTCGGCGGCAAGTCCGTCACCGCCCGCGATGTGGTCTCCTTCCTCCACGAAGCCGGGCTTCCTATCGTGCCTCCCGAGCGCCCCGGCACCGGCAAGTCCGTGGTCGATCTCGGGCTCTTCCTTTCGCGCTGCCGCAATCGCGTCGCGGGCGGCTTCAAGCTGGTTCCTCGTCCGTCGCGTGGTGGCGTCGCCTGTTACTGCGTCACCCAGGTTGAGGACTCCGACAGCACCTCCGAATCCGACGACTCCTCGTACGAATAACATCGTCCGGGGTGCGCGGCCATCATCCGGGCTGCGCACCCCGGATTCAGCATCTCCCTTCCCGAAAGGATCCCCCATGAAACTCTACTCGCGTATCGTGCTCACTGATTCCCTTCCGCCGCTCGATTGGCATCTCAGCTCCCGGTCTAGGCCGACCGAGTTGCAGGTTCTTCGCATCGAAGACGGCCACGGCAACCTGCTTGCCCGTGCCCTTCGCTTCACCCGCTCCAAAGAGTTCAGCCCTGTCTCTCCGCGTCTGTACCTGCTCGACGATCTTGCCCAGGAGATCGAACGCCAGTGCGGCGATAACTTCTACGGCAAGGACTTACATGGCTTCACCAGCTTCGGTGCCGATGGCCGGACGACCAAGTCCCTTGCAGGGTTCATCCGCCGCTTCCTCCATCGCATCGGCTGTGCGGAGGAAGGTCCGCTGCTCGGCGACTCCAGCGTACCCTCCTCCATCATCTTTGCAAATCGCTTCCGCCGTTGGGTGGCCACCCTTGATTCCGAGTCCAGGGCCAGGCGCAGGGCGGTTGATCCCGCCCATCTCACCTACCGCCTCCGTCGCTACCTCGGGATAGAATCCGAGGACGACTGATCGAGTCGCCCCGCTATGAGTCCCTCGGCGGGGCAGATATCATCACCATGCGAGCACGGCTCGTGCCCCGGCGTCTATACGGCGCCGGGGCATTCTCTTTTCAGAAAGGATCACGTCCATGATCGTGGTCAACGTCCCGCCCGTCTCGAAGTTCCCACTTGGGAGGACCGTCATCACCCCCGGCGCCATCGCCGCACTCGGAGATAATGATGCCGAGCGCTCGCAGGCGTGCTCCGACCTTATTGCCCGCCACTCGGCAGGAGATTGGGGCGAGTGCGGCAAGCACGATTGGAAGGTCAACGAGGAGGCGCTAAGGCGGGACCAGCGTCTGTTGTCTGTCTATACGATTCGTGGCCAGCGCATCTGGATAATTACGGAAGGCGGCCGGACCTCAGTTCCGCCTGTTGGCATAACCACCGTCCTCACTCCCGAGGAGTACTAGACCGTTCGCATTGTCTATACATGGCAACGCTAGTGGTACTCGCGAGGGTGGAGAAGGTGGAGTAGGTGGAGTTGGTGGACGAGGGGCGAGGACCACGACGCATCGCCCGCGTCGTGGTCACGCGGTCTATATTCCCGTTCTGTGACGAATCCGCCCGCTGCCTCGCCGCCCCTGTGACGAGAGGAAGCGGCGGGGTTCTCCCGGTACCACCCTCGGCGGCGCGCCAGCGCCCAAGCCTTCAGACATCACAAAACAAACCCGGCAAAGAAAACCGGCAGGACAAAAAAAAACATCCGCGAAGGAGTCCACCAACGAGCTTCCGCAACGGAGACTCGCGACGCTGGCAATCCTCTGCGGAGAAGAACCTTCGGCGTGCCTCGCAAGCCCGGCCAGAAAGCGACGAACTACGGATGCAAGGGCCACCGCCAATTGCGTTCGTGGGCAACGCTTCTGCTCCTGTGCGAGCCGGGGAATCCTCCCACGGCAGCAGAGATCACCGACCGCCTCCGCCGCCGCTACCCGTTCGATGGACTGGAGCTTTCCCTCCAGACCACCCGCGACGACCTGCGGCTCCTCCGGCAGGTGGGCTTCCCCGTCGTGCCCGTGGACGAACGCGGGGAGGAGATCGACCTCGACGCGTTCGAATCGCTCTCCGGCAAGCTGAAGAACACCCGCTGGGCGCTCCGCAACCCGTCGAAGCTCCCGGTGCTGTTCGGCGAGGGACTTCACCGGGCGAGACAAGAAACTCCTCCGGGCCCTTGATGGCGCCGAGCACCGGAAGTGGCGCCACCACTGCAAGCACTGGAATCCAAAGTCGCCAACCATTCGCTACGTTCTCGTCCCCGAGCCGGAGATGGAGAAAAGCTAGTTCGCGCCCGCCGCTTCGAGGTCAGGCCCGCCTCCGTCGTGCCCAGCCCTGCAAGAAATCTTCCCTCACGCGCGAGGGGACTCGGAACAGCCTATTGAGGGTGAGTTTGCGCGCTCCGCGCGACGGGTCGCCAAGCCCTCCTCGACACTTCGCGGGAAACCCTCCCGCCATAGGAAAGGCTGACTCCGATGAAGTCACCACTACTGAGAAGTACCGACGAATACTTCGTCGCGGACGGAAAGCGAATCCGTCGCGATGACCTCGATGAATTCGACCTCCGCTCCGACCCAAGGTTCGATGCGATGGAGGTCGATTCCGAATGCAGAAGCCTGATCGTCGTCCCCGGCGCGAAGGACGGTCCCGCCGTTTTCTTCCATCACTCGGTTGGATTCGAGGGTTTCACGAAGCCCTGCTTGCTTGGCAATGGCGTCACGCTGCGGCTGGCGGATGCGCGCAGGATTTCCTCTGCCCTCAACACGATGAGCGAGGCCGACGATCTGTGGATTCATGAAGGGCATGCCGACCCCTTGGTCAGGCTTGTTCAATTCGTGAGGAATCACGGCGAGCCGAAGACGCAGGCGCGGAGAGGGAGCGCCGACCGCAGGGAAGCCTCCCTCGCGGTGATCGCAGAGCGCGACGGCACCGTTCGCTATGCCTTCGTGCGTTCTGGCAAGGCTAGATGGCTGGAGGGCTTTCCGCTCGGCGTGGGGCCTCAGATGTCGATCGAGGTCGCCTGCCGCCTGGCGAAGGCGCTCGCGCAGATTGAGAGCGAGTTGCCTCCGCCCGCGCCTGGCTTCGCGGAGATGGAGTCCTTCCTGACCGTAGTGCCCGCGCTGATCCACGAAATCCTCGGCCTCCCCTCTGTGCCCGTCCGGCAGGTCCTCCGGCTCGATTGATCATCCCGCCCTCGATCAGACCTCCCGCCCCGGCTTCCCGCCCGGGGCGGGAGGCTTGTCCAGTTCGGCAGGCCTCCCTGACCGACCCGAAGCAACTATACCCGGCCCCATCTCGCTCCGCACCGGCTCTCCGGCGGGGTCGCCCATGATGGGCATGGGAAGCCTCCGCCGCGCCCAGCGATGCAAGGAATCTTCCCTCACGGGCGAGGGACCTCAGAACAGCCTATTGAGGATGAGTTTGCGCGCTCCGCGCAACGGGCTGCCAAGCCTTCCTCACATCTCGCGGGCGTGGTCCCGCCATAGGAAAGGATGTCGATCATGAAAGACGACTCCAAGAGGTTCCCCAAGGGGAAGAAGGCAAAGCTGCTCGCCAGCAGAATCCTGAGCCCGGGCTACTCCGTGGGCAGCGACGAGTGCGATTTCGACGATCCGTTCTTCGACGTCGCCGAAGAGGACAGCAAGTGCAGGAGCCTGCTGATCCTGCCGAAGGGGGTGGCTGGGCCTTCCCGGTACTTCCACCACTCCAGCGGTCATGAGCAGAGCACGAATCCCTGCCCCCTCGCTCCCGCCGGGGGCCTCGAACTGAAGGATGCGCGCCGCATCTCGCGCGCCCTTGATGCGCTGACCGACGCGGACCACTTGGTGATCCATGAAGAGATCGCCGAACCCGTCGTTGACCTAGTCAAGGCCTTGCGGAGTGGCGCCGAAACCAGCAAGCCGGATGAAGCCCCCCTCCTCCTCCCGGGCGGAAGGAACCTCCTGATCCGTTCGATGAGCGGAAGCCGGAAGGACGACCTGTTTTGCTTCCTGCGGAGCCCTTGGCCCGGCGTGGTGCAGGACTCGCCGATCGGCACGCGCTCCGAGATGCCGCTGAAGGTGGCCTTCCGCGTCGCCTGCGCCCTCGCGGCGATTGATGAAGCCATCCCCGCCCGCGCCCCCGCCTTTCACCAGTCAGACTCGTTCCTGACGATCGTGCCGACCCTCGCCCGCGAAGTCCTCGGCCTGCCCTTCGCGGATTACCGTGAAGCGCTCGGGCTCTGAGCGAACCCTTAACCGGAACGCCCCTCCTGCCTCGGCTTGATGCCCGAGGCGGGAGGGGTTATCTGGTAGCGCTGGGACTCGCTTCGGACTTGAACCATCCTCGGTAAATGCGCACCCTTTAACTGGACACAAGAGATAGGCGACCTTCGGAAAGGAGCGGGGAAGGTGAAGCTCTACGGAAGAATTCAAACCGAAATCTCCTGCGCGGACTTCATCCGCATAGCGAACCGATGCCTGAGACGTATCAAGAAGCAGGCCCCCGAGGACTTCGCTCGCCTGCAACGCGTCGTGCGGTGCGTCTCCTCCTACGAAACCACGAGGGAGTGTGACCTCGGGGAGTGGGTGGCCGATCCCCGCCCGAGTGACAGGCCGGAGCACTGGGATTGGGAGGATGGCGAGATGACGGGCCAACTCTTCATCAAGCCTGACCTCCCGGAGGACCAACTGCTCGGCGTCTTCGTGCATGAGCTGGGCCATGCTTGTACCGTCACTGACGATTTGAAGCCCTTGAGAAGCGTTATCTCCGATGAGTGGTCATCCGAAATCATGGCTGACAAGTACGCTTCAAAGTGGGGCTTTGAGCGCCACCTCCAGATATGTCGAGAAAGCCGAGAGATGCTTCATCATGGTCCTCCCCCGGGTTGTGAGTGGGAGGAGTATGGTGCCAGATTCCGCCTCAATGCCGACTACTCGGTCGAGCGCCTGACTCCCATTCCAGAGTTGCCGCCGGAATTGCGAGCGATGCGCGAGGAGTGCCTCCGCCAGAATCAGATCGCTGGCCAGCTTGGCGATGAAGAGTCGCTCAGGGATCCCTCCGCGTAGACTCATCACGGGTAAGGGTCGGTCTAGATTTTTGCAGTCGTCTCCAGCCTCGCCTTCCGCTCCCGCCAGTCTGGCAGGCATCGCGTCAGGAGCGCCTCGAACTTCGGGCCGTGGTGGGGGACCACGCTGTGGCACAGTTCGTGGATGACCACGTAATCGATGCACGCCCGTGGGGCCATGATGAGGGCAGGGTTGAGGAGAATGGTGCCGGTCGCCGTGTAGCTCCCCCAACGGGTCTTCATTGTCTGAAGTCGGAGTCGTTCGCATCGCAGGCCATGGCGTCGATGGCGGTCGATTGCCTCAGCGACGCGCGCTTCAAACACGACCCGAGCATGCTGGCGATACCAGTCGTCCAGGAGGGACTTTACCTCCTCGGTATCCTCCGGGGCATTGGCGGCGACTTGGATATAGGCACCCTTGAGCTTCACCGCGCAGGGACCATCTGCCTTTTGCACCTTCAGGCGATACTGACGCCCGAGATAGCGATGCGACTCCCCCGACACGTATCGCCTTGGTGGCTGCTTGGGGAGGAACCGTTCGAGGTCGTCCAACTGGCGCACGATCCACGCGCCACGGCGCCGCACCCTGCCAATCACTTCGGGAAGGGAGTGAACCTTCGGCGCCACCACCCGAACTGTCAGGTCTGGCTCCACGGTGATGGAGAGTCGCGCGGCCTCGGAGCGGGTTACGGTGAAGTCGATGGTCCGTCCGGCGAAGGTGATGCTCCCGGTTTCGCTCATCGGATGTGAACTCTGGCGACGTCTATAAATCTAGCCACGAGAAGATCCACGTCGCTGAAGTCGAGCGCGACGCCATGGGGGTCCTTCAGGTCCAGCAGCAGGTCCTCGACAGCGATGGCCATCCGCTTCACCACGTCCTCGTTGCCCGTCCAGTTCACGATGGCAAGCTCTCGGATCGCCTTCTCGGCGCCCACGCTGGCTGAAATCGCAAACCGATCCCCGGCGCTGTTTGCACGGTCTCCCAGCGACTCGCGCAGGATGCCATAGAACGCCCGCGCCACTTCACGCTGGCGAAGCTCCAGCGGGATTTTCTCGTCGGTGCGATTCACGACCGATTCCCGCACCTTGTTCACCTTGGCGAGGAATTCCGCATCGGACAGCCGTCCCGCGCGGAACTCGTCGATGGCGGCTTGGAGCATCTCAGAAAACTTCCGGTAGAGTGCCGGGTCCTCCTCCCACCGCTCGCTGATGGTGCGCTTTGTCTGGCTGGCGATGAGGTCAGCCTTCGACCGGGGCGAGTGGCGTTCCTCCACGGCGGCCTGGAAAGCTTCATCGTCGAAGATCGACACCAGCGGAACGATCAACTTCACGTCGCCCGCGCCGACGTGGCGATCCACCAACGCCTGAATGCGTTTCTCGTACTCGCCGAAGTCCACCGTCTCCGCGTAGCGCTGCCGCACCGATGCGCGGAGTTCCACGAAGAACTTCAGGTCGCCGCGATAGCGGGCAACCTTATCGGGATGGGTCGCGTCGTGGAACTTTGCGGAGGCCAGCGCAATCTGGAGTGTCCGCGCGAAGGCCGCCAGTCGTTCGTAGAACTGGAGCCGCAGCGCCTCGTCGGCGAGCGCCTGCTCGAATTCCTCCTGATCCTTCCGGTTCCGGACTGCCTTGAAGACATCCCACAGGTCGGAGTGCCGCTGGCCCAGCTTCTCGATCTCCACCGAAACGTCGGTGGCCGTACCTTCGATGTCTTCGGGGTCGAACTCCGCGAGCTTGCCGTATAGATCGAGCGCCTCGTCCAGCTTTCCCAGCACGCCCACATAGTCGAGGATGTAGCCGAACTCCTTCCCCTCGCACAGGCGGTTCACGCGCGCGATGGCCTGGAGCAGCGTATGGTCCTTCAGAGGTCGCGTCAGGTAGAGCACCACGTTCTTTGGCGCATCAAAGCCCGTCAGCAGCTTGCTCACCACGATGATGATTTCCGGCTCGTCGCCGTTCTTGAAGGCACCGATGAGGCTGCGGTTGTAGTTCTCTTCGCTGCCATACCGGTCCATCATCTTCTTCCAGAATTTCTGGACCTTCTCCGTCGGGTCCTCCACCTCCTCGTTCCCCTCGCGGTCGTCGGGGCCGGAGATGATGACCTCGCTGGTAACGAGACCTGTCTCGTCTAGGAACTCCTTGTAGCGGAGCGCCGTGTCCTTGTTCGGCGCCACGAGCTGGCCCTTCAGTCCCGAACCCTGCCACGTATCACGGAAGTGCGTCGCCACGTCCCATGCGATGCAGCGCACCTTCTGCTCGGCGCGGTGGAGCTGCCCTGTGGTGGCGAACTTCTTCTTCAGATCGGCCTTCTGCTCCTCGCTGAGGTTCATCGTCACGCGGTCGAACCAGCGGTCGATCTGGTCCTTATCTACCGACAATTCCACGTCGCGCCCTTCGTAGAGAAGCGGGACGACCGCCTTGTCCTCCACGGCGTCCTTTATCGTGTAGGCCCGTCCGATCAATCCGCCAAAGCGGTCCATCGTGCTCTTGTCATTCTTGAGGAGGGGCGTGCCCGTGAAGCCGATGTGGCAGGCCATCGGAAGCGCGCGGCGGAGTTGTGCATTGCGTGCGCCGTAGTGCGACCGATGGCTTTCGTCCACCAGCACGAAGATATTGTCCGCCGGGTTGCGATAGCTCTTCCGCGCGATGACCGTCTCGAACTTGTCGAGCACCGTCGTGATGATCGTCGCCCGTTCGCTCTCAAGCAGCGTGCCTAGATGCTCGCCCGTGCGGGCCTGCTGGGGCTCCATCCCACAGGCGCGGAAGGTACCATAGATTTGCTCGTCCAGGTCCACGCGGTCCGTCACCAACACGATGCGCGGGTTCACGATGTCGGGCGCCAGAGCCAGCGCCTTCGCCAGCATCACCATGGTGAGGGACTTGCCGCTCCCTTGCGTGTGCCACACGGTGCCGCCCCGGCGACGGCCTTCCTCGTCCCGCTGCTTCACTCGGTCCAGCGTATCGCGCACGCAGAAGAACTGCTGCCACCGTGCCAGCTTCTTCCGCCCCCCGTCGAACACGACGAAGCGGTACATCATCTCCAGGAACCGTTCCGGACGGCACAGCGCGAAGAGGGTGCGGTCCTGCTCCGTCAGGCGACGCTCGCCATAGCTGGCAAAGTGCTCGCGCACCATGCTGGGGCGCGAGTCGAAGACAGGGTCCTCCATGATCGGTTCCAGCTCGCGGTTCACCAACTCGCCCAGGTGGTCCTCGTCGGCCTTGCCAAGCTGCTCCTTCCACACCGACCAGAACTTCGCGGGCGTATCCACGGTGCCGTAATGCGCCTCGCGCACGGCCACCCCCAGCAGGATTTGCGCGAACTGGAAGAGGTGGGGAATCTCCTCGTCGCGCTGATTGCGCAGGTGCTGGCTGATCGCTTGCTTGATCGGGTCCTTCAGGTCGGGGCGCTTGCACTCGATCACCCCCAGCGGGATGCCGTTCACAAAGAGCACGATATCCGGGCGGCGCACGTTCTCCGCCTTCAGGCCCAGCGTCGCATCGTCCTTCCGCGCTTCCAACTCCTCCTCATCGGGCTTGCGCGTCTCCCGTCGCCCCACGCGCTCCACGGCAAACTCCTCCACCAGGTGGAACACGTTCCGCTCGGGCCGCTCGAAGTCGATATACCGCAGCGTGAAGCTCTTCCGGTCGCCGTCGATCACCTGCTCGAAGGACTTCCCCAGGCACAGCAGATCGTATATCTTCTCGTTCGTCCGCACCAGCCCATCCAGCGCCACGGCCTTCAGCGCCTGCACGGCGGCCACGATGTTCCCCTCCTCAAAGGGGAGCGCCTGCCCCTTGTACTGGACCCGGTTGTTCCGCCGCAGCCAGTCCATCAGCACCGGCTCCAGCAACACCCCCGCGAGCCGACCGCCGCGAAGCCGCAACGCCTCCGAGTGAGGGAGGTACGTCCACCCCATCGCCCGCAGCAGACGGACGGCGGGGATTTGGGAGGAGACTTCTTCGCGGTAGAGGGGGGAGGTCATCTATTGGGCCCCCAGCAGTGAAGGAATGGCGGGAACGGGGATCCCTTTGGCCATTAGAAATCGGGTGTAGGCGGGCCAGCCTGCGCGATCTTTCAGGAGTCCAGCAAGGCGCGGCTCACTGTATGGCTCAATTGCGCCCCAGGCCGTATCATCGGTCACCAACGCCTCCCAACTGCCGAAGTGGTTGGGAAAGCAACCGCTCCAAGCCATGAAGAGCTTGGAACAGTCAGCTTTCGCAAGGTCGGGGGAGCTATCCGCCATCTCATTCCAGCATCGCTGGAGTAGATGCACGGCCCGCGCCCGAAAAAGAAACCGTGCAATGGGTGACCTGTCAGAATACGGCCGAAGGTCCCTTGGAACGAGGCATATTGAGAGCGGGCAGCTAAAGGAAGCACCGACGTTCTCCACACCGTCACAAAAATCGACCAAGTGTTCAAGTACCTTATTCCCTTTGTGGACTTTGTACCGGTCATTGCCATTCTGGACTCCAAGGAGCAGCATTGCAAAAGCGCGATGCGGAGACTTATTTCCGTCGAAATCTGGCCTGTTGTCCAGTTCGTGCGCGCGCGAGAGAAAGGGGTAGCTCGCCGCGGAAGCTTCAATCTGTCTCCTCTGTTCATCGTTCAGACCTGGTTGTGCCGACCATGCCTTGTTTGCACGCCACAGCTCGATGGCGTACCTGGGGTGCAAGAACTCTGCATGTGGGGTTAATCCCGCTCGAAGCTGCATCAATTCTTGATGGGTCGGCACCATTTGACTGACAAGCATTGTTAGCTGCGCGTGAAGATCACGAATCAGGTCCGTATTCATGGGGCCTCCTTCCTAGTGAAGAGATTGAACAGGAACACATGCACCGTGATCTGCCGCGCCGGATCGTCCGGACTCTTGACGACGACTCGCCATTCGCCCATCGGCGAGCCTGGTATCTCCTGAACGAAATGCGGGTGAGACTGCAATGCGGCGAGTAGCTTTGCTTGAATCTCCGAGAATCCAGCGACGCTTAGGTTGAAGATCACCAAAGCGGCCTTGCAGTCGCGCCATGTCAGGTAGCCCAGCAATTGCGACAGTGCGTCATGGACGACCCTCTCGCCGCCCCAGTTCTTGCACTCAGCGATAAACGCAGAGTAGTCCGAAAACTCCAGGCATATGTCGGTCTTTCCTTTACACCTGAATTTTTCAGCAGACGGTTGCATTCCGGGACCATTATTGAGGCCCTGAAGCATGAAGTCTCTCAGTGTCGGCTCCGGCATCTCTGAGTAAGAACGCGGATGTTGCTCAAAAAGGGTACCAGAACTCCGCAGGGCCGTCAAAATCCATTCGTACTGCCTTTCGTTCAGGCATGGGTATTTGTCACGAGTCGGTGGAGGAATGACATCGAAGCCAATCGGGACTTCAGGCAACTCAATTCTGTGTGGAAAGGGACCCTGTCCCCGGTGTCTTGATGGATAATAGGAGAGACTTTTCGCCAT
>WGMQ01000093.1 GCA_016125005.1 bacterium | reverse complement strand
GGGCGGCGAGGGCGACCTTGGCGCGAAACTCCGGGGTGAATGAACGGCGTTGCTTGCCCATCTGGAGGTGCTCCTCTCGGGTCGAGGGTGCACCGGCGAAGCTAACTTATTCAAGTGTCCAGAAATGGCCGACCATCATAACTCACTGCACTAGCAGACAGCATTGATGCTTTGCCGAAGAACCGACTGTTCATCTGACTACTCCGATACCGGAAACGATCTGGGCGTCGCTTGTCGCCCGTGAGTCCTAGCGATGGGAAATAAAAAAACCGACACGGTTCAGTCCCCGCGTTGGGGAGTCGAACCGTGTCGGTTTACTTTCTAACGAGCCTCCCGCCTGGACGGGCCGCTGTTTATCTAGTCATCCGATGCTGGCGGGCATTCATTCGAAACCTCACCAACGTGCAAATTAACGCAACGAGTGTCTGAGAACGCAATCAGATTTATACAAATTATCCAATCCGGGGCGTATCTTCGGAAACGACCGCCGCGGTTTTACCGTATTCCCCCCCCCGCCCTCTCTGGCAGTGGCGATTCCGTTTCTTGGGTGTTCAACGCGGCAACGGACGGTGCCGCCTCCGCGGCGAAGCGTGCGAAATCCCCTCCGTCCCCTCTCGGAACGTTGCTGGAGTACCGGTCGCCTTGCTCTCCCTTCTCGGCCGGGAGTACACCGCCATCCAGTGCTTTTGGCTCCAGTGCCCACGAAGGTCGATAAATCGCCAGCCCCTTCGTTTCCTGTCGAAGTCTGTGGTCCTCGGGGCGGGACTTGAACCCGCATGACCTCGCGGTCGATCGATTTTAAGTCGATTGCGTATGCCGATTTCGCCACCCGAGGATGGTGCCATTCCTCTTCCAACTGCCATGTAGGTCAAGCCGTTCGGGTCACCGGCGGCCCACTGGTACTAGACCGGGCACCCACGAGCAGACCCAATGGTTTCCCGGGCTCTTCATTCCGCTGGGTTTGTGGCGACCGGAGAGGGCAGTTTTAAGTCTGCTGCGTCTGCCTGTTTCGCCACTCGGGGAGAGCCTGCGGGTGCTCGCCACAGCGCGAGCGCACGCAGGTTCCCCCGTTTCCCCGCTGACTGTCAACGGGCGAGGGGGCAGCATCACCCCGGTGCGATAATTTATCATCGGGCGATAATATTCCGCGATTTCCCTTGCTGTTCCAAGGGAGCGTTGCACACATTTGCAAGCTACGGTGATGCAGCCCACACGGGGCTTGCCGCCCTCCGCTCCCTTCAAGCCCTTCAGCTTCGCAGCGGATTCCCTCCACGGAGTGCTACCCAAACAGCCATGTCCATGCTTCTCGGAAAACGTCGGTCCAAGAAGGTCATTGTGTTTCTTTGCACGGGAGATACCTGCCGCGGGGCCATGGCCCAGGGCTATATGGTCCATGCGCTGGCCGAGCGAGGCATGAAGTACGTCGACGTCAAGACCGCCGGCGTGATGACGGTTCCGGGCCTCATCCCCACGGACGAAGCCGTGCAGGTGATGAAGAACGCCAACATCGACATTTCCAAGCACCGGAGCTGTCCGCTCACGCGCGAGCTGATCCACAAGGCGGACCTGATCCTCGGCATGACCCCCTTCCACGTCCAGACCGCGCTTCGCATGAGCGAGGAGGCGAAGGGGAAGACGTACCTGCTGAAGGAATTCGCCGAGAGCGACCTGAAGAATTACCAGATCACCGATCCGAACGGTCTGACGCTTGAGGTCTACAAGCGTGTCTATCGCGAGATGAAGCTGGCCATCGACAAGATGCTGGACAAGCCGTTCTTCCAGGGTGACGCCCCGGCGCCGAAGCCCGAGCCGGTGCCGGAGGAAGCTCCCGCAAAGTCCACGGCCAAGGCCGGAGCAAAGCCCACCAAGGCTGCTCCCGCTGCTAAGCCCGCGGCAAAGGCTCCTGCCGCCGCTCCCGCGAAGGCCCCCGCCAAGGCTGCACCGGCCCCGGCTAAGGCGGCCGCCCCTGCCAAGCCCGTCAAGAAGGCCAAGTAACCCTACTCAGCGAAAGCTGGGCAGGTTGCTTTGTTCGTGGAAAGTCTTTGTCTGGAGAAGTGTCGTGTTCTGGACGTTTTCGTTCTGATCAAGGAAGAATCGTCCACCGCCGCCCGCTGACTGGGAATACCCATCCATCAAGCGTCGAAGTTGGTCGATCGGGGGACGACGACCCTCGGTCGCCATGAAGTACTGTGTCTGCATCGTCCGGGTGTTGATGGCCGTGACGGCGGCGCGGGCGCGATCTTGCTGCACAATCGCCCAGGGCTTTCCGCCCGGCACGTCAGCCGACATATAGTTGGTGGTGAGCACGGCAACGATTGCCAGCGCCATGAGCACCGAGAGGAACGCAAAGCCTCGTCTGGAATGTCTGCGGATCATGGTCAAACACCTCTGGCGTCAGTTAGCCGCGGCGACGCCCGAAAGTCAATGTTACTCCATGGAGACGTAGCCAAGCATGCTGAGGATCAGGAAGGCCACCCCCAGCACAATGCGGTAGTACCCGAATGGTGTCATGCCGCGCTTCGTTACGAACCCGACGAACCAGCGCACGGCCACCGCGGCCACGATGAATGCCACCACGTTTCCGAAGAGGAGCATCGTGATGCCGCCATCCATGTTGAGGAACTCCTCCCGGTCCTTCACCATCTTGAGGAGCGTGGCTCCGCCCAGTGTCGGCAGAGCGAGGAGGAAGCTGAACTCCGCAGCGGCGGCGGGCTTCAACCCCACGAGGCGCGCGCCCAAAATCGTGGACATGGAACGCGACGTGCCCGGCCACATGGCGAGGCACTGCGCCAGACCGATCAACAGCGCATCTCGGAGACTCATTGCACCGAGTTCCTTAAGTCCCTCCTCCGCATCCGATCCGGGAGGGGGAAGGCGCTTTTCGATCACGATCATCGCAATGCCGCCGAGGATCAGCGCGGCCACCACCGGGCCGGGAGAGAAGAGATACTCCTCAATCTTGTCCTTGAGAAGTATGCCGATCACCGCGGCGGGCAGGAAAGCCACGATGATGCGGATAGCGAGCCTAAGCCCTTCGGGATTGCGCCCCACCAGGCCCAGCAGCATCGACTGGATGTACTTCCAATAAAGCGTCAGGACCGCCATGATGGCGCCGAACTGGATCGCCACAGAGAAGTTGTCGGCGACGCGGTTCTCCACGCCCAGGAGCGATCCGGTCAGGATCAGGTGTCCCGTGGACGACACAGGCAGGTACTCGGTAAGTCCCTCGACAATGCCGAGGATCAGCGCTTGAAACCAATTCATGAGGGGTTATCCGAGGAACCTGATTTTGACCAACGTCCAGAGGGATGCAAAGCCATCGCCCCAGTAGATCTTCTTCCCCTCGGCCTTGCCGCGCGGGAAGTAGGAGATCGGGATCTCCTTGATCCGATAGCCGCGCAGCAGCAGGCGGACCGTCAACTCCACCGTGAAGGCGAAGTGGTTGTTCTTGATGTGGAGCCCCTTGAAGCACTCGCGGCGGAACACCTGATAGCAGGTCTCGACGTCGGTGAGCCAGCGTCCCTTCAGTTCGGGGGCGAACAGCAGGTTGACTGACCAGTTCATGGCCTTGTTTCCCCAGAATTGCAGGAAGGTCATGTGGGGCTTGCCACCGAGGAACCGGGAACCGAAGACCACGTCCGCATCGCCTGAGAGGATCGGCTGGATGAGCGCCGGATAGTCATTCGGATCCAGCTCCAGGTCCGCGTCCTGAAAGATCACGACGCGCCCGCGGGCCTTGCGCAGGCCCACCTTGAGTGCATCGCCGCGGCCCCTTCGTTCGGTCTGGTAGATCACGCGCGTCCCGGAGCGCTTCTCTTCCTTCTTGAGGATCTCTACCGTGCCGTCCTCGCTCGCGCCGTCGACGACGATGATTTCCATGTCGAGAGGCACGGCACGGACCTTGGCCAGCAAGAGGTCGATGGTGCGCCGTTCGTTGTACACCGGAACGATCACGGAGAGGAGGGGGCGGCGGGGGGACACGATCAGCGACTCTCGATCTCGTAGAGGATGGGAGCTGGGAAGTTCACAAGCCCCGCGTTGCGGATCAACAGCAGTTCGTCGTTGTTAAGCAGGAGAAACGCCGGGCGCACCTCAAAGTGTCGGCGCATGGAGGCGGCCTCCTGCGGGATGCTTGTCGACCAGAAGATCCGCCCGTGGGCGAGCAGCGGGCGAACCTGGGCGTCGGCCAGTTGATCGATGAACGTGTCGAGGCTCCGCGGTGGCGGGCCGGAGACGAACTCGACCGCCGTCCGGCGCGGGTCCGACGGAGGGATGGTCTGGCGGAACCAGGGGAAGCGGATGAAGTTGGCACCGACCACCGCCACGTCGGTGCGCTTGCCGAGGGCCTGTTGCTCGTACCACATCGTATAGACGTCTGCGTCGCCGCTTGTGAGGAGCGCGCAGCCTTCGGGAAGCGCGGTGAGCAGGCGTTCGCGATAATCCTCCGCCAGATCGCGGCTGGGTTCGTGTTGGAAGTAGCTGAGGCCCAGCGCCAGGATCAGCGCCGCCGCGCACAGTGCGGTAGGAGCCTGTGGCACCCGGACCAATCGCACCAGCCCCACCAGCATCATGGGAACCACCAGCACCGCCAGCGGTACGAAGTAGTCGCGAATGTCCGGGATGTTATAGACGGAGATGAAGGCGAGCTGCCCTGCAACGGCGATGGCGATGCCGATGAGCCAAGCGCGCTGATCCTTCCAGATGGTCCAGGCCCCATAGCCGCCAAGTGCCAGCAGCAACGGCGCCGCGACGACAGGAATGCGCCCGCCCACGGGAAGGAGGTCCGCGACGGCCTGAATGGTCTGTAACAGGCGCATTCCTGCGAAGCTGAGCCAGACCGAAAACGTCATCGGAACGCCGGGGGCCGCTTGAAGGAGTTGGTATTGACCATACTCTCCACCTCGCACATGCGTCAAAAGAGCTGCGAGTGAATCAGGCCGTCCCCACGCGATTCCCCATCCGTCCTCCGCAGGGACGCGCAGCGGAAGCGTACCGTATAGACAGAGCGGAATCAGCACCATCGGGACGACGGTTGCCAGTGCAGCGGGAACCGCGCGGCCACCACGGCGCCAATGCCGCATGACCGCCAACACGAGCAACGGGGCGAGGCTCAGCCCCGGCAGGTGGTTGGCGAGTGCGAGCCCAAGACAGCTTCCTGCCAGTGCGAGCGGAGCCACCCGGGAGCCGTCGATGTGCAATGTGGCGTAGGCAACTCCTGCTACCAGAAGTGCCTGAAGCGTATAGACTTCTATACAGTGCAGGGAATCCGCCATCAGTGGACTGAAGAGCATCAACCCGGCGCCCAGCCATGCGGCCGGCACGAATTCACCGCGACCGAGAAGGCGCTGCACGGTCATTGCCGTCAACACGCTGGCGCACCAAAGGGCAATGCGGCAGCCAAGCAGTACGGCTGCATAGGGTTCGGGTGTCGGCAGCAGCAGCGCCGCCCGCGCCATCAGGATGAACAGCGGATAGCCCGGTGGATGGGCCACGCCCAGGTGCGACGCCACCGCGACGAACTCCAGTCCGTCGCCCCACTGGATGCCCTGAAAGGGAATAAGGAGCGCCAGCAAGCCAAGCGCCAGCGCGGCGATCAGCTCGATGCGACGGTCGCGGGAGTTCATTGCACTCGCGGGCCGTTCACCCTCAGCACCACCGTGGTGAAGTCCTGCGGTGTATAGCGATATAGAAAGGCAGCAGGATTCTGAGCCGTGCCCGGGATGGACATGATGTCGGGATAGATCGGATAGACGCGCGCGTTGAACTCGGCTACCGACTCAAGGTCGTACAGACGTGACAGGACCGGATACTGGGCCTCAAGCCCGTAGATCTGGCTCATCACCAGCAAATCACCTTTTCGCAGGGGAAGGCGGCCTTCGTAGTATTCGTTGTCGAGGTAGAACGCATTGCGGCGGGCGAAGAACTCGACCTTGTTGGCCACGATGGCATCACTGGCTGAGACACCGAGCGACGCATTCAGCACCCCGGGAATCAGCGTCACGGTCTTCCCGCTCGGTGCCCGCTCCGCGCGATAAATCTCGTTGGTGAAGATACGACCCCCCTCTTCATTCGCGGTTCGGGCAGCGAACTCCGACGCAAAACGGATGTCGCCGAACGCCTGCCTTCCGCCGAGGAGCACGAAGAACGAAACGAAGACGCACCACGTCACGACGGTGATCGGTACATATGGACGCAGCCACGGCTGGCGGCGGCGCAGGATGTGGTCGAGCACTGCCATTCCCAGGCCGCCGTAGATGAAGAAGAGGCCGAACAGCGGCAGGAAATAGCGCTCCTGAAACGATCCGAAAAGCGACTGGAGCACCAGCAGCACGCTGAAGACGTAGACCGTCAGTGGGAGCAACGAGGCGCGTGGGCGCGGGCGGCCCTTGCAAAGCCCCATCGTGACAAGGATCGCCACCGGGTAGGTCAGGAAGTAGGGAAAGAGCAGGACGAACGGCTCACCGTTAAGCAGGAACGTCATGAACGGGACGTCGCCCATGCGCTCCGTGAGCTGGCCGCCGTGGATCGTATTGGTGGCGGCGCTCCACAGGGGGATCAAGCCGTAAGGAATCAGGCCCATCAACCCTTTCCACGGGACTTTTCCAGTCCGTCTATACAGCACCCAGCCAAGCGCCAGTACCGGCGGGGCGAGGAAAACGCCCTGGTAGCGGGTGAGCGCTGCCAGCGCTCCAAGTACGCCTGACCACATGAGCGCCGATTCGGTTTCCTCGGGATTTCGTGTGGCGCGGGCGGTGATGAGCCGCTCGCAGGCGAACCAGAAGAAAAAGCAGAAGACCGACTCGGTCATGACGCGGGGGGCCCAGCGAAGCGACACCGGCGCGACCGTATAGATCAGCGATGCGAAGAGCGCGGCGCGGGCGCCAAAGCTCCGCTTGGCGAGCAGGTAGATCGGGATGATCGCCAGCGCGCTGAAGACAGCGCTGACAAGGCGCCCCGCCCAAAGTGGCCCGACCAGGAAGGCAAACGGCCAGGTGAGCGCCGTGTAGAGTGGCGGATAGATGCCGGTCTGGTTGGCGAACTGGGTGAGTTGGAGAATTCCGTCCGTGTACTCCGCCTGGTTGAGAGGCGTGAGGGCGAGCCGCAGGAGCAGGTTGATGCCCACAAAAATGGCCAGCGTGGTTCCCGATCGCAGTACCTGCGCCCGGCGGATTCGTCGATTCTCGCGCATCAGTCCTCGGTCCATCGATCCGGGTTTTGGGCGCCACGAATGGCGTTCAGCACGAGCCAGTCGCAGTAGCCCATCTGCCACATTACCGGATAGGAATACCACTGACTGTGTTGGGGCAGGTAGAGGGAGTCAATCAAGGGTGCAGGAATCGCCGACGGAGAAATCTCCCCCCCGAGCTTCCCGTCCCGCTCGCGATAGAAGAGCGCAAACTCACGTTGCATTTCGCTTTCCTGCAACCCGCGAAGGTTCACGCGGTGATAGGTCAGGTCGCCAAACGTCGTGAAGAACTCGCGATAGTAATCCATCGGGGCCTGGCTAGTGCCAAATATCTGCACCACGGCTCCCACCGCCAGCAGTCCCCACATGATCGCCCGACGACCCAGGGCCGGGCCATCGGCCCAGAGGAGCGCCGCTCCCAACATCAGCGGGAGGTGGATCTGCACGATGTGGCGCGGTCCCCAGCACCAGCCGCCATCCCAGTTCTGCCACTTGATCATTGCCAGCGTGAAGGGAAGCAGTCCCGCGCAGACGTAGGCGATTTCCCAGCGAAGCCGACGGCGCCAGCGCCACAGCCCCCACAGGCCCAGCAGCAGGGCGGGGGAGAAGAAGAACAGTCCCTTGCCTGGCGACATGGTGAGTCCGTGCAGGCCTACCAGCAGCGGCGTCGTGAACTGCACGCCTTCCACCTGGTTGCCATAGCCGGAGGTGAGGTCTTGGCCGAAGCGGATCGTGTTGAAGCTCTGCAGGGCCACCCAACCCGCGAAGGCAATGCCGCCCGCCAGGAAAAGGTCCACAACCGGCAGCGTCCTCGCGGGGCGAGCCCAGCTTTCTGCCTCAAAGTGACGCCAGAGGGCGGCGACTCCCATCACCCCCACGATCCCAACCGTGAAGAACGGCGCATCGACGCGCGTGAGGTTCGCCAGGGCCAGCGCGACACCGACTCCCGCCGCGTGCAGCCACCCTTCGCCCAGAGGCTTACGGTGCCAGCGGATCACCTGATCGAGTGCCGCGAGAAAAAACAATCCAGCGAGCGGCTCTGTGAAGTAGGTCTTCGAGTGGGCCCAACCGATGGTGCCGAAGGCCCAGGCCACCGCTGCGAAGAGCCCCGCCTTGCGGTTTCCCGTCAGCAGGGTGCCAAGGCGGCAAAGCAGCACGGCGCTCAGGGCGGCCACCAATGGATTGAACAGGAGCACCAGCAAGCCACGACGCCACTGGCCCGCTGCCCTCGCAGCGGGGTCGAGGTCGGTCAAGTAGCCCTCGGCGGAAGTCGGCCACATCCAAGACGACCATACAGGCGCCGCCACTGACTCCGAGGCCTTTGCCAGCCAGACGATCGGCACAGATAGCAGTGGTTGGAGAGGAAGGTACTGAGCGTAAAAGACGCCCGGATCACGCCCCGGCCGCGTCGCGAAGGTCAACTCGGGCGGTAACCCCCGCGGCAATTCGCCGGTGGCAAGGTTCGCCTCCAGCGGAACCACCTGCGTGGTGCCCCGGAGCGCCATTCCCTCTGCCATGCGATACATCAATTCCTCGTCAGGCGAGGTCAGATGCCCGCCCGTTACGAGGGCGTGCAGCAGGAAGACAGCGATTGCGAGAAGGAGGAGTGGCCGCTTGGTCACCTCGAACGGCCCGGCCTTAGTTTCCCGCCGGCGGTGCCGGCTCCGACTCGACAACGCGGTAGGCGAGCGACGGATCGTGGTCCGCCCCCTCCCGTGTGTCCTCGATCAGGACGCGTCGGAGCGCCGTGATGGACGCCTGCAGTTCCTCGTACGCCGCCGAATCATTGACGATGCGCCCCGCGGTTCCATCACCGCGGTTCACCTTGGCAAGCAGCTCGGACAGCTCCTTTGCCGCCGACTGGATGTCGGAGGAGAGCGCTTTCACCTCGCCTTCGGTTGTCGAAAGAAGGGAATTGGCCTTCTCGCCTGCGCCCTCTGCCTGCGACAGGACGCGATCAACCTTCCCCATCGCGTTCTCGCGATCCAGCTTCAGTTGTGCAATGATGCCGTTGAGTTCATCGACCGACCGACGAGCCTCGTCGATCATGGCCTCCGTCTTGTCGGCGATCGCAACGCTTCGGCGAGTCACTTCCTCGACGTTGGTGGTGATCTGCTTCACGGACTCACGATTCTCGCCGAGGATCTCCGAGATTTGGCGGCTCGAGTCGGCCACGTTGGCCAGCGAGGCATCAATGCGGGCAATTCGCTCCTGGTCGCTGGTGAAGGATTTCACGTTGGCCAGAACCTGGTTGAGGTTCCCGACGATTTCCTCGCTTCCCGCGAAGACTTCGGTGAAGTCACGATAGGGAACGCCACGGTAGGGCTTGGAGTAATCGATCACGCCTGCGGCCTCGGTGCCCGGGTCGATCTCGATGCGCTTGTCGCCAATGAAACCCTGCTGGCGCAGGTACATCTTGGCGTCCTTGAAGATCGGCGTGTCGCGCGATACCTCTGCCGTTACCACAACCTCCTGGCCGCCGTCCGCCGCCTTGACAGCGCGCATGTGTAGTACTCGCCCCGCACGAAAACCGGAAATGAGAACGGGCGAGCCAAGTTCCAGCGCCGCCACCTCGGGATAGATGATCTCGATCTCCACCGGATCCGAGCCGGAGGTTCCCTGCACGAGGAACGTCATGTACATGAAGATGCCCATGGCGATGAGCACGAAGAAGCCGACAATCATGTCGTTTCGAGCAGAGCGATTCAGCACAGGTCTGATCCTTTATAGTTGAAGCCGCGCGCGGTCGATGACCTGCGAGGCCTTGGTCTGTACCATCGAATCCTCGTCGTCGGTGATCGGTCCTTTGGAAAGGCCGTTCACGAACTGGTGGAGGATGGGATTGGTGGAGAAGCGGATTTCATCGGGGGTGCCAGTGTGGATGATGCGACCCTCATACAGCATGCTGATGCGGTCGCCCACCGTGTAGGCGGACTTCATGTCGTGCGTGATCACGATGGAGGTAATGTTGGAGCCAGCCCGACCGCGGGCGCGCATCATCAACTCGTTGATGACCTCGCTGGTCACCGGGTCCAACCCCGTGGTGGGCTCATCGTAAAGGATAATCTCCGGCTCGCAGGCCAGCGCCCGCGCCAGGCCCACGCGCTTGCGCATGCCGCCGGAAAGCTCTGCGGGGTAGAGATGCTCCGTGTGCGGCAGATCCACCAGATCCAGCAACTCGGAGACGATCAGGTCCATCTCGCGCCGGGTCTTGCCGCCGTTCTCGATCCAGTAGAAGGCGACATTCTCATACACTGTCAGCGAGTCGAACAGTGCCGCCATCTGGAAAACCATCGATACATTGCGACGCACCCATCTGATGGCCTCGGGGTCGCGATGGAGTTGCATGTTATTCAGCGATATACGACCGGAGTCAGGCCGCATCAGCCCGCTCAGGTGCTTGAGGAGCACGCTCTTCCCCTCGCCCGAACGTCCGATCACGACGTGCGTCTCGCCTTTTTCAATCTCCAGGTCCAGACCCGTGAAGACGTGCTTCGGTCCGAAGGACTTGTGGAGGTTCTCGATCTTGATGATGCTCATGGCGTTCCGGGTGGAGAGGTCGGCTTCGACGGCGGGGAAGCATCCGCAGCTGATCCCGGCGAGTCAACGCCGGTCGCACTCCACTTCGCATCAAGACTTTGTACCAGCAACCCGATTGCCTCGCGACGCAGAGCCAGGCTCTTCCCCGTCTCTCCTGTCGGATGGTCATCGTTGGTCATCAGCAGCACAAAGCCCAGCTTCTCCGGCAGGATCCAAACACTCGTCCCCCATTCGCTGTCCCAACCGAAGGACGTCGTGCCGTATTCGCCCGTGCGAAACGCGTAGTTGTAGTGCCCCTCAGGAGGTGCGATCACCAATCGCGACGCCGGGGGAGCGTCCTTCCAAGCCACTCCCTGATTCGCCACGGAAAGTGCCATCAGGAGTCGCACCACTGTCGAGAAGTCGTCCGCCGACATCGTCAGGCCCCAGTGAGGTGAAGGCGTGCCGAGCACCTGCGCGAACGAATCCCGCGGATCCCCCCACGCCATGTGGCGGAACAGTGGTGTCTTTCCCCCCGGAGCGAGTGTGAAGCGTTTATCCGGCTGGATTCCCCAGGCGGCTGTCTGGAGCTGCAGGTAATCGATGAAGCCCTCCTGAGCCAGCTCCCGAAACGGGCGTTGCTCCACAGACTCCAGGATCAATCCCAGCAGAATCCAGTCGGCGGGGGAGGGCTCGGCCTTTGCCGGGTCGGGCTCCGTCGGCCAGGCGGATAGCTGGGCGAGCAATTCCTCACGCGAGCGTATGATCTGCCCCGCGGGAAAATCGGCAGAAAGACCCGATTCGTGCCGCAGCAGTTGCTCGACCGTTAGGCCACCCACCTTGCTCCCCGCCATCTGTGGAAGGTAGCTCTCAACCCGACCGTCCGCCTTTATCCTTCCCGTGGAAATCGCCCCGACTGCCAGCAGTGACGTCACGAGGACACCGGTCAGGTCGTGGACCTCATACAGTGTCGAATACTCCACTCCGCGCCGTTCCGGATCGACGATTCGGTAGCCAATTCCCACCGGCATCGTGATTTGCTCAAGCCGGTCCACATAGAGCAGGGCTCCGTTGATCGTCCCCTTCTCGGACCCAGTGGCGATCAGATCGACCGCCCGGGTGAATAGCTCCGGGTCGATCTTTGCCGTCGCCAGCCAGTCCGTATTGATACCGAGCGAGAGATGCTCTGCGTGGCGATCAAGCCTCGCCTGCTGTTCGGGAAGCAGCGGCGTGCTCCCCCCGGTGTGATAAGGCGCGCCGGAGACTGGTCCCAGCAGAACCGCACAGACCAACGTCGCGAAGCAAGTCACTCTCATGGTGCGATCCCCCGATGGTGTCAGTGGTTGAGTCTCAGCCCTGCGGAGTCTCGGAAGCGGCAGTAAACTCGATCCCGATGTCGTCGTTCCCACGGATGTCGACCTTCAACTCCCCTGCTGAGCCCGGTTCAAAAGGCCCCTCGGCCACGCTATGTACGAAGTTATTCTTCTCGAAGATATCCAGCCGCACCAAGGTCGATGACCGCAGCCGGTAACGGAAAGTCCCGAACTCGCCCGGGTCCATCTCGAGCGTGAACGGTCGGCCCTCGACGATCACGTCGGCGCGAAGCCGTTGCTGCGAGCTGTTCGAGATCTCCACCAGAAATGGACCCGCCTTGCGCAGGATCGACTCGCGCAACATCATGCCCGTCGTCACGAAGGCAGCGGCCGTGAGCAGAACACCGCCGAAAAACACCACCAACTTTCGACGGCCAACGTTCTGGCTGCGGTCGGTTGCTCCCGGTGTTTCCGTCTCAACTGCGCTCATCTGTCATCCTCCAAGGTGGACGGGAAGTCGATTGAGGCGCCCTCCCAATGATTCGACCGTCAGCGAGCCATCGTCGTTTATCCCCGAGGCAATTCCGGAGACCTGCTCGCCGCTTGCCGTGAGGCCCGCAACCTTGGTGCCCAGCGTCACGCACCAGTCCTGATAATAGCGCAGCATCCGCTGGCGGGGCCACGGGGATTCCAGCACCGCCACGACCGATTGTGCCAGCGAGAGCACCAGGGATTCACGATCCTCCAGCGCTGCGGCCCCGGCGCGCGCCTGGTCGGGCATTTTCGTCCCGCGCTGCGTGCCCAAATGAACCGACACCTCGGTGAGCATTCCTCGCTCAGTCGTGCGGCAGATGACAGTGCCAAGGGGAACCCCGTCGATCAGCAAACCTCCCGGCCACGCCAGATCCGCCCACCACCCAACCATCCGAACGCGCAGGCACACGGCCAGCGAGATCTGAAGCGGCCACAGCCCCAGCGGATAATCCCGGTCAGCCGTTCCGAACGCCGAGAGGGCTCCGCCCAGCACCTCCCGAGATGCATCGACTTCAAACCCAACCGACCACACGTCCTCAGGTCCCCTGGGTGTCTCCACGGGACGCACGAATCCGAGCGGTGGCGCGCCCAGCGCTGGCCATCCAACCCGCCAACCCGGGTAGTACCGCGCCAGCAGCGCGTCCAGACGCTGCCACTCATTCCTGGACTCCAGTTGTGTCGACTGCTGTTGAGCATCCATGACGGAGCCCAGCCTCCGCTTCTGCAACTCGGGACACAAGCCCAAGGCAAACCGACTTCATCGCGGCCGTAGGAAAAACATCGATGCCGCCCGGGGTGACCGGGCGGCATCGTGGTTCGGACTGGATGATGGGGCGTGTTACTTCGCGTTCACATAGCCGCTGCTGGAGAGCTGGGTGCGAAGGATGTCGCCGTTGCTGACCGTGCCGTTGGTGGGGTCGTAGGGAAGGGGGAGCGAGCCGGACGGATAGGCAGAGATACCAATCCAGCCGCTCGGGCCGTAGGTGCGGTCGGGACCGGCACCGTTCAGGCGCCAGCCACCGAACTCCTTCAGCGTCTCGACCAGCAGCGTCGACTCGGTGGAGCGAGTCGTGAGGCCACGGAAATGCAGACCCCAGGTAGAGCGGATGTTGGTGTAGCGGTAGTTGTTGATCTGCCAGCCGGTGTCCGTGGTCGGGACGTTCGCGCGGAACGGATCCGTGAAGATCACGGTCGTCAGGTAGGAGGTCGGGGTGCTCAGCATCTTGCTGATGTACCAGTAGTTATACGTGGGGGCGTTGGAGCCGGTCGCGTGATAGCCGTCGTAGGGGTAGACGTTGTAGTCGACGTTGTACGCTTCCAGAGCGGTTGCGATCGAGCGCATGTCCGCCTTCACGCGGCTGGTCTTGGCGCGGACCTGAGCCTCGAGGAAGTTCGGCACGGCGATGGCCGCCAGAATCGCGATGATGGCCACCACGATCAGAAGTTCGATCAGAGTAAATGCCTTGATGCCCTTCATATGTTGCCTCTTTCACCGTCCCACCTGGGGGGCAGGGGGTCGCGGGGGGGGGGAAATGGTTCCGCAGGGAAATCGGGTCTGTGTTCCCTGCGGAATG
>WGMQ01000045.1 GCA_016125005.1 bacterium | reverse complement strand
GACAGCCAGTGGAATCCCGACGTCCTCGTCGGCGGCAGTGCATCCGCTGGCATCCCAGCGGCCTCGCGCGATTGGTACTTCGCCGAACCGGGTCGCCTGGGCCAGCGCGAGTTCCTGCTCCTACTCAATCCCAATAACGCGCTCGCCACGTTCGAGTTCGGCCTGCAACTGACCGACCGAAAGAGCGCCGAACTCCTCACCATCGCTCCCAACTCGCGACGCACCATCGAGCTTCCCGCAGAACTCGCGGCCACGCCGAACGGCGTCCACTTCCACTCCGACCTCCCTCTGGTGGCCGAACGCTCCACGTACCGCGACTACGAGCAGATCTCGCCGGTGGAAGGCGACAACTCCAGCGGCGCCACCGCGCCGTCCACCACCTGGCTCTTTGCCGAAGGCGCCTGCTTCGGTGACTTCGACACGAGCTTCACGCTGGCCAATGCGGGAAGCGAGAGCGCCCACGTCTGGATGACTTTCTATCGCGACGACGCCACCTCGGTCACGAAGGTGATCGTGCTGGAACCGGGCCGCATCGCCGCGATTCCTTGCAGCAGCGTGGACGGTCTATACGGCAGCAGCTTCAGCACCGAGGTTCTTTCCAGCGCCCCGATCATGGCGGAACGCACCATCGTCTTCGGCCCGAACGGCGAAGGCGGGACGACTTCCGCGGGCGTCTCTTTTGAACAGGCCATCGGGGAAGCGGCCACCGACTCGTCACGACGCAGCGATTCGTCGCCGCGAGCCAACACCAAGCCGATCATGCCAACCCCCACTCCAACACCAACTGTCACGCCGATCCGCCCCGCCAACTAATCACGCCTAACCCGCCAACACAAACCGGCGCCCCGAACCTCGGGGCGCCGGTCTCGTGTGTGCCGGTTTGAATGTGGCGCGCGTCCTTACTGGGTGTTGAAGTGCCAGTCGGTGCCGCCATTATTGTCCCAAGTGCTGCTTCCGTTGTTGAAGACAAAGTCCACCTGCGTGGCGTTGGTCGGGACCGTGAAGGTGAAGCTCCAGACGCCGTAGCTGTCCTTCGTCATGGTGGCGTCTGTATAGACGGTGCCCCAGTTGTTGATGCCGTAGTGGATCTTGATGGAGGTGGCACTGGCCAGTGGCCCGCCGCTCGGGTTGTAGCAAACCTTCACGTTCTGACCCTTGACCGGTTTCGCAGGTGCAACTGCCGCGCGGTTCGTGTTGTAGTGCCAGTCGGCGCCGCTGTTATTGTCCCAGGTGCTGGCTCCGTTGTTGAACACCAGGTCAACCTTGGTCGCGCTCGTCGAGACACGGTACTGGTACTTGTAGAAGCCGGTTGCGCTATCCAGCGTCATCGTCACGTCCGGTGAGTCGACCGTGGCCCAGCCGTTGATCCCCTTGTGCAGCTTGATGGTCGACGCGGAGGCGAGCGGACCTCCCCGCTTGTCATAGAGCACGGTCACCAGCGCGTTCTTGACCGGTGCGGAGAGGTCAAGCGCCACCCGTCCCGGGATGGGTGTGGGAGTCGGCGTTACCGTAGCCGTGGGAGTTGGCGTCGGTGTGGGCGTGGGAGTGGGTGTCGCCGTCGGCGAAGGGGACGGCGAAGGCGAGGGGGAGGGTGATGGCGTAGGGCTCGGCGTTGGGCTTGGCGAGGGCGTGGGCGTGGCGGTGGGCGTCGGGGAGGGTGTCGGCGTCGGTGTTGCTGCGCCCCCCGTGGTGAAGTGCCAGTCCGCGCCGCCGTTGTTGTCCCAGATGCTGGCTCCGTTGTTGAAGACCACGTCGATCTGGGTGGCGTCCGCCGGGACGGTGTAGGTGTAGGTCCACTTGTTCGTGCCCGCTGCGGTCATGGTCGGATCAGGAGCAATCACCGAGGCCCAGGCGTTCTTGCCCAGATGGATCTTCACTGTAGAAGCACCAGCCAGGTTGCGTCCTGTTGCATCATAGGTGATGGTCACCGACTGCCCGCGCTGGGGAGTGGTAGGCACCACGGTCACGCTGCTGTTGACCGGGGTCGGGGTGGGTGTAACAGCCCCGCTTCCGTCACCGACCCAAACGTGCTGAATTGGGGACGTGGTGACGTTGCCCTTCGCATCCACCGCTTCGATGTAGTAATCGACCAGCTTGTTTCGGACGCCGACCACCTGGGCGCTGAAGTGGTCCGAGATATACGTGGGGAGTTCGTAGTAATCGATCTCGGGCTTGTTGTACACGTTCCCCTTGGGGAACGCGCGGCGGTTCATTGCCACCGACTGCCACGCCCCCACCTCCGCCCCGCCGGCGAAGGTCTCGTTCTGGTTGGAGGTAAGCGGGTTGGTGCCGTCCACATCCAGCCGATACTTCAGCGTCGCGGTCACAGGACCGCTCACGTCGTAGCCGAAGGTCCATACCCAGAAGTCGCCGTTGTTGACGAACTGCTTGTACTGGTACTGGACGCCAAAGTTGGTTGAGCCGGGGTTGTAAGGAAAACGCTGTGGCAGCCACAGGGACGGCGGAGTGGTATCGTTCGTTGAGGCTCCGATCGCCGCGTCCGCATGTTCCACCGCCTCATTGCAGCCCAGGGTCGCCTTCACCTCCAGGTCCAGCGCCGCGCCGTAGTACATGTTCCCCGAATCCAGCGAACCGAGGAAATAGTGCCACGCCCGGTCCACCGCATGTGTCGAGCCATCCGGGGAGAGAATCTTCGCGAAGTCCGGAGCGTGACCTGAGATCTGCTGGGCCGTCAGGACGCGATTCAGCGCCGCCGTCCACACCGCATAGTCGCGCGGTTTCTCGTGCCACCCGTTCGCCGGGTCGTGCTGACCGGCCGCATTCAGGAGCGGATAGTTCCAGTTGATGTAGCTCGGCGAGCCAAAGTCGCTCTCCGCGTTGATCCAGCCTCCATCCTCCACCTTGACCACGGTGTTGTGGGTCGGGAAGTCAGCGAGGAAGCTTTCCACCGTGCTGGCCAACACGCCCATCGCGTTCGCTGCGTTGGCGTAGTTGGGCACGCACTCCATGTAGTAGCTATACCCGCCGCCAAAGGCATTGTCGCCATCGTGGGCAAACATCAGGAACGACGGATTGGCGGGATTGTTCCGGAGCTGGATGTCGGCCAGGAAATCGGTCCCGATGCACTGGTAGCCGTCCACCCAACTCAGCGCCTGGTCAGCGGGCACCACCATGATCTTGGACTCCACTCCGGTGGCGGGATCCACATATTTGGCCGAGTTGACCTGATAGGAAAGTGGATTCGCCGCCACGGGAGAGCAGCCCCGGGAAATGGAGACGCGCCGGAAGTTCACTCCGTTGGGATTGACCTGATCCGCCTTGTTGGGGGGATCGCAGTTCACGCCCCCGCTGCCCAGCTGCACGGGAAAGTCCGGACAGGCGCGGGCGATATGCTCGCTCGAGACAATACTCCACTCGATCCCAAGCTGCTTGAAGACCGGGATCAGGCGCTCGCTGAAGCATAGCTCCGTGGGAAAAATGCCCCGGGATACCGTGTAGCCCGAACCCATGAGCTGCTTCATCTTCTCCTGGTGGAGCTTGACCTCCATGTAGACCGTCTGGGGATCGTGCAGGGCCAGCAGCGCATGGTGGAAGCTGAAGTTTACCGAATCAATGCGAGGCTTTCCCTTGGCAGTCTTCCAGTCAAAGCCCTCGCGAAGGAAGTTCTTCCACCCCGGGTTGTAGCCCAGCGCGTAAGCATTGCCCAGGCTCCCCACATTCTCCGCCAACGCGCCCGAATAGGTTAGCTGCACACCCGCGTTGGCCAGCCCCGAGATCGTCCCGATCGAATCCTTCGGTCGCGACTGGTAGGCAGCCCGTCGGTCATCGATACCAAAGATGTCTGTCAGGTTGTCATAGGGATGGGCACCGGGATTCGCGTTCTTGTACTGAATCGATTCCCACGCATACTCGACCCGGTCACCGTTGGCCGGATTGCGATTCTGATCGTTCCAATAAATTGGCTGATGCATGTGCCAGAGCCACCCGGTGCGGGGGGCCGTGCTTTGTGCTGGCAGGGGAGCGGCCTGGCTGAGCGCCAGCGCCGCCACTCCCGCCATTGCATACCTTCCAAGACGAGAAGGCTTCATGGGGAACACCTTTCTTGTAAGTTGGTTGAGGCAACCAGAGAACAGGAGGCACTCGAACCGATCCAATTCAAAGCTGCAAGTCGAGGTTTGTAATTATTGAACTATTTCCGATCCGGCTCCGTGCAATCGTTTTATTAACCCCGATACTTTCCCCGCCAACACAAAACGTGCAAATATTCCGCGCGCATTTTGCACGAATCTCCAATCCAGAGCCGCCCCGACTGGTCCAATGTTCCCTGGTCGAAAGACTCGTTGCGCAGTTGCACAGCGCGGAGGCGTTGAAGTACGACGCCAACACGATGCCGTGGGCCAGGATCGTGTCAGAGCGATGACCCCCGCATCGCCCTCGCCGTCGTTGCACAGTCAATCGCCTGCCTGGGGATCCATCCCCGCGCGGTATCAAAAAAGAAAGGGCGCGACCGAAGCCGCACCCTTCCGTTGGTTGATGCTGTTGTTGTTCCCGCCGAGGCGGGCCGGACTTAGTCTTGCAGGCTCATCCAGTCACCCACGGAGACCGTGGAGACAACCGGAGCGACCGGGTCGACGATGGTGCCGTTGGCGGTGCCGTCGGCATCCAGCGCGCCACCGTCCGTCACCGTGTAGCTGATCGAGGTGGCGTTAACCGTCGCGCCAGCGATCTCGGTGTAGGTGGTGCCGTTGACCTTGTAGGCCTTGTTGATGGTCGCGTCGTTCGGGAAGGTCAGGGTGACGACAACCGACTGGCCGTTCGTGAGGCCGGTCACGTTGAAGGACACGATGCCGTTCGGGAGGGTGACGCCAACCGGCTCGGAGCCCGGAGAGGCGGCCGAGGCGACACCCGTCAGGGTGCCCGCGTCAACCGTCAGACGGAGCGCCTGGGCGGTCACGGCCGAGACGAAGGTCGTGGCCTGGGCGTTGTTGAAGTCAGCGCCTTCAACGGAGTCGAGCACGCCGTCGCCGTCCGTGTCTTCATCCACGTTGGTCAGGGTGATGGCCACCGCTTCGGCGTAGGTCAGGCCCGTGCCGTTCTGGTCCTGGGTCTGGATGCGGACAGAGAGCGAAGCGCCGAGCGTCTCGAAGTCGAGGGCGGCGTTCGTGCGGAGTTCGTTGCCAACGATCGTGAAGAGACCGTTGTTCGTGTCACCGGTGCCCGTCGCGAGAGTGTAGACGTGGCTGTCGCCAGCGTCGACGTCCGTGGAGGAGAGCGTGCCAACCACCGTGCCGGTGGAGACATTCTCGGCAACCGTCGCGGCGCTGATGGCCAGGTCGGTCGGGGCTTCGTTCACGTCGGTGATGTTGATGGTGATGGACTGAGTGCTGGTCTGGAAGGACTCGTCGAGGCCGCTGACCTGAATGCCGATCGAGGTGGCCGATTCGTAGTTCAGCAGGGCGCTATTGGCGACCACGATGTTGCTGCCGGAGAGGCCGAAGGCCCCGCCACCGTTGTTCACCAGCGTGTAGATCACCGAGTCACCGGCGTCCGGGTCGTTCGAGGCGAGGGCACCGACCACCGTCGCGTTCGCGCTGTTCTCAGCAATCGTGTTGCTGGGGAGCGAAGGCGAGGGGGTGGTAGCGGAGAGGGTGAAGGCCTCAGCACGCTCATCGAAGCCACGATAGCGCGGGGTAGCACGGGTATCGCCTTCGAAGTCTGTCGTGACTGTGGCAACGGAGGTACCGGCCCAAGTGAGGGCACCGCGCGTGGCGGCAGTCAGCTTGAGGTCGATTCCCGGAAGCGTCGAGTCAACGAAGTCAGGACGCGGATCGAAGGAATCGCTCTGTGCATCACCACCAGAGGCGGTGCGCCATGCGGCGAGATCCGTCGCCGGGGTCGTCAGGACCTTGCCCACAGTCGCGCTGTTGGTTGCGTAGATCGTGTTGTAGTTCGAGACCCAGCCTGATCCAACGCCCGCGATGGCCACGTTGCGGCTGATGGCTGCCAGGTTCGGTTCTTCGGCGATGATCACGTTGTTGAGGATCTCAACGTTGCTGGCGCCAACCGCAAAACCGCCGATACCGTGCAGGTTGGTGATAGCACCCGCATCCGCGTCGTTGGGGTTGTCCATGACCCAGATGGTGTTGTTCCACACGCGCCACGTAATACCGGAGGTCATATGAATACCGCGTGTCGCGAAGGCTGTTCCCGCGGTGCGGTCACCCGTGTTGCGAACCGCGATCTCGTTGTTGTAGACCTGAACGATGCGGTCGTAGCCCGAGCCGAAGGACCCGAGGAACAGACCCGTCGGGCCGTTGGCGACAGCCAACGTCGAGGGGTTCTCCACGAAGATGCGGTTGTTGCGAATGATCGTCGTGTTGGCCGGCGGTGTGTTTGAGGAGTTGTTGAGGATACCGACCGTATCGAAGCCGGTGTTGCCGGTGACAGTGATGCGGTTACCTTCGATGGTGTAGGAGTCGCCGAAGTTAACGAACACGCCGCGGATGCGGGCCGTGATGGTGTTGTTACGGACGATGAAGTTGCGAGCCGCATTGCCTGCCGTCAGGGTGCCGCTGTTGGTGATGTTCACGCCAACGCCCTGAGACGGAGCGGTGGAAGTGATGATGTTATTCTCGATGAGGATGTTATCCGGCGTCAGGTTGTTTGCGCCGGAGAGGCGGGGACGCAGTGTAACGCCGGAGGAGTTGGCGGCGCCCGTCATGATGTTCGTCAGGGTGCAGTTCTTGATCGTGCAGTTGTCGGCGTCCGCAGCAAAGACCACGAGGGCCTGATTGCTGACGTTGACAGCGGTATTCGTGAAGGTGAGGGCATAATTCACGGTGCCGTTGTTGCCGTCGATCTCAATGTTCTTGGTGCCGAGAGAGGCGGCCGGCCAGTTCGTATCAGCCGCAGCACCGATCAGGAAGTGACCGCTCGGTCCAAGGTTGCTGTCCGCCGCGATCGTGAAGGTGACGGTCGGGGAGACGCCCGCAGCCGGCTTGAAGAGGATCTTGCCTGCTGCATCGACGGGAATGGCGATCGAGCAGTTGGTCGGCTCGGTGGTGTTGCTGATGAACTCAAAGGTCCAAGTGCTGCCGTCGCGCGAGCCCGCGGCGTTGATTGCGTCAACCGCTGCTTTCAGCGTCGCGTATGTGCCGCCGGTGCCGATGGTCGACGTGCCAGCGCCCGTCGCCGAGTACGGAACGCCGTAGGCCTTCACCTGATAGGTCGCCGGGGTAACCGTCGGGCCACCCGTGCCGTTGTAGCTGGTGCCGACGCCGTCGCCGCCGCCAGCGCCGTCACGACCGAAGTTGCTCGGCGTGCCGCTGTTGGGCAGGATCTGGTTCGAGAGGTAGTTCGTGTTGTTGGCGCCGCCGCCGAAGGTGTTGCCGGAAACGGCGAACAGCTTGATGTTCGTGCCAATCGCCGGGCTGCCGATGGCGGAAAGGGGGATCACCAGCTCAACGCCGGTGCTGACCGTGCCGGTCGCCCAAGGAGCAGCCGTCGTGTTGGAGTTGTCTTGCGCCGCGTTGAAGCCGCCCGTGTAGGCGCCAGTGTTGCCGCGGTAGCTGGCCGTGTTACCGGCGAGTTCCCACGTACCGATGCTGCCGCCGTCGGCGGGAGCCTTCAGGTTCAGGACGAAGTCGCAGTTGAAGCTGGCCGGCATGTTCGCGCCGCCCGTGTCACCGAGCACGTCAAACTCGCCATAGCCACCGGTCGGGCCGGTTGCCAGTGAAGCCGCGCCACCGGTGATGGAGTCGATGAACAGGTAGATGCCGCTGCCGCCGTTCTCGTTGTCGCCGGGAATGGAGACATAGAGGTTGGTTCCATCGTTGGCCACCAGCAGTTCGCCGAGCTGGAGTGTGTCACCAAAGCCCGCCGTGGCGGTCTGGACGGCAAGCGACGGACCGTTGTTGGCCGCCGAGATGCCTGCTCCATCGATGGTAGGGGTCTTGTAGGCCGCATTCAGCGCGCCGGGCGCCCCGATTGCGCCTGCCAACAAAGCCAAAACTAATGCTTTCCTGACTCGCATGTGTGGATACTCCTGATCCGAAAAGGTCCGTTTGTTCCGTCCATTGGCCTGTCGCCGGACGTGGTTCCGAGTGCTCACTCCGCAGCCGCCCGAGCGAACTTGCTGGGCGTCAGCTTTGCCTTGTCGACAGACGTTTGCACAAGAGTGCATTTGTCATTTTCGCCAAGCTATTAAAGCGATTAACCCAAATTGGAACGCTCTGGTCAAGGCAATTCGGTGGCGGACACCAAGTCGCGAATGGCGCTTTCAGTCACCGGGCGCAAACCTCTATTTGTCAGCTATCTACGGCGCTCTGATCCCCGGCGCGGGACTTCGGCACCAAGAATGGGCAAAGTTACCCGCTTTTGGAGCGGTCCCGCCTGCGGGCCACCGACCTTTCCTCAGCGCGCTTCTGTTTGCGCCGCCGTTGGGCCGGTGTTTTTTTTCCAACCTCCCTGCCTCCCCCGTCACCTTCTCTCCGGAAGGGTAGCCTCGGACTGACAGACCGGAAGGATTCCGACCGCACCATGAGTCCCGAAGCAACCAGCCAACCGATCGACGAGGCCCTGTTTCACCGGGCCGCGTCGGGTGATTCCCGGGCCTTCTGGGAACTGGTTTCCCCCTTCCGCAGACTCGTGTACTCCGTCGCGTGGGGGGTCCTGCGCGACGAGGAACGGACGGAGGATGTCGTGCAGGATACCTGGGTCAGGGCCTGGACCACGCTCGGGACGCTCCAGTCGCCGCAAAAGCTGTCGGGCTGGCTCTACGTCATGGCGCGCAACGTCGCCTACGAGCAGGTCCGTCAGTCGGACAAGCAGCACCGGATCGCCGAGCGCAACCCCGAGCCCATTGCCGCGCCCATCGGCGACACGCTCGAGGCCGACGAGCAGGTGCTCCTGATGCGCGTCGCCCTGAGCCAACTCCCGGAGCAACACCGGGTGGTCATCGCCCTCAAGTACCTCGAGGGCGCCTCCTGCAAGGACATCGCCGACCGGCTGGAAATCGGGGTCGAGGCCGCCAAGTCCCGCCTCTTCGAGGCCCGCAAGCTGCTCCGCAACCGAATGGAATCGCTCGAGAAACACGGCTGGAAGCATCTCCTTCCCCGCATCGAAGGGAGGTCCCCGGAATGAAGACACGACACGATTTCGAGACCCGGGTTCTTGAGTTTCTGGAGGGTGACCTGACCCCTGAGGAGGAGCGCGAACTCCTTGCGGAGGCCGAGCGCAGTCCCGATCTGGCCGCCCTGCTCCAGAAGTACCGTGACCAGGAAGCGACGCTGGGGCGGGCCTTCGCCGCACATGGAGCGCGCGCCGACGCCGCGCCAATGCCGCCGCTCCCGGCCCAGCGAGCCGGCGCGAAAATCGTTTCTGTCGGCACTCCGCGGCGCCGCGTCGGGTACTGGCCCCTCGCCGCTGCTGCCTCGCTGGCCATTGCCGCCGGATCCGTCTGGTACGGATTCCAGTCCAGCCCCAGTCCTGCGATTCTCGCGACCGTGGCGAGCGACAGTGGCCGTCCTGTGCAGATTGTTGGCAGTGACGGACCGGTCAGCCTCCGCCCCGGGTCGCTCATCTCCCGCACCGGAAGCGTCCTCAAGACCCCCGACGGCACCCGCGCCCAGATTCAACTGGCCTCCAACGGCGGCGCGCGGATGGAAATGAACGGCAACAGCACCGTCACCTTGACCGCCCGGCGGAACCAGTCCTCCGTGACGCTCGACCGGGGGGAACTGCTCATCTGGGGCGACGATGCGGACGAACGCGCCCACAAGACCGTGACGATCACCACCGAAGGTTTGGAAGTTTCCGGTCGGGGAGCGGTCTTCAGCGTGGCGCGCGGCCTCGGCGGCGCGGAAGTCGCCGTCATCGAGGGCGAAGTCGAGCTGCGCACCGGCGGATTGGTGCGCAAGCTCAAGGCAGGAGAGCTTTTCAGCACCACCGACTCGCGCCCGCTCCCGATTGCGGATCGCATCGCCTGGTCCGAGCGGCGGGACGAACTCAAGCACCTCATCGACCTGACCGTAGTGGCCGAGCCGGCGAGCACAACCGGCAACGCCTCGCTCGAGGAACTGGTCCGCTACCTTCCCGAGAGTACCTACACCTTCGTGGCATCGGACGATCTCGGCGCCGTGCTCAAGGATGTCGGCACCCCGAAACTGTCCGACGCGCTGTCGCCTGCGAATCTGGAACGGCTCCACGAGGCGCTTCGCGTCTCCGCCCCCGGTCCGTCGATCGAAGCCGGTTTCACGGCCCTCAATGCGCTGGTCCGCGACCCGGATATTCCGCCGTTCCTCGACCAGTTGAATGGTGACTTCGTGGTTTCCGTCCACCGCGACGGACTGCTGATTCTCGGCGCCGTTGGTGGGGATCAGGCAGCAGCCCAGCGGATCGTGCGTGAAAAGCTTTCACCGGCCCTCGCAGAAGCGTCGACCGACCGGCCATTGGGAGCACGTCTGGTCAACCGATGGCTCCTGTTGGGGAGTCAGGGCGAAACCTTCGATACGGTGGCCGACGGCGTGGCGGAGGACCGTGCATCCACCTTTGGCAACAGCGACTTCTTCCGGTCTGTTTCGCGCGCCACCCGGAGCGGTTCCTTTACCGTGGGGATGGACGCGCAGATGCTCCTGGCCCAGGCGGCACGTCACAACGCCGCCATCGTCCCGGGGCTGAACCAACTCGGCTTCGGTTCCGTGGGCTCACTCGTCGCGTCGAATGGCTTCACGGACCAGGCGGACAACCGGGCCCTGCGGGTCACCTTCAACGGCGAGCGCGAAGGGATTTTCCGCTGGCTGGGCGCCCCGGCTCCGCTCGGCACCACGCAGGTCATGGCGCCGAATACCTGGTTCTACCTTGGGATGAGGACCGATCGCCCCGCGGACATCCTGACCGACGTGCTGCGGCTGGTCGATGCCCCCGATGCAGTGTCCTCCGTCACCAGCGCGGCGCTCAAGGATCTGGCCGAGTCGCTCGGCAACGAAGTCGGACTCGGGATCGCCCGCCCCATGATCCCCATGCCTAAGGCCCGCCTCGCCATCGAGGTCACAGACCCCGCCCGATTCCATCGCGCACTGCTCACATTGCTCACGTCGATCGACACCGCGCGGACGCTCCGCGTGGAGCAGTCCGAATCCCGCGGACGTCCGATCATCCGCTTCGACCACCCGGGCACTTCGCTACCCATTGCCGTCGGGATCGTCCGCGATCAGGCGGTCTTCACCATCGGCCAAGCCGCCTTGGAGGAGGCGTGGGACGAGGCAGCCCGCGGGGAGAGCCTCGCCCAAAACCCCGAGTTCCTGGCGTCCCTCCCCGCCAAGAGCGGCACCCATGCCTCGCTGGTGCTCTACCACCAACCGGAAAGCCAGGGGAACGAACTCGGCGCGCTCATGCAGCTTGTCGGAGCGTCACAGCCGGGACAGACGCAGACCTTCGGCAAGCCCCCGGCGCTGCTCTATGCCGTGGCCGAGGACGGTCGCATCGACCTTTACGGCGAAGGCATCCGCAACAACTGGGACGTGGGCCGCATGATCACCGGCGGCGCGGGCGCGATGGCCGCAACGCCACGCTGATCCAAAAGAAGACCGCCACCCGGAATCCGAGTGGCGGTCGATTTTGGAACGGTTGGGGTTACTCGCAGTTTACTCGCCGTAGGCGTTGAACTTGACGTTCTGGTAAACACCGAGGATGTTAAGGTACTCGTAGTCGGCGTAGCTGAGATTGCTGATGCCGCCCTGTTTCGAGGCGGTATCGAGGCTGCCATCACCCCAAGCGATGCGGATGAACCAGATCCCGATGTAGTGCGTCTCAGACTGCCCGAAGCGCGAATTCTCCGCCTTCGTCCCGCCTTCCTTGCCGAAGTTGAAGTCGAGCGGAGCTTTATACATGGTGACAAGCACTCCCGGGGGGGGAACCACCGGTGCTTTCATCATTTCGCGGGAGGCCAGGCGTCCTCCGCAACCCACGAGTCCCATGCCGAGAACGCACGCGGCGGCCATGAGGCCAGCCTTACGCGCAAGACTTCCGGTCAGGAGATTCTTGATCATGGATTGTTATCTCACTCGCCGTGGACGATGGTGGTGTACTTCTGGTAAACGCCGATGATGTTGAGGTACTCGTAGTCGGCGCCGCTGATGGTGGAGAGACCGCCGTTGGAGGCAGCCGTCTTGACGGAGCCGTCACCGAGGGCGACGAGGCCCAGGATGCTCATGGTCTCGGCGGAGCCGGACTTGCTACCAACAGAGGAGTTGCTCTGATCGTAATCCAGCGGAGCCTGATAGCTGGTGTACAGGATGCCCATGGGGGGCTGGACCGGGGCGACGAGGCAGCCGGTCAACTGGAGGGACACAATGGTCACTGCGGCCAAGGCGAGCAGTTTCTTCATGGGGAACTACGCTCCTTCAAAGAAAGGTGAGGTTAAGAAACTTACTGCTATCCTCGAATCTGCTGCTGACCGGGCTGGGGGTCAAGTACGATTTTTTCAATGATTTGGAGCACCGGCACTCTCATGGTAACCCTGTCGTCTTTCTAGTCCTGCTCTCCGGGAATCTCGGGGTCTGCCTCCAACTCAGGAACCACCGGTCCGCCGTTAGCCCGCAGCCTGGCGTAGCGTGCCCGGGCGGCACCCGGCAGGCCGAGATGGCGGAGTTCCGTCAATGCCAGTACGATCGTTCCGCGCGAGGAGAGCGAGTCGCTGTCTGTGATGCGACTTAGCGCCGTCCGCGCTTCTTCGGGGCGACCTGACTCGAACAGCAGGAACGCCATCAGGGCGCTCGATTCCTGCGAAAACTCCGGGTCGGCGGCAGCGACATTGGCGGCCCAGATGGCCTGTTCGTTCTCGCCGAGCGTAAAGGCGGTCCACGCCATCTGGCTGGCCCGGGCGATTCGGACGCGCGGGCGATTGCTGCGGTTCGGACTCTCGATTCCCGCCCGCCACAAGGGGAGTGCCCGTTCCGGGTGCCCCGTCCGGACGAAATGTTCCGCGAGCTGGAAGTTGCCGTCCTCGCTGTTTGGGTCGACCTCCAGAACCCGCGTCCAAAGCACGTTCTCCTCAACCCAAAAGCTGGATTGTCGCAGGCACAACGCGGTGAGCAACACGAGCGGGGCGATCACTCCCAGCGCCAATCGCCGAGGGCGTGGAAGAAAGAGCGCAGCCAGCAATCCCAAACCGGCCAACGACTGGTAAAGGTAGCGGTCGGCGAGTTGAAACTGTCCCGCCAAAACCGGCAGCAGTGCGCTCGCACCGAAGAAGAGAATGGCCGATGCGGCCAGCGCCGCCGCCAAAATTTTCCGCGTGCAAAGCCATCCGACGAATCCCAGGGAAACGACCGCGCCAATTCCCCCCAGGACCAGATAGACCGGGCTCTGGTCCACACCGATGGGATACAGCGGTGCGAGCCGGAATGGCCACAGCAGGCACTCGAGGTAGAACCCAAAGACGGAAGTGAGCGACAACAAGAGGCGGGCCAGCCCGAGAGTCCGTAGCGTGCCGCCAAGCCCGGCGGTGCTGGAATCTCCATTCAGAGCGACACAAATCGCGGTGGCGATGACCACGGCCACACCGGTGGGAATGGCGTGAGTCAGGCGGTCGCTACTTTGGCGGAAGGCGAAAATGGCCAACGGGACCAGCGCCGGAAGCGCCGCAAAGGCGAACTCCTTACACAGCAGTGACGCCAGTAATGCCGCTCCCGTGGCCGCGGCCCAGGCCAGCCGCTTCCCAGCGTCCGCGGCTAACACCGAGCGCAGGGCCGCGTGCCCCGCGAGCAGCAGGAAGCTCATTGCCAATGTGGCGTATCGCCCCGCGATCCATAGCACGCTTTCCGCCTGCACGGGATGAAGGGCAAACAGCCCCGCCCCAAGCAGTGCCGTTTCAATGCGCCTCTCCCGGCCCTGCAACCCGAGGCAAAGGCCGAAGAACAGCAGTACGTTAAAGACGTGGATCATCAAGTTCGTTGTATGGTAGAGCAGCGAGCTGGTTCCCCCGATGGCGTACTCCACAATGAAGAGGGTATCCACGACGGGACGGTAGTAACTGAGCCCCGACCCGGGCGGAAACAGCGGGCTGCGCACCTGAAAGACCAACGGGATGCTGGCCAGGGAAGCGATCGGTCCATCTGGGCGAATGATGGCGCGATCGTCCCAGAAGGGCTCGGCCACCACGAAGGGGATGTAGGCGATCAGGCAGGAGGCGACAAGGAGGGCGCAGGCGTACCGGATGCTTGGCCCCGGCGAGTCGATCGATGCGCTTTCCGCCGTCATGTTGGTTCTCAGTTCAGGTGGGCTGTCGAGGTTGGCGGGGCGGGAGGAGTCGCCGCGCGATCGGTGCCGGGGACTACTTCGACTTGCGGCACCGGAAAGATCGACTCGGGCCGATGGAGCCGGGCGAACCACTCGGCGGTGTGGGCCAGGAGGACCATGCGGGCGATCTCGGCGCGGAAGCGTTTGGTGGTCGTCACGCGCAGCACATTCTGAAGCGTCAGGCGCGGGGCCTCTTCCTCCGCGAGGGGAGGTGGCTCGGTGCCAAGGAGGTCGAGTTGCACACCGGGGCGCTCGCCGCGTTGGCGCTGGATGGCCTGTTGGCGGGCCAGCATGCGAAGTTCCTCCGCCACCTGATTGTAGGCCGCCAGCAGGCCCGGAAACCCTGTCGCATCGAGGTCCACGTCGAACGTCGACGAGAGCCACCGAGCGGGATCGGGCGCGTCGGACGCCTGGGGGAGGGCCTCCACGAGCGAATGGCGCCAGCCGACGAGACGCAGTTCCTCGTCACCGAAGGCTTCCGCAAAAATGTCCGAGGAGAACTTCCCGCGCGAAAGCCGACCGTAGCTCGAAAGGCAGTCGAGCAGCAGGTTATTGTCGAGGGCGCGACGGGCAAGCTGGTCCATGTTCTTGAGGGGCGTTCCCTGAAGAAGGCACCATTGCTCCGCCAGTGGTTTCCAGCTCTGCAGGAGCCGCCGTGCCGCGTTGGGCGGATTGCGCGGAAGCTCGCCGAATCGGGTGATGGGTTCCAGTCCCTTCTTGCCGATGCCGAGTTGCTCGGCCAGCCGCGAGAGATGCAGCCACTCAAAGAACATCAAGGCTTGCTCGCGCGAGGCTCCGGTGGCGGCGCCGAGGCGTGAGGTCCAAAGGCGCGTCCACTCGTCCAGCTCGCGGGCACGCTGGCGCGGCGTCTTGCGCGGGTAGGCGGTCAGCGACCCGCGCGCCAGCGCCGTCGCCGTCAGGAGCGGCAACATGCGCTCGTTCAGTTCTGTCTCGTTGCGGACGTGGAGGAGCACGTCCTCCTGGGCCAGGTCGACCAATTCCGTCTTGAACTCCTCATCGATGAGGAGCGCATGGCGGGCGTGTACCCCCTGCTCGCGCAGCGTGGAAAAAAGCCGGCGGTGCTCGGGCGAAAAGTCCTCATAGGCGCGGAACGCGGCGTCGAGCGCCGGGAGTGGCTCGTTCAGGAAAAGGAACAGGATCGTCTGGCCGTCGGGAAGCGGCGCCAGTTGCCACAGGCCGCTCTTTTCGACGCGTGGCTCTTCAAGCAGCGACAGGCTCCACCCCACATGGTGGAGCAACTGGTGCAGTCGGTGTCTGGCGTAGCTCTCCGTGCGCTTGCGTGGTGCCATGGTGGGGGAGTTGTGGCGAAGTCTCCCAAGGCGGACAAGGGGATGTTACGTTGTGTCTTCGATTTCCATTGTTGGCGGCGCGCTGGCTGCCCGATGCTCAGCTCAGGACAATGCGCATGACCCATCCTTCCCCCGCCCCCGGAAACCAGATCGATGTCGTGCTTCGCCGGAGCGGAGTGCTCGGCGGAGTCGCGCCCCTGCGGCGTTTCACGGTGGCGATCCTGGACGGAGCGATCCGCGCGAGCGGCTGGCAGGATGCCTCCGTTTCCGTGCTCTACTGCGACCGACGGGAAATCCGCCGCCTCAATGCCGAGTTCCGTGGCTTTGACGAGGAAACCGACGTGCTCAGCTTTCCCGCCGTCGATGATCCGGAGGAACTGGTCGGCGTCCCCGAGCCCCATCTCGGCGACTTGGCGATCTGCCTTCCCTACACGGCCCACGGCGCCGAGGAGGCAGGGCGCGACCTTGACGAGGAAGTCGCCCTGCTGCTCGTCCATGGGTTTCTGCACCTGCTCGGCCACGATCACGACACCGCCCCGAAGAAGAAGAAGATGTGGCGCCGCACCGATGAGATTCTCAAGGCCCTCGCGGCCATTCCCCGCCCCCGGTTGGAACTGAAGAAAGGCCTCTGATGGAGGAATCACCCAAGGAGTTCCGCTGCGGCTTTGTCGCCATTTTCGGCAAGCCGAACGCGGGCAAGTCGACGCTGATGAACAAGGTCGTGGGAGCGCGCCTCGCCGCGGTTTCCCCCCTTCCGCAGACCACGCGCGAGCGCACGACCGGTATCTGGTCGACCGACGCCGCACAGGTCATCTTCGTGGATCTTCCCGGCTTGGCGCCCGGCGACGACCGGCTGAACGAGTGCATCCGCCACAACGTGATCGAGGGCCTTGAGGGGGTGGACTTGGTCATGCACCTCGTGGACGTCAACGATCCGGCTCCCTTCGATGCGGACATTGTCGCGACGGTCAGCGAGATCGGTCGCCCGCTCCTGCTGGTCCTCAACAAGATCGACGGCAAGAAGGCGCGGGTGGATGTGGGCTCCTGGTTCGGCGAACAGGTTCCCGCGGAACTGCGCCCCCGCTACCGCGGCGTGGTGGGAATTTCGGCCGGCACCGGCACCGGGATCGACAAACTCCAGGAGACCCTCTGCGGTCTTCTTCCACAGACGGAAGCCATGTACGATCCCGAGATCCTGACGGATCGCGACATGCGCTACCTGGCGCAGGAAATGATTCGCGAGAAGGCCTATCACTTTCTTCGGCAGGAACTTCCCTACGCCGTCGCCGTGCAAATCGACGAATTCAAGGAACGCGAAGAAGAGAAGTGGTATATACGCGCCACCATCTGGGTTGAGCGTGATTCGCAGAAGGGAATTGTCCTGGGCAAGGGTGGCGAGACGCTGAAGCGCATCAGCAGTGCTGCCCGCCGCGACATTGAGCAACTCTGCGACGCACCTGTCTTTCTCGACCTTTGGGTGAAGGTGCGTGATCGCTGGCGCAAGAACGACAACGACCTGCGGGAACTTGGCTTCACCGTCCCCAGGAACCCCGGCCGCAGGAAGAACTAGCACTGGAGGGCAACCCATGAAGTCCACATATCGCATCGTTCTCGCGTCACTCTCATCTGTTCTTCTGGCCGCCTCGCCCATGCCCGCGCAGACGGACGAGGAACTGATCCTCGACAACCGCCCATCCGCCATTCAGGCCGCGCCGCGCCCCAAGCCGACGCGCACCCCCGCAGCGACACCCAAGGCTGACGAGAGCGTCGCACCGACGCCCCGCCCCGAGGACGTGATCGTGGGCATCGTCAACAACCGGGTCCTGACCCGGGCCGAGCTCAACGTCCGCGTTGCCGACCAGTACGATCGGCTCAAGAAGGAAGTGCAGGCGCGATTCGGCGGCGTCGTCACCACCATCGATCCTGAGTTCAAGGACATGGTGATCGACCTTGAAGAAGACCCGAACGAGGTGCTGGAGGAACAGCGCGACCTAATCGACAAGGCCATCCGTGCGGAGGAATCCTCCACGCTTCAGTCCTGGGTCGAACACTCGCTGCTCGCCGACGAGGCCCGGCGTCAGAAGCTTGTCATCTCCGAAGCCGAGTTCCGCGCCCGCCTTGCCGAGGCGGAGGCCATGAGCGAGCTGGACCAGAAGACGATCGATGCGGTCCTCGATCACGCGAAGGTCTCCCGCGGCGACTACGAGAAGTCGGTCTACGACGCGCTGCTGATCGAGAAGCTCATCGCCAAGTTCATCTCCCTGAACTACACGGACGAGCAGTACAAGGCGGCCTACGACAGCAACCCCGCCATCTTCTACGAACCCCCGAAGTACCAGTTGGCGCATTTCGCCATGGCGCTCGATTCCAGCACGGACAGCAAGCTGATCGACGACCGCCGCGCCGTTGCGGAAAAGGTTCGCGAGGCTCTCAAGACCACCTCCAATCCGAAGGAGGTTTTCGACCAGCCCGCCTTCAACGACGAGACGCGTGGTTTTGGTGGCGTCATCACCCGGTTTCTCACGCTCGACGAAAACATCCTGCCTCCCATCGTGCAGGTTCGCGGTCGCGAGTTGAAAGCTGGCGAGGTCAGCGACGTGCTCATCAACAAGGCCCGGGAGAATGGAAAGGTCGTCACCCGCTCCATCCATGTGGTGAAAATGATCGAGGTGATCCCGGAGACCGGCACCGACTTCGAGTCGGCCCGCCCCGCCATCATGCGAAACATGACCGAGATCGCGCGCACGCGCCTGCTGGAACGCCTTCGTGAGGCGAAGACCCACCGCATCATCACGAACCTCAGCGGCGTGCCCGCCAGCAAGGTGCCGAGCGCGGAACAGCTCCGCACCAGTCAGGCCAACGCGGAGCCGATCAACCTCGTCCTGCCGAATGGGTGACCGTCGGCAGACCGGCAAGCAGTCCCCGATAGCGATCGAGCAGCGCTGCCGAGCGGGTGGAATCTACCGCACCGAAGCGCCATTCCTCGTATAGACAGACCATTTGCTCCCCGAGTTGGTCGCTCGCGCCCAACCGCCTCACCGCATCCCGAATAAATATGGCGCCGCCTGAATCGGGGACGCGCGGTGGAGCAATTCCGCGACGTCGGAGCACGCCTGCCAACTCCTCGAGCGGGGCGGGCAGCATGCCCGCCTGACCTGCCGCGCGGGGATTTCGAACTCCCAGTCGGTCCAGGCCGATTCGATGACGCAGCCACCACGCCAATAGATTGAGCGCCAACAGGGCAGCGACCAACCATAGGAACCCAGGCTCGCGGGCATTCGTCAGAAATCGGTCTCCGACGCGATAGAGGGAGCCATTGTCTATTCGCTGGAGACGGGTGATCATCCGTCCCTTCAGTCCTGCGACCATCGCCTGCTGTGCTCTCGCATCATAGCTGTCAAGCAACCCGCCGAGGCGGTTCATCTCCTTCATGGATGCAGACAAGATGGCGGTCGGTGCCTGGCCATCGCCCTCATTGCCGACGCCCAACTCATTGACCGGTGTCGCCTCGCACTCGATCCAACCTTCGCCCTCAATCCAGCATTCCACCCAGGCATGAGCGTGCTCGTTTGTGAAGACCAGGTCGGGGCGACTGCTTCCCGGCACCATCGAGGGCGCATACTCCCCCCCTCGATAGCCGACCACCATCCTCGCCGGAATCCCCTTGAAGCGAAGCACCGTCGCCAGCGCCGAGGCGAATAGCTCGCAGTTTCCCTCCAATCTCCCACCCATGAAGTCACGCACGCCGTCGATTCCCGGGCGCAGCCCCGACAGATCGAGCGTATAGCGACCATGCCGACGCAGCCACATGGCCGCGTACTGTGCCTGCAACTTGTGGTCCTCGGTCTCCGCCGCGCGGAAGACCTCATCGGCCAGCACTTCCGTGGAAGCGAGGAGGGGATCGGGGACCACTAGGTCCTGCGGGCTGGGAGGATCGACCGACGGAAACGGTTCGTTCAGGGTGGCCAGTACCTGCCACTTGGAGGGCGGGCGCGCACCTCGGAACTCAACGGTGCCGTCCCCGTAGGCGCTGACCTCGGTATCCAGCGGGAGGCGTTCCAGCGCCACCGTGCGTCTCGAAAGCGGCGGACGCGCCATTCGATGGGCCGCGAGCCAGATCTCGTAGCGCACCGCCGCGCCCTCTGGAAGCGGTCCCACGTCGCGCACGACGACTTGGCCATTGTGGTTGGGGGCCGACGGAGCATCCGACGGGGAGCGCGTCCACCGCACCCCATCGAAGGCATCGAGGACGTCGACCCGGAATCGGGCGATCTGTGGGAGGAGCGTCGGGGGAGGGTCGATGACCCGGAAGGCGACGGTGGGGTCTGCCTGGATGACGGCAGGCTCGCCGAGGTTCACGCCTCCCTCCGCCATGCCGGTGGAGCGCATGAAGACGAATCGGCTGCGTGTCTCGGGGGAATGGTCGGGCTCGATTGATTTGTAGCGGGGGGCCGCGACCATGAGCACGGCGCTCAGGAGAACGAAGATCGGCAGGTGCAGGGTGGCGCTGGAGAGCGATCTTGGCGCGGATTGGTACGGATCCGCCCCGGGATTGCTGCGCAGGGTCGCCAGCACGTTGAATAGCTGGATCGTGCTCACCCCCCAGCCGAGCACGACCAAGGCCCCCCAAAGTCCGCCCAGTGCCAGCGCTGCCACGTGAAGCAGCATGGTGCTCAGGAGCCAAACCTGCATGTAATCCCACTCTCGTCGCTCAATCAGCCAGCACCGGAGCATGAGAAATAGGCAGATCACCACCAGCGCCTGTTCGGGGGGGATTTCGAAAAACATCCACCCGATCAGCAGCGCGACCGCAAAGATCGCTGAAGCATTGAGCCAGGCCACGCGTACCTCGCGGCTGGTGGGTCGGCCTGCGCGGGTGGCGATGGCACCCGCCACGATCGCGAATGCCGCAAACCCGATCAGGGCGGTGCTCACGCCCGTCCCCGCAATGGTGACCGCCGCGAGGGCATAGAGGGTGCAGAGCAGCGCGGGGGTCTCGACGCGCCTCGGTGGAAGAGCCGGGCTCCCCTTAGTGGACGATGGTGATGACGTCGCCGTCATTGCCGCGCTCGGCGTTGAACGAACCCAGATATAGATAGGCCGAGATGATGCCCAGAGCTGCTTCCTGGCTCAGGGAACCAGCTTCCGCCGCCTGGCCGGACGAGTCCGACATCGCGGAACTTCCGTTGGTCCCTCGCGACGGGGGGAACATGTCGGGCGAGGCCATGGTGATGTCTGCAATGCGGAGCAACTCCGGTGGCAGGTCAAAGTCCCCATCGGGACCCGCACTGATCAGCAATGCCGGCATGTCGGGATAAAGGGAAGGCACATAGACGTAGCCACCGCGGTTACGCTGGAAGGGATCCAGCGGGGTCGACCCGAGGTAGCTGTCGTGGGAGCGCAGCGTGGCCAGGTCCTGGGGCTTGGAGGCGTAGTCGATCTGATAGTTGGAAAGGGCACGGGCGAGGGCCCGATGATCCTCCCGTACACGACTCAGTTTGGTCTGGGTCACGGCCGGCCGCGTCATCATCCACCCCACGCCCACAATGATCAAGCCGATCAGCAACACGATGGTCAGTTCAAAGACCGTCATGCCACGTTGACTCGACTTGGGCCCGATGGTGCGGCGCGTTACCTGCAAGGGGTGATTCACTCCGGGTGCTTTCCAGATGCCGATTGCCTTCGGTTCCGAAGCTGGGTTCAATCCGCCGCGTTTGACAACAAGAGTTGCTGCTTCGTTCCCATATTCTTTCGTCACATACCCCCTGAAGTAGGAAACGCCTTACCCAAATGACCAGCGCTCCGCTCAATTTGGTTGCCAACGTGGGTCGCGGTACTCTCGACCTGCTCCAGTTTGTGGGCAACTACTTCAACTTCTTTCTATCAGTCATGGGCCGGGTCCTCAGCCCCCCTTGGCGCTATCGCCAGATCATGGACCAGGCGGTTCTCATTGGCGTGAAGAGCTTTCCCATCGCCGCCCTGACCAGTATCTTCGTGGGCATGGTGATGGTGCTCCAGACCGGCGTGCAGCTCGTCAAATTCGGCTCCAAGAACTACGTTCCCGGCATCTCGTTCATCGCCAATGCGCGCGAGATGGTACCAGCCTTTTGCGCGATGGTGGTCGGCGCGCGCGTCGCCGCCTCCATCACGGCCGAGATCGGCACCATGCGCGTGACCGAACAGTTGGACGCGATGGATATCCTGAATGTCGATCCGCTCCGCTATCTCTGCGCCCCGCGGGTCATCGCCATGACCCTGATGCTGCCCATGATCAGCTGCATCTGCCTAGTCACTGGCTATCTCGGCGGCAAGGCGGTCGGCGATGCGGCACTGAACATCGACCCGCTTCAGTATTACACCACCACCCTGGCCTTCGCCAAGATCCCCGACATCGTCGGAGGTATCGCGAAGACGTTCGTCTTCGGTTTGATCATCGCGGTCAGTGGCTGTTATTACGGCTTTAACACGAGTGGCGGCGCTGCAGGGGTCGGGCGTGCGACGACCAACTCGGTGGTTTTCGCACTGATCCAGATCCTGATTTTCGACTACCTGCTTACCACGCTGATCCTGGTCATCACGGGGATGTGATGGTGGTCGGGGGAGGCCAGAGCTTCCAGCGATCGTCGAGCCGACGCGACGCTGCATCGTGCAGGGCCTGCGATGCACGCTTGTCAGCCAGCACAGCCCGGTAGGCGGGCACCGCTTCCTCGCGACGTCCCCGCGCTTCCAAGAGGAAGCCGAAGACCAACAAGTCCTCCGGCTCCGTCAGTAGCTCCCCCTTCGGGAGCTCACGCGACGGATCGTCCGCCATCAGCAGCGAACGCACCACCAGCGCAGATCCTTTCGCTCCCCCCGCCAGACCGGGCGCCGCATCCAAAGCCCGCCGCACGTCAACGGGACGAAATGCAAGATCGAAGACGATCGCCGCCTCCATCGCCTCCTCGGGCGACAGGGCGATCTTCTCGTCCAGCAGCACGGCCCAGACGGCTGCCGCCTCCACCGGTTTCTGCTCGCGCATCCATCCGCGCGCCACTCGGACCAAGAACCAGCCCAGCCGTGGGCCTTTGGGGAAACTCTTGAGATAGGTGGTCGCCACGCGATCCACGCGGTCCAGGTCGCCGACTTCCGCATAGGCCCTCGCGCGGTACCAGAGGGCCTCCCCGTACTCGGGGGCCGTCGGAGGAATCCATGCTAGGAGCACCTCGGTAGTCGCCAGCACCACATCATGGTGACCTGCAGCGTGCTCTGCGTCCAGCCGCGGCCAGAGCGTGGGGACCACGTCATTGTTCAGTTGCTCGAAGGTGACCAGCGGGGTGCCGACAAGCGGTTCCGCGTCCGGCGTTACGAACAAGTCGCCGACCTTCAGCGTGGCGGAGGGTTCCGCGGACAGGCAAAGGCCACCCTGAAGCAGGGTGGCCGTGAGCACGATATTCAGGAGAGCGGGTTTCATCCGGGGACTTGGCGGGGACCGTCGAGGATGTCGCCGAGGCGAGGAGCGCGGGGCTTGCAGTCCTCTTCCTTGGAGCTTGGCGGAGCGGTCGGCGGGGTGGATTCCTTGTTGAAGAGCGGGGGGAGCGTCTCCCCCTTCATCAGGGCCAGGAATTCTTCGCCATTGAGCGTCTCGCGGTCGACCAGCGCCTGGGTGACCACATCCAGCAGGTTGCGTTGATCGGTCATGATGGTCATGGCGCGATTGTGGGCCTCGTCGATGAGCTGCTTTACTTCCTCGTCGATGATCTTGGCCATTTCCTCGGAGTAGGTCTTCTCGTGGTTGGCCATGTCGCGACCCAGGAAGACGTTGTTGTTGTTCTCGCCGAAGGTACGCGGGCCAAGACGATCGCTCATGCCCATCTCGCAAACCATGCGACGGGCCAATCCGGTGATCCGCATCAGGTCGTTCCCAACACCTGTGCCGAACTCGCCGTTCACTGCCTTCTCCGCCGCGAGACCACCGAGGCCGTACACCAACTGGGCCTGAAGCTGGGTCTTTGTGCGATTAAAGCGCTCTTCGCCGGGAAGCACGGCGGTGAGGCCGAGACTGCGGCCACGGGGAATGATGGTGATCTTGTGAACCGGGTCGCAACCCGGGGTGAAGTAGGCAGCCAGGGCGTGCCCAGCCTCGTGGATTGCCGTCAGCCGCTTTTCGTTGGCGGTGATGCTCAGGCTGCGGCGCTCGGGACCCATCATGACTCGGTCCTTGGCTTCCTCCAGGTCCTTCTGGTCGACGTGAGTCTTGTTCTGGCGGGCCGCCAGCAGCGCGGCCTCGTTGATGATGTTGGCGAGGTCTGCACCGGAGAACCCGGGGGTCCCCTTGGCGATGGACTTCAGTTCGACCGCGTTAGCCAACTTCACGTTCTTGGCGTGGACCTTCAGGATGCGCTCGCGACCGAGCACATCGGGGTAATCCACAGTGATCTGGCGATCAAAGCGGCCCGGGCGGAGCAGAGCCGGATCAAGCACGTCGGGACGATTGGTCGCGGCGATCAGGATCACGCCTTCGTTCGTCGCAAAGCCGTCCATCTCCACCAGCAACTGGTTGAGGGTCTGCTCACGCTCGTCATGCCCGCCGCCAATGCCGGCGAAGCGGTGACGACCGACGGCGTCGATTTCATCGATGAAGATCACGCAGGGCTTGTTCTTCTTCGCCTGGTCGAACAAGTCGCGAACGCGGCTCGCGCCGACGCCGACAAACATTTCCACGAAGTCCGAGCCGGAGATCGAGAAGAACGGACAACCCGCTTCGCCCGCAACAGCGCGAGCAAGCAACGTCTTGCCTGTACCGGGGGGGCCGAACAGCAGCACGCCCTTCGGAATCTTGCCGCCAAGGCGGGAGAACTTCTTCGGATCCTTGAGAAACTCCACGATTTCGCGAAGCTCTTCCTTGGCCTCTTCCACGCCGGCGACGTCGTCGAAGTTGACCTTGATCTGGCCTTCGCTGATCATCTTGGCCTTCGACTTCCCGAAGGTCATGGCCTTGTTGCCGCTATTCTGGAGCTGGCGCACCAAAAGCACCCATAGCAGCACGAGGAAGATGATCGGGCCGACAATCGTCAGGAGCAGCGACATCGCAAAGCCACCGGCCTGACGGCCGTCGTATTCGCGAACGCCGGTCTTGCGCATGGTTTCCAGAATGGCCTGCGCCTGATTCGGGACGTAGCTGGTGGTGAAGGGAACGAAGCCGTCCGCGTCTTTGAGGACCTTGTCGACTTCCTTGCCGGTCTTCGCGGTCCAGGCGGAGGCGAGCACCTTCCCTTCGATCTGCCCTTCGCGATCGATCACCCCCTTCAGGGCGGGGTTCTCCTTCTTCGTGGCGTCGTAATTCTCCTCTGCCAACTCAAGGAACGCGACCACCGTCAGCTCGACGGGCTTTGGCCGATCGATCAACCGGAAGGCCAAAATGATACAGAGGACGAAAATAACCAGCCACAGCGAAACGGACTTTAGATTGTTCATTATGCACTCGGCGATGAAGTGATGCGGCAATGGGACCGCACAGGAACAGCGGGATGCAAGGATCGTGACACTTGTACCGCAATTCAAGCGAGAAAATCCGCTCCCCTGTCGGCACGGTCAAGGATGATCGACAACCTCGCCCAAGATGGAACCGTCGATCCACCTCCGCGGTTGACCTTCCGATCGCATCGATACCACTCTCCCGTCGAATCGTCAGGTGGAGTCACCGAGGGCCCATCATCATGTACCTTGAATTCTTCGGATTCACCGAAGAGCCGTTCAACATCACGCCAAACTCGCGGTTCCTGTTCCTGTCGCGGCGCCACCGCGAGGCTTTGGCGGCGCTCACCTACGGCATCGAGCAGCGCAAAGGGTTCATCGCCCTGACCGGGGAAATTGGCTGCGGAAAGACGACCATCTGTCGCGCCATGCTCGGCAAGCTGGATCGTCAGGCCAACCGCCTCGCCATCGTCCTGAACCCCGAGCTGAGCGATGTCGAGCTGCTCCAGACCATCAATGGCGAATTCGGCATTCCCGCCACCAGCACCTCGAAGCGCGAACTCCTTGCGGAGCTGAACAAGTTCCTTCTGGAAGAATACCGCCACGACCGCAACGTGGTGCTGTTGATCGACGAGGCGCAGCGCCTGTCCGCACAGGCCCTCGAGCAGGTGCGACTCCTGAGCAACCTCGAGACGGAAACGGCCAAGTTGATCCAGATCGCCCTGGTCGGCCAGCCGGAGCTGGCTGACATGCTGGACCTGCCGGAGCTCGAACAGCTCAATCAGCGCATCACCGTGCGCTTCCACATCTCGCCGCTGACCTTCGAGGAACTCGGCGAGTACATCACCCATCGTCTCGAAGTCGCCGGTGCCACCAAGCCCATCAAGTTCCACAAGAAGGCCCTGCGTCGCATCTTCGAATACAGCCTTGGGGTTCCCCGTCGCGTCAATGTGCTCTCAGACCGCGCGCTCCTCGTCGCTTTCGTCCGCGAGCAGTTCGAGATCAGCGAGGAAATTGTCGACAAGGCAATCGACGAGCTGGGCGGAATGCCGCGCCGCGCTGGAGCAAAAGCTACCGCTCGCCAAGCCGCCGCGGGAAGCTCCGATGAAGTCGTCGTGGTGGGCGGGGATGCAGAGCGTTCCCGAGGCGGATTGCCCGGTATCTGGCCGCTGGCATTTGCCCTTTTTGCGGGCCTGCTTGTCATCGCGGTCGTGCTGGCAATCCAGCCGCGCAATCCAGCGCCTGCGGTAGCAATGCCGGCGGTCGCGACGCCCATCACGACGCTGCCGACGCCCACCGCCACGCCTCGCATCACGCCGACCGCCACGCCGTTGCCGAGCCCGACTCAAACTCCCGAGCCGTCGCCAACACCCGCTCCTTCTCCCACGCCAGAGTCGACCCCCACGCCCGAGCCGACGCCATCGCCTTCGCCGAGTCCCGAACCTTCCCCGACACCATCACCGGTGCCCACCCCGTCGCCGTCCCCGACGGTCGCGCCGACACCTTCGCCCTCGCCGGCGCCCACCCTGGAACCCACCCCCGTGCCCACCCCGGCACCGAGCAAGGCCGCCGCGGCGCCATGGACCTATGACACCGATGGCATCCTCCGCGTGAACGAAGCCGGTGTCGCCTATCACGCGGCGCTCATCACTTGGTTGGCCGCCAAAAATGGCAGCCGATTCCCCGAAGATCAGCTGGCAATTCTACGCGGCATGACCCCCGAGCAACTTAGCGAGCGTCGTCTCGCCACGGGGCGCGCCCCGCTTTTCCTGCGCGAAGCACGCCTTGCCGCCACGCTGAACGTGCTGAAGCCCGGGATGTTCCCCGCGCTGATCCAGGTCGACGACTCAAGCCCCGGATTCGGCCCTTGGTCGGTCGTGTTGAAGGTGGAGGCGAACACCGTCACGATCCTCGATCCGCGGAGCGGCAGGCTGCTGCTCCCGGCGCAGATGGTGAACGCGCACGTGACCTCCGTGATGGTGCCTTTCTTTGATCCGGAGGGTCTCGTGGGACTCAAGCCGCTCGCCCAGGGCGAAGCCGTTTCCGCGCTGCAGAAGCGTCTCGCCAAGGTTGGTCTATACGCCATCGCGCCCACGGGCGAGTTCGACGCATTGACCGAACTGGCCGTCTCTACCTACCGCACTCGCTCCGGTTTGTCCGCAGGGACCGAAGTGGACGCAGCGACGGCGCTGCGCCTGATTGGTGAAACGGAGGGCGCGCCATGAGTTCCATCCTGGACGCGCTGGAGAAGGCCTCCAAGGAGCGCGCAGCCCGCCGAGACCTGCCGCCTCCGCCGCCATCCGCTCCGCCACCACCGACTCCCGCCCCGGGTGGTGGGGGAGGAAAGTTCCTGATCGTCGCCGTCCTGGCCGGGCTGATCGTGCTCGTGGTCGTGCTATGGAAGGGACAGCAGGGTGAAGTCCCCGCGACGCCACCAATCGTCGTGGCCTCAGCCACCCCGGTTCCGCCAACCCCCACGTTGGCGCCGAGCCCAACACCGGTCCCAACAGCAACTCCCGCGGCAACGCCGAGCCCTACTCCGGCGCCATCTCCCACGCCTTGGCCCACCCCGACCCCGTGGCCGTCACCCACTCCGCCTCCGTCGCCGACGCCCGTGCCCACGGCCATGCCCTCGCCAGTCCCCACTCCACCGCCGTCCGGCTATTCCGGCGTGTTCCGTAGCGGCCAAATCGTGCGCCCCGACGAGTTGGGCCTCACCGTGACCGGTGTCATGGAGTTCGGCAACGGCGCCGTGGCCTTCATCAATGGGAAGGAATACCGGGCCGGACAAAAAATCGGCGAGCTTCACCTCATCGAGGTCCGCGTCGGCCTGCTCACCATCGACGTGGGTGACGGCACCGTGGTGAAGGTGAGATTCTGACGGTGCTCAAGCTCTTCCGTCGCGCTGCTGAGCAGGGACTCTCTCGTGAGCAGATCGCCGAGGCCTTCCTTTGCGGCGACGGCCTTGAGATCGGCGCGCTCCACCTGCCGCTGAAGGTTCCCCGCGCGGCCCGTGTTCGCTACGTCGACCGGATGCCCACCGCGGAGCTGCGCAAGCACTACCCGGAACTGGCGGACAAGCAGCTCGTGGAGCCCCACATCATCGACGATGGCGAGACGCTCTCCACAGTCGCGGACGCGAGCGTCGACTTTGTGATCGCCAACCACTTCCTGGAGCACTGCGAGGATCCCATCCGCACGATCCAGAATCTATGCCGCGTGATTCGGCCCGGCGGAGTCCTCTACTGCGCGGTGCCCGACAAGCGCGCCACATTCGATCGAGACCGCGAGACAACCACGCTCGACCATCTGCTCCGCGATCATGAGGAAGGGCCCGAGATCTCGCGGCATCATCACTATCACGAATGGGCAACCATTGTCGACAAGCTCGCCGAGCCCCACGCCACCCACCAGGTGGAGCACTACATGGCGATTCGGTACAGCATCCACTTCCACAACTGGACGCCGCCCGCGATGCAGGAATTGCTCCTCTGCCTGACGAATCGCTTCGCTCTGCCAGCGGAACTCGCCCTATTCGTAACGCGCCCTGCCGAAATGGTGTTTGTCCTGCGCAAGTTCGCCTGAGGAGTCGGGGGTTTTCCCGCCGCCTGCAAAAGCTTGTATATCGCGGGATTTTGTGTTGCTTTCGCGTTCTTTTTGCCTTGACGTTCACCAAATCTTCGCCAACCGTTGCCTCAGGTTTTCGGGAAGCAATTCACCGTGAGGTCCGACGGCATGTACCTAACGCGCAGGCAACGCGAGATATTCGAGTTCATCCGCACCTTCATCGAGGAAAAGTCGTACTCCCCCTCGCTGGAGGAAATCGCTCGCGGCATGGATTTGTCGTCCCTGGCGACCGTCCACAAGCACCTCAAGCACCTGGCCGAAAAGGGAATCATCAAACGTCACTGGAACCGCGGTCGCGGTATCGAGCTGGTCAGTGACCTGGATTCTCCCAACATGGTCCAGATGGAACTGGATGCCGCCTACAAGCTCCCCATCAAGGGCGTCGTGGCAGCTGGTCTGCCCATCGAGGCTTTTGAGGAGGACGTTGATCGCTTCAACGTGCCGTCCGATCTGGTTCGCAACGCCGAGACCTCCTATGTGCTTCGGGTACGCGGCGATTCGATGATCGAGGACGGCATCCACGAGGGTGACTTCATCATTGTGGAGAGAGCTGCCAGTGCTCGCCAGGGTCAGGTCGTTGTGGCCCTCGTGAACGGGACGGAGGCGACCGTCAAGCGCTTCTACCGCGAAGGTGACAACGTCAGGCTTCAGCCTGCCAATAGCACCATGGAACCGATCATCGTGATGGCCAAAGACGTCGAGCTTCAGGGCGTGGTGATCGGTCTTATTCGACGCTACCTGGCGTGACCGGGGTCATCGTATAGACAGTCAGCAGGATCCGCGAGAGTTGCGTGCCCTCGGCTGCATCGATGCGCCACTCCCCATTGTCCGCCGCGACCATGCCGAGGTTCAGAATGTGGCTGGAAGGCGATTCCCCCGCGACCGTTTTTGTCTCCACGATCGTGCCATCAGGGCGACGCACTCGGGGTAGCCAGGGTGGTGATGCCTTCGCGACGTCCAGACGAAGGATCGCATATTGCAGGTCCTCCTCCTGATTGGAAGGGGGAATTCGGACGACCAAATCGCCTTCCACAGGATCGACGGATTCGTGGAGCAGACGCTCCAGATCGAATACCTCGACTTTGTCCTCGTCGAGACGCCCGATCAGGAGGAGCCGCGCGCTCTCCGGTTCGGGCAGCGCGGGCTGGAAGCCCCAGGTGCTGGAACCTTTACCCAGAGTTCGACGCCAGATGGCCCAGGGTGCCTGATCCCAGGGCAGTACCTTCCCTCCGTCCCGCGCGTGGAGGTTCCTCGCCTCGTATCCGGCGCCGTCCATGTCGCGATAGGCGGAGACCACCGGTCGATCCCCTGCAGAAAGCGTCGGCTCGATCATCTGTGAGACCAACGAATTGGTCACCAGCCCGGCGCGACGCCAGGGACCATCGATCTGAAGCCACGCGGCCACCAGCGCAGCAGTCGCTATCCCGGTGATGAGCGCGGCGCGGCGCGGCGAATGTTGCTCAACGCCCGCGACCACCCATCCTCCCAGTAGCGCCCAGCCGATGCCAGCCATGTAGAAGTAGCGGGCATTCTCAACCGTTGGCAGCGGCAGACCGACCACGGGGACTGCCGCTGCCATAATGAAAACCAACGCCACCAAGGGGACGAAAGAGCGCTCGATGGAGAGCTGCCCCGGTCTCCGGTGCGAGAAAGCCACGACGATTCCGCAGGCCACCAGTAAACCGCCCAGCATCCCCGGGCCGAAGAGGCAACTGCCCGTGGCGAACTCGAGGCCCCAGCGCAGCAGTTCGCCAATGGACTTATCCCGGAACTGCTCCACATAGCCGCCAACACTCCCGAGGCAGTGGATTCGCCAGAGGAAAGTGGCCGCGGCGGCAGTGACACAGGTTGCCAAAGCAAGGCCCCCCCGGCGCCAGCCGATGCGCTTTGCGGAGACAAGAACTGAAGCACCCATCCAGAGCGGGAGAAAAAAGCCGCTCTCTTTGGACAGGCAGGACAGCACGGTGCAAAGGGCGGTCAGGCTAAGCGAGACCGCCCAATGGCGCAGCCAAAGCGCCGATCCAAGCGCTGCCAGCAGGAAGAAAACCGCCAGCACGTCAGTGCGGGATGCCACCCAGGATACCGCCCCGCCTGCGTAGGGGTACCAGCCAAAGAATAGACCTGCCGCCAGCGCCGCCCAGCGGGACCTAGCCCCCAGGCACCAAATCGCCAGGCCAGCGACCATCGCCGCGCACAGGCCGTGCAGGAGAAAGTTGGTCAGATAGTATCCCCACGGGGAATTGATCCCCCAAAGCAAGTCGTCGATGAGAAAGAAGACGCGCGGAATGGGGCGCAGCCACCCGCCAGTGCCTCGTGCTCCCGTGAGCCAATCGCCGCAGAAGGATTGCAGCACCGTGCAGCTGGACGGGTCGGGGCGAATCTGCCCATGCCCCACGAACCAGTAGTCATCGGCCGTAAATTGGCGCCAGGGCGCCGTCGCCGCCATGGGCCCGAAAACAAAGAGGAAGGCCGCCATTGCGGGAAGCAACAGCGGCCATCGGGAAGTCGGAGCTTGAGGTTGGTCTTCCGCCCGGGTCATGGGCTCATGTTCCGGGCGATGCGGTCCGGATGCCATCCGAAACCGGCGTGGCTGGCCGGGAATTACTTGCCGTCGCCGTAGTTCACCACATGGAAACCGGCGCGCTTGCCGTTTCCTTCGATGCTGCCGTTGGCGCGGTAAATGTTTCCGGGGCTGATGATGCCGTTCGTGGGATCGTACATGGTGTCGATGAAGGCTTCGAAGTTGTCGTTGGTAATCGCGGAGGCAAACTCGTTCACAACCAGGTCCGGGCCGTTGCTGACAAGGAAGTACCACTGAGCCGAGCGGCCCGTTCCCGCCGTGGCAAAGACGTCCCCCGACGAGTATGTGCGATCATCGCGCGAGGCGTAGCCGTAGTAGGGGAGTGTCTTGTCCACCGTGTTGAGCGACTTGCCACGGAAGATCTCACGGACACTTTCGCCCACGATATAGGCAATCGGGGTGGTCACATGATAGATCCCTGCCGGTTCGCGGGTGAGGTCACCGCGCAGATCAAAATCAATGTCGGCAGACGATGAGGGCGGGTACTTGTTGTAGTCCACCCGATAGGCCTCAATGGCAGTGGTCAGAGCACGCATGTCGCTCTTCGCGCGTGTGACTTTGGTGCGCGTCTGAGACTCCAGAAAGTTCGGAACCGCGATCGCTGCCAAAATCGAGATGATGGCCACGACAATCAGCAATTCGATCAGGGTAAACCCGCGGGTATTGACGGATGATCTCATGAGAGGGGGCTCCAGATTGGAATCACGGCGAAGGCAGGACGATTTTCATCCTGATAAATGCTCTGACGTTACCGCCTAATTGTCACTGGTTTCTTTCGGAGGAAACCCTTAGCAGTTGGCTCCCAGTTGGATGGCATGGATCGTTCCAGTCCCGCGACAGGCCATATAGCGGCAAAATCCCCCCTTTGTTTCGGGACTTGCACAAGAAAGTGGCATTGCTTGGACGGGGATGGGAAATCCCTTACACGTGACGACCGGACTCACTGATGAGGGTGCATAGGGCTGGGGCCCCCTGATTTCAAGAATCAGGGAATTAACGGACCAGCAGGACGATGACGACCGTGAGCAGTACGCCGATCAGGAACGCGTAAACCGTGGTCATTGAGAACCCACCAGCAGGAACCGGAAGCGGAGTTGGTGGGACGGGGACCGGGGTCTGGGGCCGGGTCGCCGTGGGAGTTGGCGTCGGTGGACTGAGCACGGGAATCGGCACCATCCCCGAGGGGCGCTGCGTATCGAGAGCCTTCGGGATCGGCATCCAACTTTCATCGAGCCGAATCATCGGGGTAGAGAGATCCCGCGCGGGTGGGAGCGGGTCGGCCGTGGGGGCATCGCGCGGATCGGGAGCGAAGTTTCGCGGGATGCCGGGCGTGTCTGCTGACAGGCCACGACGAATGGGGAAATAGAGCTGTTCCAGCGAGACCCCCTTCTCCCAGCCCGGCTCAAGGGCAGCGAGCAACTCGACGCAGAAGTCCTGCACGGAGGGGTAGCGATTCACTGCCTCAATGGAAAGAGCGCGCTCGAAAATCTGCTCCAGTGATGGCGGAAGGGGGCGGTTCGGATTCTCCGTTCCGGGGATCGGAGGAAAGAAGCCCGTCAGCAGCCGGTAGAAGGTCACGGCCAGTGAAAACTGATCCGCGCGATGGTCATAGTTACGGCCGAGGAGGATCTCGGGTGCCGCGTAGGACTCGGTGCCGAGATGCCCCGTTGAGGTCATGTCGCCGGGAGATTGCAACATCTTCGAGAGACCGAAATCGGCCACCTTCACGCGACCCCACTGGCTCACCAGAATGTTCGCCGGCTTGAGGTCCCGATGCAGGACACCGCGCTCGTGAACGAACTGCATGGCGGCGCCGGTGGCTCTGATCACCTCCAGTTTTTCGTCCGGTGTCAGGATCCACTTCGCGATCAATTCCTGGATGCTCGGCCCACCAACGAACTCCGTCACAATGAAGAAATGCCCATCGGCCTCGCCGAAATGGTGGATGGTGAGGATGTTCGGGTGGTCGAGTGTCGCCAAGGTCTTTGCCTCGGACTGGAGCAGGCGCATGTAGCCGGGATGGACGCGGTGATCCGGGTGCATGAACTTGACGCAGACCACACGGTCCAGGGCCAACTGCGTTGCCTTCCAGGCCATGCCCATCCCGCCGCTGCCGATACACTCCTCCAACCGGAATCCCTCGAGGACGTCGCCGCTCGAGAAGGGACCCACCTGATTGGATGCGCCTTGGTTCATGTGTACAGGGATGACTTGCCGTGTGCTGGACGGCAAGGGCTAATGGGAGGCGACGTCGCTCCAAATCGCGCGGAGCGGCGGCAGGAGGACGCTATGCCTTCGCAGTGAGGCGATGCACGATCCGGGCGCAGGCCAGCGAATCCGCCCCGGCATCATGATGGCGGCCCAAGGGGATGCCGAGTGCGCGGCATACATCGGGCAACCGATGGCGGCTGAGCTGTGGAAGGTGATCGCGGGCGAGGTCGCAACTGCAATGGATGACGCAGGGAACGGCGATCTTGTAATGGACCCCCAACGCGCGGAGCACCGAACCATCGAACGGCGCGTAGTGCGCCCACAGCGGCGCCATGCAGAGGATCGCCTGGATGCGGGGGTACAGGTCGACGAAGCGCGGTTCCTCTCGGACGCGGTCGGGGGTGATGCCGTGAATCGCGATATTGCGGGTTGAGAAACTCATGACCGGCGGTCGGATGAGGAAATGATGAGTTTCGAAATCCGAACCGGAGACAATCGTCAGCCCGATGGCACAGGCCGAGTTCGGCTTGCTGTTGGCGGTCTCGAAATCAATGGCGACGAAATCAGCCATGCGACTGGTAACCTTGGCGCGCAATTCCGTTGGAATACAAAGGTCTGAGTGTGGGGAAGTTAAATGGTGGGCGGTACAAGATTCGAACTTGTGACCTCTGCCATGTCAAGGCAGCGCTCTAACCAACTGAGCTAACCGCCCACTCGCGTGGGAAGAAGTGTATGCAGCGAGTGGCAGGGGGGTGCGCAAGTGGTTTCTCATGTTTTTTGATCTTTGATGTCGCCTCGCGCCGGTCCCGAATCTGACGCTTCGGAATAGGCCTCCCCTCTTGACCTTGCAGCGCAGCGGAGTCGGATCAAGGCTGTCTCAAATGTCCCCGCCTTGAAGGAGCCCCGTACCATGCCCTACCAGTCGCTGAACCCCACAACTGAAGAACTGATGGAGGTCTATCCTGAAATCGAGGAGGGCGCCCTGGAGGCGGCGCTGGACCGGGCCGAGGCGGCCTTCAAATCCTGGCGGCAGACCGATTTCTCATCGAGGGCGCGACTCTTGAGGCGCGCGGCGGATCTGCTCGACAACCGGGCGGTGGCCCACGCGCGCATCATGGCGCTTGAGATGGGAAAGCCGGTCGGCGATGGCGTCGCGGAGGCTCGCAAGTGCGCGCTTGCCCTGCGCTACTATGCGGACCACGGGGAGGCGTTCCTGCGCGACGTCTATACGCGGACCGATGCATCCGAGTCCCGGGTGAGCTACCAGCCGCTGGGGCCGATCCTCGCCATCATGCCTTGGAACTATCCCTACTGGCAGGTCTTCCGGTTCGCGGCTCCGGCCCTCATGGCGGGGAATGTGGTGTTGCTCAAGCACGCGCCCAACACGCCGCAATGCGCGTTGGAAATGGTCGACCTGATGCGCGAGGCAGGCTTCCCACCCGATGTGTTCCAGTCGCTCTTCCTGACAAACGATCAGGCGGCGCGGGTGATCGAGGACCGCCGGGTGGCAGGCGTGACACTGACGGGAAGCACCGCGGCTGGGCGCAAGGTGGCCGCCGCGGCGGGGAAGGCGCTGAAACCGAGCGTGATGGAGTTGGGGGGCAGCGACCCCTTCATCGTGTTCCCCGACGCGAATCTGGAGGAAGCCGCCAAGATCGCAGCTTTCTCGCGTTGCCTGAACGGAGGGCAGAGCTGCATCGCGGCCAAGCGCTTCCTTGTGCAGGAGAGCATCCTGAATGGATTTCTCTCGGACTTCGTCGAGGCGATGACAGCCCAGGTGGTGGGCGATCCCCTGAAGGACGAGACCCGGATGGGTCCCATGGCGCGGCGCGATCTGCGCGATGGTCTCGCGGAGCAGGTGCGCAAGTCGTTGGCCCTGGGGGCGAGGGCGCTTTGCGGCGGGGAGACGCCGTCGGGCCGCGGTTTCTTCTATCCGCCAACGGTCCTGATCGATGTGCCGTCCCACGCACCCGCGGCCACCGAGGAACTCTTCGGGCCGGTGGCTGTGGTCATTCCCTTCAAGGACGAGGCCGACGCGGTGCGTATCGCGAACGATACCACCTATGGACTGGGGGCGGCGCTATGGACGACCGACAAAGAGCGAATTGCGCGACTCGTCCCTCAGATCGAGGCAGGGGCGGTCTTCGTCAATGGCTTCGTCAAGTCGGACCCGCGACTTCCATTCGGCGGGATCAAGGCCTCGGGCTATGGTCGCGAACTGGCGCGCGAGGGGATGATCGAGTTCATGAATCAGAAGGCGGTGTGGATCAGGTAAGTTGACGCCGCGCCGGGATTGTGTGCTACTTGCAGCACGGAGGAAACGAGTCATGAACAAGCGATACGAGAACCTTACCACGGCCGTCGAAGCGCTCGGCGGTTCACTGGGACTTGTCGATACGATCAAGGAAATCCTGCAATGCACCCGCGAGTCCGCGTGGGATCTGTGCGCCTACAAGGACGAGCCGCTGAACTATTCGGTTCACGACTACCTGCGGCTGTGCGATGCTCTGGAGGTCGAGACCGCGCACCCCGACAGCGCCATCCTGCGTAGCCTGAGCCACGAGCCGATGAAGGACCTCCTGCGCCGCCTGTCCGCGTCGGCGGACCGGGAGGACATCCCATCCGTCGCGGAGCTTTCCCTCGATCTGGAGCTGGACCTCCACGAGCTTGCTTCGCGCCACCACACGGTGCAGGAACTCCCGGTGGAGATTGCGCTGGATCTGTACCGAGCGGGGTTGCTGCGGGTGGAGATCGAGGACGAACCGGCCAAGGATGAGCCCAGGAATGAATGAACCTCGGCGCCTCAGTGTCTTCGTCAGCTCTGTACAGAAGGAGCTGGAGAACGAGCGCATCGCCGTGACGGAACTGGTGGCGTCGGACCCGTTTCTGGGCCGCCATGTTCGTCCGGTGCTGTTCGAGCAGATGCCCGGTTCATCGCTGCCGGCACAGGACGCCTATCTCTCGGCGCTCGGAAGCTGCCAGGTCTACCTCGGCATCCTCGGGTTCGAGTATGGCCGGAAGGGTGAGGATGGTCTGTCAGCGACGCATCGCGAGTATCAAGAGGCCAAGCGGCGCGACATGCCGACCTACTTCTTCGTTAAGGGCGACAGCAGCCAGGACAGCCGCCGCGATGACGACATCAAGGCCTTCTTCGAGGCCGTGCGCGATTCCCATGTCTACAAGCGGTTCGGTAACTACCGAATACTGAAGGAAGAGGTTCGGAGTGTCCTGCTGGCCGAGCTTGAGAAGCGGGACCTGCGTCCGACGGATCAGGAGTCTGCCATCGCGGTGCAGACGATCGCTCAGGCATCGGATTTTGACTCGCGTTTGGTCGACCGTGCGGATGATCGTGATCTGGATGGTCAGCTGATGCTGGCGTTCACGAAGGCCGTCACGGGCAAGTTCGAGGACGACATCTTTCCTACCATTAGCGAAGAGGACCCGGAGAAGAACGAGGTGCGGCGGACGCTCCTCAACCGTGGTCTGATTTGGAGGAACAACGAGACGGGCCGATTTCATCCGACCTCTGGTGGACTGCTCCTTCTTGGTCAAAACCCCGAGGCGATCTTCCCGCAGGTTCGCGTGGCCTGCAACGCATGGGGTGGCAAGGAACGCGGCGGCGACCCACTGGACCGACTCGACCTTAAGGAGGCTCTTCCGCACGCGGTGGAGCAGGCATTCGCCTTCCTGAAGCGCAACATGCGCCATACGACGCGCGTGGAGGGCTTCTCGAAGGTCCGGATCGACGAGTACCCCTATGAGGCGCTTCGCGAGGCCGTGGTCAACGCGGTGGCGCACCGGGACTACGACCTCCAGGGATCGTGTATCCGCATCGATAAGTTCGAGGACCGGATCGAGATCCTGAGCCCCGGTCTACCACCCGCCCCGCTCACGGTCGAGAAGCTCAATCGGCTCGACTATGTGCCGTGCTCCCGCAACCCGAACATTGCGCGCGGGCTGGGCTTCTTCGAGCGCATCGAGGAACAAGGCGACGGCATCCGCCGCATCATCAACGCCACTACGGGCATGGGTCTTCCGCGCCCGACCTTGTCCGTGCGCGACGGGCACTTCCTGATCGTCTTCCACGGCCCCGGTGACGACATCCAGAAGCTCAAGCCGCAAGGCCGTCCAGTCTTCGAGGTGAAGGGCGATCTCCTCTCCGGCCTCAACCAGACCCAACGCAAGATCGTGGCGTACCTGCTGGAGCACGGGGAAGCGAAGGCAGATGATCTGGCTGACACTCTCGGTGTAGCGGGCTCGACCATCCGCAAGAACCTGAAGGAGCTACGGGATCGAAAGCCACCTCTGGTAACTCAAGATGGGACAACCAAGGGGGCCGCTTACAGGCTCGCGGAGAGCAGGGAATGAGCTTTCTGCTACTTTCTGCTACCGTTTTTGCTGCTTTCTGCTACCTCGGCGCCTCGACCTCTGAAGGGATGCGATCTGTCGCGTTCTGCTAAGGGTCCGAGGTTGGATCCACACATGCGGAGCAGGAGAACCGATGAGTTTATCCGCAACTATCCGCAACCACATTTGACGGCATCCGCAACCTGCTGATCGTGCAGGAACGCCGTGGAATCTCCAACCATTTACCGGGTCGCCAACAAGCCTCTCCACGTCTTCCAAGGGAGGACGTGGAGGATATCTGCCACTTTCTGCCACGGCCCCGGGGTGGACCTGCCACATGGACGGTGCGAGGTCGCACCCCGAGGTTCCGCGGAGGTCAGGGGATCAGCGCCTTCATCTTGGCGACCACGTTCTCTGTGGTGAAGCCGAACTCCTTGGCCAGCACTTCCGCGGGGGCCGAGGCGCCGAAGCCGGACATGCCCACGAAGGTGCCGCACAGGCCGATGTAGCGTTCCCAGCCCATGCGGACGCCCGCTTCCACGGCCACGCGCGCCGGGACGTCCTTGGGGAGCACGTCCTCGCGGTAATCGGCGTCCTGCATTTCAAACAGCTCCCAGCTCGGCATGGAGACCACGCGGACCGAGTAGCCCTCGTCCTCGAGTACCTTGGCGGCGTCGACGCAGAGGCACAACTCGGAGCCCGTGCCGATGAGGATGCCCTGGAGGTTCGTCGGGTCGTTTTCCGGGCGCAGGATGTAGGCGCCCTTGAGGGTGCCCTCGGCGTCGTTGAACTCGCCGGTGGCACGATCGAGCGTCGGCAGGTTCTGGCGGCTCAGGACCAGCGCGGTCGGACCGCCACTGCGCTGAAGCGCCGCGACCCAGGCCCACGCGGTTTCGTTCGCGTCGCCGGGGCGGAGCGTGACCAGATTGGGGATGCAGCGCGCCGCGGCCAAGTGCTCCACAGACTGGTGCGTGGGGCCGTCCTCGCCGAGGAAGATGGAGTCGTGGGTCCACACCCAGATGGAGGGCGCGTGCATCAGGGCGCCGAGGCGCACTGCCCCGCGCATGTAGTCGCTGAAGGTGAAGAACGTGCCGCCATAGGCGCGGAAGGCGCCCTGCTGGGTCATGCCGTTGCAGATGGAGCCCATCGCGTGCTCGCGGACGCCGAAGTAGATTTCGCGTCCGGCGAAGTCACCGGGCTTAACGACGCCACCGCCGGCGATCTTGGCGTTGGTCGAGCCTGAAAGGTCAGCGGAGCCACCGACGAGCCAGGGCACGGCAGAGCCGAGCGCACCGAGGACGGCCTCGCTGGCCTTGCGGGTCGCAATGGTCTTTGCCGGATCGAACTTGGGCAGCAGGTCGCCGATGTTGGCTGGGACCGCACGCTTGAAGTAGGCGTCGAGCGCGGCGGCCTTGGCGGGTGCCTCCTTGCGGAGGCGTGTCAGGGCGCTCTGCCACTCTGTATAGATCGGGGCCAGGTCGGAGGTGCGCTGGGTCCATGCCTCGCGGTCGGCGAGCGGCACGTTGAAGGTGGGCTCGACGGGGATGCCGAGCTTCTCTTTGGTGGCCTTCGCCTCGTCCTTGCCGAGCGGGCTGCCGTGGGCCTTGCTGGAGCCGGCCTTGGCGGGGGAGCCGTAGCCGATCACCGTCTTGCAGATGATGAGCGAGGGCTGATCCTTGACGGCCTGGGCGGCCAGGATCGCGTCGGCGATGGCCTGATGGTCGAAGCCATCGACCGATTGAACGTGCCAGCCGATGGCCTGGAACTTCTGGGCGGAGTTCTCACCGAAGGAGAGTGACGTGGGACCGTCGAGCGAGATGTCGTTGTCGTCGTATAGATAGATGATGTTGCCGAGCTTGAGGTGACCGGCGAAGGAGGCGGCCTCCATGGCCACACCTTCCATCACGTCACCGTCGGACACGATGCCGTAGACGTAGGAATCGATCAGGGCGTTTTCTGGTTCATTGATGCGGGCGGCGAGCATCTTCTCGGCGAGGGCGAAACCGACGCCCGTGGCAAAGCCTTGGCCGAGGGGACCAGTGGTGGTCTCGACGCCGGGGGTCATGAAGTTCTCGGGGTGGCCAGGGGTCTTGGAGCCCCACTGGCGGAACCGGCGAAGCTCGTCGAGGGACAGGTCGAATCCCGCGAGGTGCAGGAGGGAATAGATGAGCATCGATCCGTGACCGGCGGACAGGATGAACTTGTCGCGGCCCTGCCACTGGGGATCGGCGGGATTGTAGCGAAGGAAGTGGTACCAGAGCGTGACGGCGAGGTCTGCGCATCCGAGGGGGAGCCCCGGGTGACCGGAGTTGGCCGCCTCGATCGCGTCGATCGAAAGTCCCCGGACGGTATTGGCAAGGCGCCGCAGTAGGGCGGCGTCGACCTTGCGTTTATCTGTGATTTGCGTGTTCTGGGCCTTCTGGCTCATGGATGTTCAGAATCCTTCGTCGAATAGATGGCTAGGGAACGGCGCCGCGCGTCGCTGTGTCAAGACGCAGCAGCTTGCCGTCAGCGACTTGATTGGGCATGAAGTCAAACCTGTTGTTAACTCCAGCTTCGGCTTGCCTCGGAGCGAACGCGGCTGGATCATCCGGCTCCCTTGCCCGCGATGTACCACCTACTGCCTCGTCGCGCGGCAACATGGCTCCCGGAGGCCCTGCTTCGCAATGCGCGTACCTCGCTTTGGAAAGTCGCTGCTGGATCCTCAGGCCCGCCGCCAGTTGATGGAACAGGCGGTGGTGGAAGCGCGCGCAGCCTATCGCCTCCAACCCCCCGACAAGGCCAGAGAGCCGGTTCTCCGGCTCCAGGATCAGTTCGACGAATCAGGAATTGATCGGCTGGAACTGCTCTTCCACGCGGAGGCCAATCTTTCCTCCGACAGCTACTGGCTCACAGAAATCGTGGCGATATTGCTCCGCAAGCCCGTGCTTACCGCCCAGGAGATCCCCTATCTGCAGCGCGCCGCGATGATGTCGGTTACCCGGATCGACCTCTGGCTTCGTCTGTTCCGCGAGCGGAAGGCCCTGGGAAATGAGGCCGAGTACTACGCCGACCGGGAGTCGGCTGCCATGGCCCTACTTCCATTCTTTCCCGCCGATGGTCGCGAGTGGGTTTGGCCGGACAAGATTACCGAGGAAGACGCCTTCAATCTGATGGGCCGCTGCCTTCACGACGCGGCGGTGAACATTCTGGACCTTCGGCGCGTCGACGCCCGTGCGAAGGACCTGCTGCGCTCGGCCACTGTGTACTACCCGGACCGGCGCGAGTTCCATCTGCACCTGGCCAAGGCCATCGTCGCGGAAAACGACCGTGCGGGCGCCAACGTCGCACTCGTCATGGAAGCTGCGCTGGAGAATCCGCAGGAGATCGATCTGCGGATCTGGGCGGCTGAGAGTCTCCTGCAGAGCCCGCGACTCTTCGAGCAGGGACTGGCTCTCCTTCGCCAACTCCATTCCGAACACCCCAGCCATCGGGTCATCTTCGAACGCTATCTGTCAGCCATCAAGGAGTGCGATGTGCTGATGGATGAGGACGAGGAGGTGGTGGAGGAATACGTCGCCAAGCACCCCGAGGATTTGCGCGCCCTGGAGATGCTGGCCGATCAGTACGTCGAGCGCTGCCTTCTCACGGACGAGGCTCTCACGATCTATCGGATGGCTTCCGCCCACAGCCCCAAGCGCCGCAACTACCTGCGCCTGATGGGGCGGTTCTATGCCTCCCGCTCCGAATGGTCGGACGTCATCGCGATCTTCGACGAGGTCCGTGCCTCAGGCGTGGAGTCCGAGGACATCATCCTGCCGCTCGCAACCGCCTATGCGGAGTTCGATCGCTCCGACCCGGACGCCATTGCCGTCTACCGTAAGGCGGTGGACATGGGCACCCTCATGGAGGGCGTGCACCGGATCTACGCCCGTCACTTGTACTTCGAAGCACCGCTGGCGGCCGAGAGTATTGCACTCTTCACGCAAACCGCTGCGCTGATTCCCGAGTGTGTTTGGGCTCAGTTGGGACTGATCCTTCACTACCTCGAGACAGGCGACCCCGGGCGTGCGCTGGATTCCGTTGTTGCCATCCTGTCCAAGACTCCAACGGATCGCGAAGCGGTGAAGCTGGGCGGGCGCGCCCTTTCCATGGACTTTTCCCGCAGGGCACTGGCCCGGCTGGCCGGGCTCAAGCCCATGACCTTGCACGCCGTCTTCGAGGAAGCATATCTGCTGGCACCGGACGCCGGCCCGATCGCGCTGGGTCTCGCCCGGCACCGGATCGCGAATGGGATCCGCAACGCGGATACGGTCCGACTGCTGGGGGACGTCTGTCGGCGCAACCCCGATGCGGTGGACCTTCGTATCGCGCGCGGTGACATGATGTGGGATCTGGGCCAGGAGTCCAACGCCGTTGCGCTGTACCGCGAATTGCTCGAGCGCTGGCGTGGACAGACGGGACTTCCCCGCGGGGTCTCGGCCCTCACGCGGTCGACCATGCTGCAGCGGGTAGCCCGCTTCCTCCTCCAGCCGCCCGGACCTGGCAGCGCCGAACTCGAGGTCCTCCTCGAGGCCTCGGGCGAACCGGACTGCCCGCCGGATATCATCCTCGGCACCGTGAGGACACTCGTCGGTCTCGAGATCGACCATCCCGATAAACTACAGCTTCTCTCGCTGGCGATCCGCCTCGCTCCCGGCGACCGCAAGTTGGAGCGGGCCTGGGGTGAAGGCTTTGCTGCCAAGGGTAATCCACGCCCTGCCATCGAGTTGGCGGTGCGGATGATGGACGAAGGCGAGAGCGAGGATGAAATCATCTCGCTGCTGCGCAGCATTCAGGCGGTGACCCAGGCCGAGTCCCTGTCGCCCGACTTGGTGGAAGCACTGCAGGAGGCGCTGCATACCTGCGGACCGCCTCCGCCGCTGCTCCTTGCGGGAATGGAACTCGTCTTCATGGGGAGACCCGCCACGGCCAACGACGTCATGCTGCTCGAGGTGCTCGCGGAGATCTTCCCTCGCAACGTGCGCGTGCGCCGCTGGCTGGCCACCGCCCTTGGCGAGTCCGGTGAGACCCAGAAGGCCGCTGACCTGCTGGCGAACCTCGTCGAGGAAATCCCGGAGGACGACAGCGTCATCCTGGAACTCGCCAAGACACACGCTCGTCTCGGCAAGCAAACGCGGGAGAACTTCAAGATCGCCGAGTTGGCCGCGCGAATCGACCCGATAAACCCCGACCTGCAGATCCACCTGGCCGCCATCGAGTTCAACATGGGGTCATTCAAGTCGGGTGCGCGTCGCCTCATGCGACTGATGGAAACCACTTCGGACTACCTCCCCCGGGTCGCAGCGCTCCTCGAGAATATCCGCGAAGGTAGCACCAAGACGCCGGAGATTCTCTTCCTGCTGGCGGACGTCAATATCCGCTCGGGGCGCGTGGAGCAGGCGCTGGGGATCCTCGCCCGGGTTCACGCCAACTACCAGCAGCACTATCCCCAGTTGATCGAGTTCTACGAGCGCCTTATCGCCATCGCGCCGGAAAACCCGCGTCCCCGCATTGAACGGGGAATGCTGTTCCGTCTCGCGGGCCAATTGACCGAAGCGGTTGACGACTTGCGGGCGGCTCACCGGCAGACTCCGGAGAACACCGACATCGCGAGCGAGTTCGCCGATGTGCTGGCCCAGAAGATCCATGCGGAGAACCCACCGCGCCTTGCCGAGTGCCTCGAGGGCGCCTCGATTTACATGGAACTCGCGGACGAAGAGTCCGCCTTCGACCTTGTCGAGATCGCTCTCAAGGTTGAGCCGGGGAACCAGGCGGCGCTGCGCATGCTGGCCGAGCTGCAACTGAACGCCGGAGCCTTGCTGAAGTGCCAGTCCACCATCCGCAAGATGTCCGATAAGTCCGAATCGCTGGACCTCATGCAGCGACTTGCGCGCGCGTTTGCCGACGACGGGGAGCACCTTGCAGCAGCGCAGGTCATGACAGAAGCCATTGAGGTGGGCGGCCCGCGACGCGAGCTCCTGCAGCAGCTTCGGTCGCTCCACGAGGATCAGGCCCGCCACACCAAGGAGTCCACGCAACGACTCAAGGTGCTCCATACCCTTTCCAACCGGGCCCAGGGTCGCTACGACATCCGCGAGGAGATCGGCTCTGGCTCGATGGGTGTGGTGTACAAGGCCTACGATCGCGAGTTGGACGAACTGGTGGTTCTCAAGATCCTCCCCGAGCACTTCGCCAACAATGAGGAGGCACTTGCGCGGTTCCGTCACGAAGCCAAGGCTGCGCGAAAGCTGGCCCACCCGAACATCGTCCGCATCCATGACTTTGGCGAGGAGAGCGGCCGCAAGCACATCAGCATGGAGTACGTCAGCGGAGGTGATCTGAAATCGAGACTCGCCAAGTCCGGGCGCTTTTCGGAGGAGGAAGCCATCGCTGTGGTTCGTGATGTGGCACGCGCGCTTGCCCACGCTCACGGCGAGGGTGTGCTTCACCGCGACATCAAGACTGCGAACATCCTCGTCAATTCGGCCGGTCGCGTGAAGTTGAGCGACTTCGGGATCGCTGCCCTCATCGAAAGCGGAAACCGTGACAGTGACGCCACCGGCGGCGCCACGGCAGGTGGCGTCGGAACGCCGCTGTATATGAGTCCTGAGCAGTTCGAGGGGAACGAGATCACGGAGGCCAGCGATCTCTACTCGCTCGGTGTCATGTTCTACGAGCTGCTTGCGGGGACGCCCCCCTTTGTGAAGGGTTCGATCGCCTACCATCACCAATTCACGGCGCCGCGCCCCATCCCCGACGTCCAGATGACCCTCTGGCGGGTGATCGAGAAGCTGCTGGCCAAGATCCCGGCAGACCGCTACGAATCGGCAGAGGAACTACTAACGGCCCTCGATCAATTCAAAGGTCGGTCGCCCACACGGACGGTCAGCTTCCACGACCAGGTTACCCCCCCGTTTGGGAACTGATCGCCTCGTCGAGGATCCGGACCAGATCACCGGGGCTGAAGGGCTTTTCGAGGAAGAAGAACGAGGACTCCTCCCACTGGGAGGACTCCATTTCCTGCTCACTGTAGCCGCTCATCACGACGATAGGGAGCCCGGGGAACCGGCGTTGAATCTCTGCGCTGAGGGTGTGCCCATCCATGCGCGGCATGCGAAGGTCCATGAGGACCGCCGATGGCGGATTCGGCTGTTCCTCCAACACGGCGAGCGCTTCGATTCCGTCCGATGCGGTCAGGACGTCGTAGCCGGCTCTCGCGAGAGCACCGCGGGCCACCCGCTGCACGATCTTCTCGTCGTCCACCACCAGGATGGTGCCTGAGCGTAGTGGCTCGGGTTCGGGCGGCGGCTCTTGCAGAAGGGGTGCCGGTTCCTCGTAGGGGCTTCTGGGAAGCACGATCGTAAAGCAGGTGCCCTTGCCCGGCGAGGACTCCACGTGAATGGCGCCGCGATGGTTGCGGACAATGCCGAGGACGGCAGCGAGGCCGAGACCTCTCCCGCCAACGAGGCCCGTCGGCTTGCGTGTGAAGAACGGGTCAAAGATGCGTTCCTTCGTCGCCTCGTCCATGCCGCAGCCCGTGTCGCGCACCTCAAGGAAGACGTACTCGCCCGGTTCCCGCTGGCTTCCGAAGAGCATCGGGGCGAGGGCCGCCTCGTCAAAATGGCGAACGCCTGTTGAGAGCGAGATGCAGCCATCGTGCCCCTCGAGTGCATCCGATGCATTGGTCATGAGGTTCATGACGATCTGGCCGATCTGTGTCCCGTCGGCCTGAACACTGGGGATTTTCTCATCCAGCTGCAGGTCCATGTGTGCGCGCGGGCTGATGACCGTCTTCAGGATGCCGGTCATTTCCAGCACCACGTTGGATAGCTGCAGGGGCCGGACGACGAAGCTACCCTTGCCGGCGTAGGCGAGCATCTGGCGCGTCAGATCGGCCGCACGCTGTGCTGCGGCTTGGATCTGGCTCGTGTGTTCGTGTGCTGGCGTGCTTGAAGGCAGGTCCGAAAGCACGAGGCTGGCGTTGCCCATGATGCCCGTCAGCAGGTTGTTGAAGTCGTGGGCAATTCCACCGGCAAGCACGCTCATGGACTCGAGCTTCTGCGTCTGCTGGATCTGGCCCTCCAAGGCCCGCCGCTCGGTTTCGATCGCCACCCGCTCCGTGACGTCGCGGCATACAGCGAGGAGGCTCGCCGCCTCGCCTTCACCACCACTCAGAATGCCGAGGCGGTTTTCTGTATAGACAAGGGATCCGTCGCGTCGCCGCCACAGGAAAGGCTCGGAACTCGACGCGACCTCGCGGCGCTCGCGGAAGAGCTGAAGGCTTCGCAGGTGCCGCTCCATGCTGTCGGGATGGATCAGGCCACGGAAGAGTTCCGGGTTGCCGATAAGCGCGGCGGGTTCCTCGCCCAGTACCATCCTGCAGGCGTGGTTCGCGTAGGCGACATTCCCCTCGGCTGTGATCTGGAAGATCACATCGCTCGATGACTCGAGCAGCTTGAGGTAACGCTCCTGGCTGCGGCGAAGTGCCTCCTGCGCTTCGCGAAGTTTCGTGATGTCGCGTCCCACCGTCTGGAATCCGAGGAGTTCCCCCGTCTCATTGTGGATGGCGCGGTCGGACCACTCCTGCCAGCGGAGTTCCCCGTTTCGGTCGCGAAAGTTATGCTGCACACTCGCCAGCGGGCTTTCCTTTGTCAGGCTCGACAGATGCTGCTCCAGACCGGGGCGGAACCCCGGCGCGGCGCTCGTGAAGATGTTCGTCCCAACAATCTGCCAGCGCTCCACGCCGAAGTAGGAGCAGAACGCCTCGTTAACGAACGTGATGGTGCCGCTCGGCAAGAACCGCGCGATGAGTTCGGTCTGGTCCTCCACGATGGCGCGGAAGTAGGCCTCGCTCATCTGGAGTTCCCGCTCCCAATGCTTTCGCTCCGTCATGTCCTGGCCACAGCAAAGCAACGTTACGTCGCCGGTGATCTGGTTCTGCTGGCGGGCAATGTTCCAATAAATGATGCGCTGTGAGCCATCGCGACAATGGACCGACGTTTCGAATCCCCCGGGGGAGGAATCGGTGAGGGCGCTTTGCAGTCTGTCGAGGACGAACAGCTGCTCCTCCTTCGGCGTAAAGGTTTCCAGGTAGGGGCGTCCAATGATCTGCGCGGCGGTGTATCCGTATAGTCGCTCTGCCTGACGATTCCATCCCACGATCCGAAAGTCGCTCGACAGGCCCATGATGACGGCCTGCACCGTTTCCGCCACCTTGCGGTATCGCTCCTCGCTCTCATGCAGTTGCTTCTGAGCACTGGCCCGGAGAAGCGCCGCGCTGCAGTGGCTGGCGAGGGCATCCACGACTGCCAAGTCCTCATCGTCGTAGGCCTTGGGGGTGTAGCTCTGCGTCGAAAGGAAGCCCACGACCTTGCCATAGGACTTGAGCGGCGCAAAGAGCATGGACTCGGAGGATCGGGTCACGTCGCCAAACATCACCTGCGGGGCGCTGCCCTCCTTGGCCTGATCCCTCTCCAAGTGCGTGGGACCGTGCTCCAGCACATGCCGGATGTATCGGCCGGGCGGGTAGGTGTGGTGGGAAACCGGATACTCGGTGCGCTTGCCGTCCAACAGGTCGATGACCAACAGCGTCTCCACACGGTCGGTTGCACTGTCGTATAGATCGACATAGCATGAATCCCAGCCAACCACCTGATCGGCGACCTCGACGACAATGCGCGCTGCCTCGATGGGCGTGGAGCATGCGCTCAGCTTTCGACCGAGATCCAGAAAGGCGTTCGAGCGCCGCTCCGCCAGCAGGCGTTCGGTAGTCGGCCTGAGAGCGTTGGTGAATCGCTGGAGCAATGCCGCCTCGACGGGCCCGTAGCGATTCGGTGTGTAGGACTGAACCGAGAGAACCAGCATCAGCGAGCCGTTGCGATGCAGGGGAGCAAACATGAGGCTGCGACTCAGTCGAGTTTTCCGGCCAAAGGGAAGCAGCCCAGGCTCGGCTTCCTCACGCGTCCTGTTGATCAGCTTGGCGACCCCAACCTCCAGCGTCGACATGAACCCGTCATGCGGCAGATGTACCTCGGCGCTCGGCAGCTCAACCAACTCGCCGTCGATGCTATCGACGCGAAGCAGAGACAAGAAGCGGGTGCGTCCTGAAAGTCGGCACGAGAGGTAGATGGCATCCCAGCCGAAAAGGCGCTGGGTGATGTCACGGACAATGAGCGCCAGTTCATCAAGCGATCCTGCGCTCGAGAGGCCGACCGCAAGCTCCGAGAAGCAGTCCTGTTCGAACTCGATCCGCTTCTGGATGGAGATGTCCCGGACGATGGCGAACGTCGCAGGCAAGCCCTCGTAGGTGATGATGGTGACATTCGCCTCGACGTGGACGATCCTGCCTGACTTGGCGCGAAGTTCTGTTTCGTAGAGGGGCGGGACAACCTCCCCCCGGTCGCGTGCAGCGCCCCGTTCCATCAGGATGGCGAGCCCCCGCGCGGTGTAGACGTGATGGTACGTCAGGTTGCGGAGCTCTTCGGCGGTGTACTCCAGCATCTCGGCAAAACGCCGGTTGAAGAAGATGAAGCGATCGTTCTGGCTGATGACGATCCCGTCGTTCAGGTTGTCCACCAGCAACCGATAGCGGCGCTCGGATTCGAGCAGTTCACCGATGGCCCGCGAATTCAGGGCTGGGGTCGAGTCAGGAGCGTCTTTTTCGCACATGAGTGTGGGGCAAAACCGCTCCTTGCGGGTAGTGAATCGACGTCAAGCCTAGAGGCACCGCGGACTGCTCGCAATCAAAACGAGCGAGCTTGATCATCAGCAGCGTGGGGCCAGTCTATGGTTCTGCCCCCCGAGAGGTGCAAATTCCTTTTCTTCCCTTGTCCGACACGGCATGGTTGGCAATAAGGACCGTCAGGAAGTTCGCCAAACGAGTGCTTCGGCGGTTGCCAGTTTTTCCTGCGGGAGGAAGTCCGTGATTTTGTCCAGGCTGATTCGTGGTGCAAGAGGCCCACTGCTGGGCGCCCTGATGGTGGCGCTGTTGGGTGGTGGTGCATTCGCACAAGGCCCCAACCCATTCGATGATCCTTTCGCCGCGCCCGATCCCGGAGCGCAGAGCGCCACGCCCACGCCGACACCAGCCGAACCGTCCTCCGACCCCTTCAGCTCCCCCGATTCCGCTGCCGAGTCGGGTGCTCCCTTCATCTCCAACAATCCGTTCGATTCGCCGGCTGCCACCCCGGCTGCACAGCCCACCAACCCTTTCGAAGCGTCCGGTTCCAACCGCCCCGCGGTCCTAAGCGACATCCCCCTCGTCCAGCTGAGGCCGGTGCCCCTTGAGTCAGGAGAGATCCGCGGCATCTACGTGCTCGCGGCAGATCGCGGCTACCAGAACAGCGTTCAGCTGGAGGAACTGGTCTCGGATATCAACACAGGTGGCTTCAGCCGCGTCTATGCCGAGGTCCGGACGGTGCTCGGTGTGGCGTATGTTTCCGGGTTGGAAGAGTCCCTCCCGTCCATCGGTACGGCGTTCCCGAACCCACTGGGTACACTGCGCAATCGCCTAGAGCAGAAGAAGCGCCTGATCGCCGTGGTCAACGTGTTGCCGGCCTACGCGGCCGCAACGGGCGGGCGTCCTCCGCTCCGCAATCCCATCGGTCGCTTCCCCGAGTACGCCAACCGCTCGCTCGACGACCGCGAGATCGCTCCCGACAATGTGATCTACATGGACCCGGGCGATCCGGATGTAGTGCGGTATCTGAGCGCCATCGTCCGCGAGATCGATACGCAGATCGCCCCCGACGGTTATCTGTTCACAGGAGTTCGCTACCCCGGCGCAGACTGGGGTTACTCTCCCGGCGCGGTTAAGGCCTTCCGCGCGGCGGTCGGTGGCGAGGGGGCGCCCCCCGCGGACGACCCGGTATGGTCCGCATGGCGTCGCGACCGCCTCACGCAGCTGATTCGCTCCCTGCGAAACACCATCATTTCAGCCCGCCCCGATGTCACCGTCGGCGTCCTGATCGAGACCAGCGGACCGCCTCCGAATACCTTCGAGGAGTACATCGCCTCCAGCACCTACAAGGATTCGATGGTTGACTGGATCTCGTGGGCGCGTGAAGGCCTAGTCAGCGAACTGGTCTTTCAGGTGCACGAGCGCGTTTCCCCAGACGACTCGATCCGCGCCTGGGCCGGCTTCGCGGGCAACAACCAGTACAATACCTCGGCGATCATTTCCCTCGCGGGGTACATGAACTTTAGCGAGCAGTTCCGCCGCCAGGTGGAGGCTGTTCGGTCCCGCGGCCTCGGCACCGTGATTTATCACTATGCCTCACCGATCCGTGATCGCCCCCGCGGCTTCTACCAGAGCCTTCCCAATGTTTTCTACCGCTCTCGCCCCGGCCGAATCGTCGAGACCCGCCCGATCGACGGGCCCTGGGAGAGCCGGATTTTCACCCGCATGTTCAGTCCGCCCGCCCAGGTACTGCGCAACACACCCACGCCAACCCCCGCCACGGACGTGCTTGGAAGCAAGCCGCTCGAGTTCGCCACTCCGTCTCCCATCCCGTCACCAACGCCGGTGCCGTCCTACATCCCCAGCTCTGATCCGCGCCGGATCGTTCTTTCATCCGGGTCTGAGTTCGACGCGATCGTTCTTGAGGTGACACCCGTTCGCATGACGGTTCAGCGCGTCACCCTCAAGGCGGGGAAAGTCGTCGAGCGACTGGCTCCAGTCACAATCGAGCGTCGGACCGTTGCGAGCATCGAGCCGCCGCTGTGACCGATCCCGCAGTTCCACACGGTGATGATTACTGGATGAGGCGGGCCCTTGGGTGGGCCCGTCTCGCTGCCGATAGGGGAGAAGTACCAATCGGTGCCGTGGTGGTTCGAGACGGCCAGTTGCTTGGCGGCGCGCACGACGGGAAGGAAACCCTGGGCGATCCAACGGCACACGCGGAGATGCTGGCGCTGCGTGAGGCGGCCCACCGGGTAGGGGATTGGAGGCTGGACGGCGCCACCCTGTATGTGACGCTGGAGCCCTGTCCCATGTGTGCGGGTGCTCTGCTACACGCTCGAATTGCCCGGCTGGTCTTTGGCGCCAGCAATCCGCGCTGGGGTGCCTGTACGCCGGGCCACGAGCCGAATATTGTGGCCAACCCACGATTCAACCATCGACTCGAGGTCTACAGCGGCGTCCTGGCCGAGGAATGCGCCGCCCTGCTCAAGGAAGCATTTCGCCGTTATCGTCAGTGAGGCCTAGGTGTTAGTAATCTCGACGTCCTTCATCAGAACGACGATGAAGGCGTGAACGATGCCCGCGACCCCGCATCCGCAGATCCATAGGATGATGTTCAGCAGGAAGTGAAACCCAATTCCATCCACCAAGGCCACGGCCACTGGGGGGAGGAAGAAGGCGACGATCAGCAAAAGCAGTCTGTTCATGGGGTTATTTCCCTCCTCGGAGACCCTACGGTTTCCATCGGGGCTTATTCAATCATTTGAGCGCGACGGATTCATCGCGCTGGCATGTCGTAGTGATAGTCAAAGTGCTTCCACCGCTGGTAGCGGCGGACTTCTCCGATCAATCCGAGTACCGCGCCAACCACCAGAAGCGCCACCGATGCGACCGTCGCAGGACCCACGTAGTTCGCCCCGCCCGTGTTGCCGTAAACGGCGCTGGTAATCATCCCGAGTGGGGATAAGCACTCGATGGTGCTCCACAGCGGGTCCAAATCCAGCGCGAAGCGCCCGGCACCGGACAGCAGCGGGATCAGGAAGGTCAGGCAGCAGACGACAGCCAGCGTCACTCGGAAAGCCTTGGCTGAGGAGCGCATCGTCGCTGTCAGGAATCGTCCCAGGACGACGAGAAAAACGAATGAGGCCGTGGAGCAGAGCCGGAATGCCATCACGGCATCCGCCTTCAGTTGGGGCGTGGCCGTGTGCTGCGGAATCATCCCAACCAGAGTCCACCAGATCGCTCCGACCAGCACCAGAAAGGGCACTGTCTGATCGATGGGCCGAAGCACGGGAACGAGGCGCTTGAGATGCCAGACCTCATCACCCACTTCCATGCGCCCTGTTGAAAAGATCAGCACACCGGCGAGGAGCATCACGTAACCGACGCTCAGCACGGACCACTCGACGAATTCGTTGGTGAACTGGTTTGCGCCGAGGATCCCCAGCGAGATCCCCATCACTGCTGCGAATGCCGCCAGATACTGCCAATGGTTGAGCGCGCGCGCCTCGTCGGACTCGAAGAGTTTGCGCGCGGCCAGCAGCAGGAAGAGGAAGGCAAAGACCGCGAGTGTCGCCGGGACGATTGCCCAAGCGGGGATCTGAAGTCCCGCCACAAACAACCCGCCCGCCGCCGCAGGAAGGAGCGAGGTCGCCCCCTGGAATACTGAGCGATAAGACTGCACCAGCATCAGGCCGCCGAACAGGATTCCAAACACCAGAAAAATCACCATGCCCTGTGCTGTGCGTGTCTTCTCGGTCACTGAGGAAATGAACAGTCCAAAGGCCGACAAAACGGCGCTGCTGCATAGCAGGACGATGAAGGTGCCCATCACATCGCCGAGACTGACGCCGCCATAAAGGAAGGTCACTGCCTGGAGTGGGAGCGCGCAGAGCAGCGCCAGCGCCACGTAAAAGCAGGTGGAGAGGAAGCAGCCCACAATGTACATCCAACGCGAGATCGTCGTTACGCGGAGGAAGTCGAAGGTCTGTCGTTCCTTCTCGCCCGTGGTCAGTCCCGCGGTGATGGTCGGTGCGATGATCAGCACCAACAGAACCTGAATAGCGGTGATGGCGTTGAACATGACTTCGCCCGTGTGCTTCATGCGCTGGAGCGTCTCGGTGCTGGGACGCTCGAAGGAACTGGGGGAGTAGCTCAGCATTACGATGATCGTGGCGAGAGTCATCAGGAACAGGTAGCTGATGATGCTATACAGCAGCGCCTTGCCGCGCATGCGGCGGCGGAGTTCCCGGACAAGGATCGGATTGTCGAAGATGTTGGCCCAAAGGGCGTACATGGAACCCCTCCACAAACAGAGATGGGACGGTGTCTATTCGTCGAGCCGGGGGATATCCTCGGCGGAATTACTCACACGGCGCCGCGACACGTCCTCCACGATTGACTGGGTGAAGAAGCGCTCGCGAACGATCTTGCTGTCGAGGATTTCCTTCACCGAACCCGAGGCAGCAACCTTTCCGTCGATGAGGATGTAGCTCCTCCGCGTGATATGCAGCGTTTCACGCAGGTTGTGGTCGGTGATGAGGAGGCCCAGTCCCTTGGCGCAGAGGTTCTTGACGATCCCCTGGATGTCTTCGACGGTGACCGGATCGATGCCGGTAAACGGCTCGTCGAGGAACAGGAACTTCGGTTTCGTCATGAGCGCCCGGGCGATCTCGACACGGCGCTTCTCGCCACCGGAAAGCTTCTCCGCCAATCGATCCTTCAACTCGCCGATGCCCAGCTCCTCTAGCAACTCGTTCATCCGCGGACGGATTTCCTTCTTGGAGTAGCCAAGGGCCTGCATCACAGCCATCAGGTTCTGGCGCACGGTCATCTTGCGGAAGACACTGGTTTCCTGAGGCAGGTAGGCAATGCCGAGGCGGGCGCGCAGGTGAATCGGCAGGCGGCTCATGTCCTCGGAATTGAACTGCACTTTGCCCGAGGTCGGCTTCGTGAATCCCACCAGCATCTTGAAGGTTGTGGACTTGCCCGCGCCGTTGGGCCCAAGCAACCCGACGATCTCACCGGCCTTGATCTCGATGTCCACGCCATCAACCACGCGGGTTGAGCCGTATTCCTTCACCAAATTGGTCGCTCGGATCCTATCCGGCGTACCCGATTGCTCGATCGACATGCGTCACCCAGTGCTTCGACTCGGGCCGTGTGGCCCGGATGGAGAAGGAACGCCAATGGCAGGGGAGAAGCGCAACAGGTTTGGAGCCGGGTTGTTGAGCGAGGTGCTCGGGCCCATCACGCCGATGCGGGTGCGGCTTGGTTAATTAAATCAATCAAAATGGACTTGCAATTGCAGGCCTCGGTGCTAGTGCTGTCCGCCGCCGGGAATTCAATCCAAACGGATCAGGAGTCTTTCCATGCTGAAGAGGCTTTTGGTTTCATCCATCCTGTTGGGCGCCAGCCTGACATCAACCGCTCTTGCAATCCCCTACGCGTCTGGCATTCAGGTCAGCAGCACCAGCGTAGCGGTAACCGCAGGCCTCACAATTTCCTACACGCTCAACGAAGACGCCGACTCAGTCAGCATCGAGGTTCTCGATTCGGGCAACAGTGTCGTGGCGACCTTCGCCGGGACAGCCACCGTCGGCCTCAACTCCGTGGTCTGGAACGGGCGGAACGACAACGCTGCTGGTGCATTCCTCACCTCTGGTACCGGTTACAAGGTGCGCGTGACTGCGGCCAAGAATACAGCGGCAGGCTGGACCCTGACCCGCGGACACCGCTCGCTCGGCAATCTCGGCCAGACGGCCGAGGTGAACACCATCTTCGCGGGCTTCTCTCCCAATACGATGCTCTCGGTGAAGAACCCCTCCTCCGATGCTTTCGGAAAGCTGGTTGTGGCCTCCACCTACAACAATGCGACAGCGGGCAACGCCGTCGCGGTCGTCATGAACCCGGACCTGTCTCTCGCAGGCGGATATGATGGCAGCTATGCAAACCGCCTAATCAAGGGTCTTGCCGATGCAACGAACGCCACAGGCGTTGGCGGCGGCAACAATGCTCTCTGGGGACTGTCGCTCGATCCTGACGACCTCACGACCTTGTATGGTGCGGGGCAGATTCCTGCCGGCAGCGAAGTGATGTCGGCCTCCCTGACGACACCCTACCCGGCATCGTTTGCGGACGCGGATAGCGCCGTTTCCATCACGAACCCGCGCGACATCGCCGTGCAAAACATCAGCGCCAGCAAGTTCGCGTTCCTGTGCCGCGGCGGGAACATCACCCGCTTCCCGATGACGGGCACGGCCATCACGGCTGCATCCACCGGAACGGATATCGTTGGAACCATCTCGGGTATCGCGTATTCGAAGGACGTGGAGTTCGACGCCGATGGCAACTTGTATTGGGTGACCCAGGCGGGCCTGAAGCTATTCCGTTGGGATGCAGCCACGGTTGCCGCTGCGACAGCCGGTTCGCTGCTGGATACCAATGCCGCATGGGTCGTCACCTTCCCGGAACGCCCCATGTTCGTGAAGGTCGCCGGAGCAGGAGCCCCCGGTGGACCCCATGTCTTCGTCAGCACGACCTTGGGCGTCTACGACCTGGGTCTCGCAACCCAGGCTACCAAGACCGTTACCTTGCTGACGACCGACCGAGCCATCGAACTGAATGCCCCCTACTACGGCACCAGCAGCGTGACCTACTCACCGCCGCTCGCGGTCGACTATGTGGGCAACGTGATTGCCGGTGATCGCGTCAACGAACACGTGCGCATGTACAGCCCCGGCGGCAACACCAGCATCCCCGTGACTGCGCCCGCGTCGCAGAGCTTCGCCCTGACCTCCAACGTGCCGGACTGGACGCAGTACTAAGGTCTGGTCGGTTCAAGGAATCTCGCGCTCCCGGAGGCAATCCATGCCTTCGGGAGCGTTATCTTTTCGGTGGCTACCGCAGGTTCTTCTTCCGCCAATCCACGGCGGGGAACTCGGGGATGGGGAGGTCGCACATCTCGTATAGACGGCTGGCTATGCGTTCGCCGACGCGGGCAGCGAGTTCGTGCTCGCTGCAATTCGTGGTGATGATGACGGGACGAGCGTTTTCGTAGCGACGGTTGAGGATCAGGTAAAGGCGGTCCCGCACCCAGTCGGAGGTCATCTCAGCGCCGAGGTCGTCGAGGACCAGTAGGTCCGCGTTGTCGACGTCCTCCAGTAGGTCGCCTTCCGAGACCTCAGAGTCTCGATTGAACGTGTCACGGATCTTCGAAAGCAGGTCGCTGAAGTTCTCATAACGGGCCGAGTAGCCACGCTTCACGACGACGTGGAGGATCGAGACCGCGAGGTGGGTCTTGCCGCAGCCAGGCACGCCGCGCATGAGGATGCCGCTTTTTTCTCCACGGTTGAAGCCACTGGCGTAGCTGCGTGCCATTTGCACGATGGCGCCCAGATCCTTCTCGCCCTTCGGCACCTCGAAACCCTCGAAGGTCTTCACGCTAAAGCGCGCCGGGACGCCGGCGTCGGTCTGGCGTCGACGCAGCGTCATCTCCGTGTAGGCGGGGCAGTCGCAGGGGCGGGCCGTGATGGTGGCTTCGTCGATGATATAGCCATAGCCGCCGCACTTGGGGCATTCGGCCGGTGGTTCGTTGCTGGGCTTGGTGGCGCGCGTCTTGGCGGGGGGCATGAAGGGCCTCAGTCGAAGTCGTTGGGACGGTCGGGGCGGGTGATGGGCTGGTCCTTCAGCTCTTCCTTCTTCTCGTTGAAGAGGGCCTCCAGGCGGGCCATCTTCCCTTTTTCCTTCTCGCGGGCCTCTTGGAAGAGCTTTTCGGCGCGTCCTTGCGAATCGAGCACCTTGCGGCGGGCGTCCTCAAAGCGGTCGCCCGTGCCGTCCTCCAGGATCGGTTTGCGGACTTCCAGCACTTCGCCGGTCTTCCGGTCGACGATCAAGATGGTCTTACAATCGGGGCATTTGACGGTCAACGTGTCCATGGGCAGCAACCCTCTCTGGCTGGAGCGTCGGACGCGGTGCCCCACGCTGTCAACGATTCGGGAGGGGCGGTTATCCGCAACTCTTCCCTCGCCCTTCCGATTCGCGTCACCCAGTTTGGGTTTTTGATTCTCGTGCGTCCCGCTGGGTCGCTTTTTTTCGGGAGGGTTGTGGTTCCATGAGTCTCGCACAGTGGATCGATGCGGCGGTGGTGGTGCTCTATCTTGTTGTCTCGTTCGTGATCGGAGTGAAGGCGGCACGCTGGATGAAGACCAGCGACCGCACCGAGTCGGACTACTTCCTGGCGGGACGAAAGATCCCCGGCTGGCTCGCGGGTGTGTCGGTGGGGGTGACCTCGATGAATGCCGACGTGGCACCGGCCTATGCGGGCGTGGCCGTGGTGGTGGGGCTGCCGGTTGCGTGGTTCTACCTGTCGCGCTTCGCGTTTGCGCTGATGGTCATCGCCCTGCTCTTCGCGTACAAGTGGAGGAGTCTGCGGGTGAACACGGGGCCGGAGTTCTTCGCTCTGCGCTTCGGCGGGAAGGGCGGCCGTTTCGTCCGCGTTTGGAGCTCGCTCTACGGCGTCATGCTGGGCATGGTCCCGTGGATCGGCGCTGGCATTTTGGGCGTCCACCTGATTGTCGGCCCCATCTTTGGCTATGACGATGTCTCGATCACGCTGGCTTTCCTGATTCCTGTGCTGCTGCTATACGTATGGAAGTCCGGTTATAGCGGCGTGTTGCTGGTGGACCTATTTCAGGCGGGCGTCATCGTCGTGGCGAACGTGGCGCTGACGGTGGTGGTGCTGATGCGCTACGGCGGACCGAGCGGACTGGCCGAGGCCATTCGCGGCGCCCTACCCGCGGAGTCCGGCGAAATCCTAAGCGCGCTCCCGGTGCCCGGCCACGCGGTGATGGGACCGATGCTGGTGTTGGCGTGGTTGTTACTCCCGACGGTGGGGGCGGGGGGCAACGTACAGACGGACGGCCAGCGGCTGCTCTCCTGCGCGAATGCGCGCGAATCGATGAAGTCCTACATCTGGTCGGCGATCGTGCTGTTCGTCATGCTGCTGACGCTCACGCTTCCGGTGCTCGGCCTGTTGCCGATCCACCCGGAACTCTACCACGCGGAACCGGCGGCGCGCGAGGCGGCCTATGGGATGATGCTGAAGGAGTTCTTCCCGAGCGGACTGCTGGGGCTTGCGCTGGCGGCAATGGCTGCGGCGGTCATGTCGACCATCGCCAGCCACCTGAACTTCGGCGCGCAGACCATCGTCAACGACATCCTGAAGGTGTTCCGTCCCGGCATCACCGACGAGCGCGGCATCCTCTATGGGCGACTTTCGATGGTGGCCATCATGGGCGCTTCCATCGCGGTCGTGTACAACTCCACGTCGCTGATCGGAATTGCCGTGACGCTGCTCGGGTTGTTTGCGGCCACGGCGAGCATCGCCTGGGGCCAGTGGTGGTGGTGGCGGACCAACTTCCCGGCCTGGGTATCGGCGATGGTGGTCGGCCCGTTCATCTACTTCGGCCTCGGCTATCTGCTCCCCGAGTTCACCTGGTGGAAGGACTACGCCGCGCAGGGCGAGACGGCGAAGCAGGCGCTGGACCTGCTGAAGGGCGCCATCGGGCTGGTGATCTCGCTCGTGACCTGGGTGACGGTGACGCTTTGCACCAAGCCGGAGGACATGGAGACGCTGAAGGCCTTCTACAAGCGGGCCCGTCCCATGGGCGCTTGGGGGCCGGTGCGCGAGGCGATCCTCCGCGACGAAGGACCGGACGCACTTCCCGCCGAGCGTCCCATGTTGGTGCGCGGGCTCGTTCTGGGCCTTCTGGGTGCGGCCTGGATCAGCGCGGCGATTCTCGCGCTGTCGAAGTTCTACGTCGGCGATTGGGTGGAGGGGATCGTCTATACGATCCTAGCCGCTGCCCTAGCCTTCGGATTTGCGAAGGCGTTTGATCGCTATCACGCAATGCTGGCTGAGGGAACCCCCGCCGAGTCAGGTCCCTGAAGGGGAACCACCCATCGATCATGTGGCAGACTGCGGATGATTTTGTTCCCCTGTGATGGCACAGCTCCGGTCCATTTTCGATGAATCCAAGCAAAATTGCTTCACCTTTTCCGCCTCCCTGTGGCAACGCTGGGCCTCGTATCGCCTTCTGCTTCTGATCGCAGTCTCCCACCTCGCCACGGTTCCTTCCATGCGCCTTCACGTATTCTCGATCCTCCTCGCCTGCCTCGCCTTGGGAAGCATCGCACCAGCGGAATCGCCCAAAGGCCCTATCGGTTACGAGGCCGCCCGCCGAATCGTCGCTGATGCTGACCGTGAGCACGAGTTCATCTCCTCGCGGGTAATTGGACAGTCCGGACAGGGGCGGGATCTAATGCTCGTCCGTCTGCATCGTGGCAATGGAGAGAGTGCCTGGAAGATGATGTTCGTGGGCGTCCAGCACGGCGACGAGCATGCGGGCAAGGACGCCCTGCTTCACATGATCGGGGACATCGCCGCGAACCCTTCCCTGCTGCCGGAGGATGTCGATCTATACGTGGTGCCGATGATCAACCCCGATGGCGTGGAGGCGGACCTGCGGCGGAACGGACATGATGCGGACCTTAATCGGGACCACCTTGTGCTGCTTCAGCCGGAAACCCAGGCGCTCTACAGGACGGTTCGCGAGGTCCAGCCGCATGTTGTCGTGGACTGCCACGAGTACGCGCGCGACTCGGGAGCCTGGAAGCGCAAGGGCTGGCTCAAGCCCGCGATCGTGACCATGGGTGCCGTCAACAGCCCCTTCGTGCATCCCGCCATCCGGGACCGTGCCGCTTCCTGGATCGACGAGGCGAGGGACGCATTCGTTGGGAGCGACATCACCTACGACGAATACCTGGTCGGTGGGGTGCCGCCGGAAGAGGAGCAACGTCGGAGTACCTTCGACACAGACGACCTGCGCAACGGGACCGGCATCTACGGGACCCTGAGTTTCATCATCGAGTCTGGTCGGCTGACCACGGTTTCGGAGCCGCAGGCCGATTTGGCGGTTCGCGTCGAGGGCTACAAGCGGCTGATCTGGTATCTGATCCGCAAGGATGATGACCGGCAGGAGGCGCGCGCAGAGATCGAAGCTGCTCGCAAGGGCTTCGAGATGGACTACATCCCGGTCAATTACTTCTGGGCCAACGGCGGACACACCCCTCGCCTCGTAGACGCCGTTGAGATCGAAACGAGTCGCACGATCCAGGTCGAGACTTGGAACTTCATGGACACGATGACCGTGAAGCGATCAGTCGAGCGCCCGCTGGCCTACGCGATTCCTTCTTCGCCGCACCAGAAGATCTATACAGACTTGCTTGATCGACACGGAATCCCCTACGAGGTCCTTTCGGTTGAGCGGTCTGAGCCCCGCCTCCAGTCGGCTCGCCTGCTAGCGGTGGATGATTCCGAGGATCTCCTCTACAATCGCTTCGACGGACGGCAGGTTGTGGAGTTGGGTGATATCGGCTCAGGAATCCTCCCAAGCGGCACCGTCTTGATCGCAGCGCGGGGATCCAACGCCGGCATGCGAGTTTGCTCCTTCCTTGAGCCCTCCCTTCTATACGGCTTGTACCAGTGGCCGGTCTTCCGCGGCACCGTCGCAGAGGACGGAAAAATCCCCGTCCTGCGCGTGCTGGGCGACTGAGATTTCGTGTCATGAGAAAGGACCTCCTCCGATCAGGAATCCGGATTCCGTGCGGCCAGGCGTTACGTGGTCGGCGGGGCCGGACATTCCGTCGGGGCCGGCCCTCCGACTTCTAACGCCCTCACTCCACATCGATCGTTTGTTCATGGATGCCGCGTGTATTCCGCGTCGGCCCCTGTGCCCTTGAACACCTTCCCGAGCGAAACAAGGAGTGTTTCCGCAATGAGCAGAAAGCCGAAGTCCCTTCCCGGCACCGCCGGTCCCACCAACGCCACGCGCCACCAGATCCTGATGTGCCCGCCCGACTTCTACGGTGTGGAGTACGTGATCAATCCCTGGATGGACGGCAATATCCATCGTGAGGTCGCCACCAAGGCGCGGCGCCAGTGGCGGGGTCTCCACGCCGTGCTCTCCGATCTGGCCGAGGTCAAGCTGGTGGATCCGCGAAAGGGCGTGCCGGACCTCGTCTTCACCGCAAACGCAGGGCTTGTGATGGGCGATCAGGTCATTCTCTCGCACTTTCGTCATCCCGAGCGCCAGCGCGAGGAACCGCACTTCCGCGACTGGTTCGAGAAGAACGGCTTCAAGGTGACTGAGATGCCGAGCGGCACCCACTTCGAAGGTGCAGGCGACGCGTTGTTCCTTCGAGACTCACCGTATCTCTTCATGGGCTATGGATTCCGCACGGCGCTCGAGGCGGCGAACGTCATCAACGAGGTCCTCCAGGTTGAGGTCGTGCCGCTCGGTCTCGTCGATGAGCGGTTCTACCACCTGGATACCTGCTTTTGCCCGCTGACGGGCGGCTACTTGATCTACTACCCGAAGGCCTTTGACGAGCGATCACGCGCGGAGATCGAGCGTCGCGTCCCCGCGGCCAAGCGCCATGCGGTCAGTGAGCGTGATGCGCTCAGCTTTGCCTGCAATGCGGTCGACACGGGCGCCGCGGTCGTGCTGAACGACGCAACCCCCGAGCTGGAGTCGGTCCTCAAGAGCTGGGGCTTCGAGGTCGTCCGTACACCCCTCGATCAGTTCCTGCTGGCCGGTGGCGCGGCGAAGTGCCTGACCCTGCGCCTGAACGAGCCACGCCCAACGGCTGCTTCCCGAAAGGCTCCCGCTGCGCCGATCCTTTCGCGCCGTGTGGAGTTCCGCGGCCATATCCTCGACAATGGAACTCTCAGCCGCGTGATGGACGTCATTCCGAACGCCGGTGGTACCTATCGCGTTGCGGAGTTTGCACCGGGCGTGAGGAAGGACGACGAGTCGCGTATTCTGATGGAAGTGAGCGCACCGTCCGAAAGAGCCCTGGAAGGAATGTTCCTTCAGTTGCTTGCGCTCGGTGGCAATCCACAGGAGGAACGGTTGTCCTCCGCGCAGGTGGTGGTCGCGGATCTGGACGGCGTGGCGCCGGAGAACTTCTACAGCACCACCATCTATGCCACGGAAGTGCTGATCGATGGGACTTGGCGTCGCGTGGAGAAGCAGCGGATGGATGCCGTCGTGGTTCTGGCGGAGGGGCGGCCCGTGTGTCGCCTGATTCGTGATGTGCGCCGTGGCGACAGGATCATCGTCGGCAGCGATGGGATCCGAATCCACGTTCCTCGCGAGGCCGGCGAGGACCAGAACGAGTTCAAGTTCATGGGCTCGGCCGTTAGTAGTGAGCGCCGGGTGGAAGCGGCGGTGGATCACATCGCCTGGGAGATGGATCGCATTCGTCAGCAGGGCGGGCGTATAGTCTGGGTCGCGGGTCCGGTAGTCATCCACACAGGGGGCGGCCCTCATCTGGAGAGGCTGGTTCGGGGGGGCTACGTGAGTGCTCTCCTCGGGGGTAACGCCATCGCGGTGCACGACCTGGAGCACGCGGTCTACGGCACGTCTCTGGGCGTGGATCTGGCGCGTGGGGTACCGGTCGGCGGAGGCCATCGCCATCACATCACCGTCATCAACATGATCCGCCGCGCCGGGAGCATCGCACGTGCGGTTGAGACGGGCGTGATCAAGAGTGGTCTCTTTCACCGGCTGGTGAAGTCAAAGATCCCCTATTGTCTGGCAGGATCGATCCGCGATGACGGCCCTCTTCCCGACACCTTGATGGATCTGGTCCGCGCTCAGGAAGAGTACGCACGTCTGCTCGAAGGCGCCGAAATGATCGTGATGCTTTCCAGCATGCTTCACAGCATCGGGGTCGGCAACATGACGCCCGCCGGGGTGAAGATCATCAGCGTCGACATCAATCCCGCAGTCGCGACCAAGCTTGCGGACCGTGGCTCGACGGACAGCACTCCCATCGTGACTGACGTGGGACTGTTCCTGAACATTCTGGCCCGCAAGTTGGAGAGCCTTCGCGGCTGATCGACGCAGCGCATCAACGAAAGACGGCGCCGCGTCTGAGCACCCGGCGCCGTCTTCTTGTCGATTGGAAGCTGCGGGCTGGCCTTACTGGTAGCCAATCAGAACCGCGATCGCCAGAAAGACGCAGCCAGCCACGAGGAGGATCGCCTCCAGCGGCAGGATCCATTTCGCCCAGGTGACCCACGGGATTCGCGCGATGCCAAGGACGCTCATTGTCACCGCCGAGGTCGGGATGATCATGTTCCCGAAACCATCGCCGAACTGAAACGCGAGCACGGCGGTCTGGCGGGAGATTCCCATCAGGTCAGACAACGGCGCCATGATCGGCATTGTCATCGCCGCCTGTCCGCTGCCGGACGGCACGAAGAAGTTCAGGCATGACTGAAAAATGAACATCAGGCTCGAGCCGGCGATCGGGTGTGTCCCCTCCAGCATTCCAGAGATCCAGTAGAGGATGGAATCCAGCACCTGACCGTCCTTCATGATGATGAGGATTCCCGCGGCAAAGGCAACAACGAGTGCCGCCCCGCTCAGGTCCGCCGCACCACGCGCGAAAAGTTCCGCCGCCCGGGTCAGGCCCATGCGTGAGACAATCGCGCTGAGTACTCCCGCCCCCAGCAGGACTGCGCTCAGTTCCTCGATGTACCAACCCTTGTAGACCACTCCCCACATGATGAGCACGATCGAGCCCGCGAGGGTCAGCAGGACGCCGATGTCCGACGCTCGGATGCGTGTCCCCTCATGTGAATGTTCGTAGGTGCTCAGCAACTGGCGATCATTTTCGTAGGTCGGCGACACCGTCGGGTCCCGCTTCACTTTCCCTGCCCACCACATCGTATAGACAATGCCGATCAACGTGACGGAGATCCACACGAACACCCGATAGGGGGCGCCGCTCGCCAGCGGCAGGTCGGAAATGGCCTGGGCGATCTGCACCGTGAACGGATTGAAAAAGGCACCTGCGAATCCGAGTCCCGCCGCCACAAAGCTCATGCACAAGCCGGTGATCGTGTCGTAGCCGAGCCGAATCGCCAGAGGGATCGTGATCATCACGAACGGGATGACTTCCTCGCTCATGCCGAACGTCGCGCCTCCCAGGCTAAAGAGCAGCATGAGCACCGGGATGATGAGCGACGTGGCGCCGACCTGAGCCAACCGCTCCACCGCATAACGCAGCAGGATGTCGATCGATCCGGTGCCCAGCACGATGCCGAATGCTCCACCGATGAGCAGGATGAAGGCGATGACGTCGGCCTTATCCTGAAAGCCGCGAAGGGGAGCCATCAGCAACCCGCCGAGGAAGGAGAAGGCACGGTCTCCCGAGCTTTCGTAGGTGCGTCGATCCTGATACTCGAAAGTGCCGGGAACCACGACCTCGCGCGTGCCGGTGGGATGGACAGGGATCGAGATCGTCGTGCCCGCGATGACCGCGGTCAGTGGCGTTTTTCCGTCCGCCTCCATCAGCCCCCGATCCGCCGTTGCATCATCGCCCTGGGTGACCTTGATGGATTCAACAGTATCGCCGGGCTGAACCACATACTCCTTCATCAGGACGCCGGCTTTGCGCAAAGTCTTCTGCTCGCGCTTGAAAGATCCGGGGGGAAGAACCTGTGACAGGATTGCCGCCAAGAAGAGGATGACCGCAAGAATCGCCAAGGTGGGCGGCATCCGGATGCCCTTCTCGGGTTTCGACTCGGTGGCTGTCGTAGTCATAGGGGTTGTTCGTCCATGCGGATGAAGTTGGTTAAGCCTGATTCTTTGCCTTGCGTGACTTGCCGAGTTGGCGGCGTTCCTCACGCTCCTGAGCCAGTCGTTCGTCCCGTTCCCTGAGCAGCTTCTTGAAGGTCGGGTCCAACATGATCAGGAACTCGCGAACGCGGGAGGGGAGGTATTGGTCCTCCCGAAGCAATAGGCCCACTTCGCTTTGCCCGACGCGGGTCCCCATCGGAACGGTCACTACTTTGCGCTGGGTGCGAAGCAGGTTCGTCTCGCTGATCAGCGAGACGCCCATGTTGGCCTCCACATAGGCCAGAAGCGTGGCCGAATCCGAGGCCTGGAAGACCACATTCGGTTGAGTAACGCCCTCGCGGCGGAAGGCGTCGTCGATGATCTCGCGGTCACTCCGCAACTCGCGATCCAGCAACAGGAGCGGGAACTGCGCGATGTCGGCCAGCTTGGGCTTTTCCATCATCGTCAGCGGATGGCCCGGGGCGGTCACCAGCACGATGTTGCTGCGCTTCCAGAAGATGTAGTCCAACTCGGACTCCGACGGTGGCCGGGTGCTGATGGCGAAATCGACCTTGCCGGCAGAGACCAGCGTTTCCATGCGGGAGGCGTTGGTATTCATCACCTGCAGCTTCACGTTGGGAAACGCCTTGTTGTACGCCATGATCGTGTCGAAGAGCCGGTTGATCGTCACGGTCTGCGTCGTGGCAAAGATGAGGTTGCCGGACGGTTTTTCCAAGAACATGCTGCGCCACTCGATCATGCGTTCGTAGACCTCGAGCGCCTCCAGCAGGAAGAGCTTGCCTTCGCGGGTCAGCGTCACTCGCGGGCTTCCCTGCCTCTTGCGATAGAGCGAGACGCCGAGTTCCTCCTCCAATTGACGAAGCCGGTATTGAATGGATTCGGGCGTGACGTATTCCTCGCCCGGCGATTCGAAATAGAGGGCCTCGGCGGCCTGCTTGAAGGTTCCGTGGTGGTTTACAGCAATCAGAGCTTCCAGGTTTTTCAGGTTCATGGTTCAGCCCCCGTGGTATAGATGGCTGAATTCGGTGCCAGCAGGGGGAATTCACAAGCTGAAACTGGCAACATTCATCAACTCCCCACCAGCGTTTCATCTTCGCGCTTTAGCGGCGCGATTCCGATTCCCGTGAAGGCACAAAGCAGGGCAAACAACACGCCCGTGTAGCACATCACCGCCCACGGTGCATATTGGAGCGTGGAGACACCGAGGGTGTTGCTGATGAACACCGAGGCGATGCTCCACGGCAGGATCGGCACAACGACTGTCCCGCAGTCCTCGGTGGTCCTGGAGAGGTTTTTGGCTGCCAACCCGCGCCGCCGGTATTCTGAGCGGAAGAGCTCGCCCGGAACCAGGATGCTCAGGTAGGAGTTGCCCGTCACCATGGCCATCGTCAGGCAGGCGCCCACCGTTGCGGCGATCAGTTGTCCCGTTGTCCTGGCAAAGCGACTCAGTCTCGCCAGCAGCACATCAAGCATCCGTGCACGCTGGGCGATGCCCGCGAAGGCGAAGGCGCAGAAGGCGATCAGCGCCGTGTCCATCATCGACACCATCCCACCGCGGCCGATCAGCGAGTTGACCGCCTTGTTGCCCGTATCCGCCATCGGCCCGAGGACAACCGTCTTCGCAATCCGCACCCAGTTGGCGGTGGTCTGTTCATAGGTGCCACGAGGACCAAGCACCCGATCGTCCAGGTTCTGGGCCATCATCGCCAGCCCAAGCGCCACGACGATCGAGACCAGCATTCCGGGAATCACCGGCTTCTTGAGGATCGAGGCCCCCAAGGTGATCGCCGCAGGCAGTAGCAGGAGCGGATGAATCCAGAAAATCTCGTGCAGCGAGCTTCGCATCGCATCGACCGCGGTGTGGTCGAAGTCGCTGGCTGCATTTCGATCAGCGATTGTATAGACAACCGCGCCGATCAGCCACGCAGGTGTCGTTGTCCAGAGCATGTGCTTGATGTGATCGTACAAGTTCGCCCGGGCTGCGATCGGCGCCAGGTTCGTGGTGTCAGAGAAAGGCGATAGCTTGTCGCCGAAGTAGGCACCGGCCACGATGGCTCCCGCTGCGGCTGGCAACGAAACATCAAGCCCGTGGGCGATTCCGATGAGTGCCACACCAACGGTGCCGATCGTTCCCCAGGAAGTGCCGATCACGAGCGACACAAGGCTGCACAGAAGATACGCCGTCAGAAGGAACATGCGCGGGGAGATCATGTCCAACCCGTAGAGGACGATGGTCGGAATCGTACCTGCCACGATCCACGAGGCGATCAGCGCACCCACCACGATGACGATGAGGATTGCTGGCATGGCTCTCGAGATGCTCTCGACGATCCCGGCCTGCATGTCATCCCAGGTCAGCCCAAGGCGCATCGCCACCAGCCCCGTCACGATCGCCGCGGTGATCAGCAGCAGCTCGATGCGGAGGCCGAGCATCCCATAACCAATACCAAGGCACAAAACCACGGCGATGATCGGCACCGATGCCTCGGCGAGAGACGGATCGCGGGTCGTCTTTGGCTGCTGCTCGACAGTGTTCTCGGTCACGATATGGGACCTCTCAAACTACGTCAGGTTGCAGGCTCAAAGCAATAAGCTGACGACTGGATTCGCTCCTGTCGATACAAGAAAAATTTGGTTTTGTCAGTGGTTGACAACCACCTCAAGCGGTTCATTCTGGGCGCTCAAGTAGCAGTTCCCGGCACCACGTCACCTCAAGGGATCCCAATGAAAACCAGATTGTCATACGCTCCGATTGCCAAGGCAGGCACAGCCCTCCTTGCCACATTGCTCATGGCCGCATGCCAAGCTACCACGACTGTTGATCCCGAATTGTCGGTCGGGACTCACCGCCACGGATACGTGATGCCAATCGGAGGTGCCCTCTCCGAGGACAATGAGGCCATCTATAGCCGTATCATCGCCGCGTCGAAGGACGGTGAGGTTGGTATCCTTCCGACCGCCACGGCCGAACAACCGCCCGGCGCGTCCTCCCGCCGCCGCTTTCTTGGCTTTGAAGCAAAGCCCGAGGTGATCATGGTAACGGAGGCCAACAAGGAGGCCGCTGCCGACCCCGCCATCGCCGAGCAGATCCGCTCCTTCCACGCCATCTTCTTCACAGGCGGTGATCAGGCTCGCATCCTCGCGGCCTTCCGTCCCGAGACCGGTGACACCGTTGGCTACAAGGCGCTGTGGGATGTGCTCGACCGGGGTGGGTTGATCGCGGGAACCTCCGCAGGCGCCGCGATGATGAGCGATCCCATCATCGGTGGCGGCACCAGCCGCTCGGCCCTCGAGAATGGAGTCGCGCCCCCGGGGGATGACGACGCACGCGGCGTCATTGTGACGCGCGGCATGGGCTTTTTCCCCTACGGCATCACCGACCAGCACTTTCTGGCCCGTGGGCGCTTGGGGCGCCTCGTGGTCGCACTGAGCCACACCGGCACGCGCCTCGGTTGGGGCATCGACGAGGACAGCGCGGTGCTCGCCGATCTTTCCACCAACAAGGTCGTCACCTGGGGCAATGATCGTGCCCTCGTCCTGGTGGACATGAAGCAGGCGAGCAAGGAAGGGAAAGGCTATCGCAACGTCCGAATCAGCATTCTCGGTGGCGGCGACTGGGTGGATGGCCCAAGTGGCGAGGTCACCCCTGCCGAGGGGAAAAAGCCTCTCTCCGCCGACCCGGCCAAGACCGAGGCCATCCCCGTCGCCAAGGATGCGTGGGATGACTACGTGATCTCGGATCTCGCCGAGCAGCTCGCCCTCAGCACGCAAACCACCGCAAAGGCTCTCGATCCGAACTTCGAGATCGTTCTCTCCGAGGACGACGGCACTCGTCTATACATCGGTCCGGACAATGATCCCGACACCATCTCGGTGGTGAACCTGCGCATGGACATCCTCCCGCGGGCAAACGCCGCGCCCTGATTCGAGCCCTCCCCGGCAGGCCCCCACCATCGGTGGCCTGCCTCGTCATGTCCACACGGCCAACGCTCCGACCACCCAAAGGATCAGATGCACTTCGCTATGAAAAGTTCTACCTCACATCGCTGGGCTATTGCCATCCATGGAGGGGCAGGAACCATTGCCCGCGACGCCTCGCCGGAACGTCGGCGAGCGTATCTGGAGGCTCTGGAGAAGGCTCTCGCCATCGGCCGGGATATTCTCGCCTCCGGGGGAACCAGCCTTGATGCGGTCGAGCAGGTGGTGCGGGCCATGGAGGACGATCCTCTCTTCAATGCGGGGCACGGCGCCGCCGTGAATCGCAACGGAGAGTATGAGTTGGATTCCTGCATCATGGACGGTCGCACGCTGGCGACCGGTGCCATTGCCGCGGTGAGGCATGTGCGCAATCCCATCAGCCTCGCCCGCCGAATCATGGAGGACGGCGAACATGTGCTCATCGCAGGACCGGGTGGAGATGAGTACGCACGTCAGGCGGGCCTTGAAACCGTGGAGAACTCCTACTTTTTCACCGAAGACCGACACCAACGCTGGCAGCGTCTTCAGCAGCATCAACTTGGGCGTCATCGCGCGGGCGTTGAGGCGGGCGTTGTCGAGCGGGGTACCGTCGGAGCGGTCGCCGTCGATTGCGACGGCAACATCGCCGCGGCGACCTCGACCGGCGGTCTCACCAACAAGTTGCCCGGTCGAGTCGGCGATTCGCCGCTCGCCGGCGTCGGCACTTATGCCAACAACGCAACCTGCGCCGTCTCCTGCACTGGCAATGGCGAAGACTTCATCCGAAACACCGTCGCCTTCCGTGTGTCCGCCGGGATGGAATACAAGGGGCTGTCGCTGGATGTTGCCACCGAAGCCGTGATCACTCGTCTCCCTGCCGAAAGCGGTGGGCTGATCGCGGTCGACCGGCACGGCAATCTGTCCCTGCCGTACAACTCCGTCGGCATGAATCGTGGCGCTGCCGATTCGACGGGCCGCTTTCAGGTCGCCATTTGGGACTGGTAGGCGCCGTGGTTCCTTTTCAATAGAAAAGCATCATGTCGCCGACGGCGCCCGTGGGAGTCGGCGGACCGAGTGGGGGAGTGGTGAAATTTCCCCCGCGAGGGAACACCCCGATCTCGATATCCGTGATGGTGTAGGCGTAGCGCGTATTGTCGTAGCTATGGCGCGGGCCGCGAAGCGCGCGCGTCTGCTCCGTCGCCCGGAACAGCACATCGTAGATCGGATCGGTACCGCGCGCCAGGGTCGCACCATCACGATCCACCAACTCGGTCACCAGGCGCCACGCCTCCGTGTCGCTCCAGACGTTGGCAGCCGTCACACCGCCAGCAGGCAACAGGCGGGTGGTGATGGTGGACTTGTTTGGCGTCGGCACGATTTCGCCTGTCGTCATGTGGATACGATCGCCCGTGTCCAGGTAATGAAGCCGGATTCCCCAGCGCGAGCCGCCCGCCCCCTTCTCTTGCTGTGAAACATCCACCACGAAAACGCCCATGGCTCCGATCACATCGGCCCATCCCGTGTCATTGTCGATCGCCAGGGCCGTGTTCTCGTCCACACCGTAGCCGCGGTCAAATCCCGAGCCCTCCGTGGCTACGATCAACCGACCCAGACGCCCGCGCACGAGATGATGCTGGTCGAACTGTGCACCGGGAAAAAAGCCGATACCCCGCCCCAGCGTCACGCCGTTGCTTCCGCTGAATGTATATCCATACTGCAAGGCGCTGGCGCTGGTGCCGCCCGTCAACATCGGATCCGCCATGACCGCCGCACCGGCGCTCGAGCCCGACACGCACCCACCCGCGCGATAGACCTCAAGCACAGCCTCCAGCGTCAGCGTTGGCTCGCCGTTTGTTCGGTAGAGCGCCTGTGTGATGCGGCGCTGGTCACCGCCCGCGAAGTAGAACCCGCCGCATGAGCGGGCCAAATCCGCCATCGCCTGCGTATCCGCCTGATTGTTCGTTGTCGTCACGTTCAGAATAATCGCCGCGCCGGCACCGTACTTCCCCACAAAATCGTCGACTAACCCTTGAGCGGTGGACTGGGCGCTGCTGCTTGCCGTCCCGCAGATGCCGACCGGTCTTCCTCCCAATCGCGTGCTGTACATTCGGTCCCAGATCGGGTCCGCATCCAGCGAGAAGTTCCCCCCGATGATGATCAAGTCACCGTGTCCCGGCTGAGGCTGCGCGTTCGCCGCCACGACTGGAAACAGACAGACCAATAGGGCCCCGATCAAGTGACGGCACGGCTGCTTCAACATGGTGATGTCTCCCCCAAATGGCTGCGGCCACCGGTAAGGGTGGCCGCAGGATTTCCTTCTGTCAGGCGTCCAATCAGTACATCGACCAGTCGGACACGGAGGCCGCGTTGGCGACACCCGGGGTCGAATACACCGAGATGCTGCCCGCCACCGTGTTGAGGGGGTAGTACTGCCAGGTGGTGCTGCCATCGGGGAGACGACCGGCAGCAAAGGGGGAGTCGGGATTGAGCGAATCCGTTCCGGCGAAGTTGGAACCGACAGGCGCGGTGCCACCGTTGTCGATGACCACCTCGGTCTGTGGCCCCCAGATCACCGGGTCGGTACCGTCAGTGAACTGGACAGAGTCGAGCAACAGCGCGCCGCTCGAGAACTCCGTTCCGGCGAAGACGGTGCCTGCGCCGCCAGCGACGAAACCACCGGGGAGGTCAGCGGTGTTCACCAGGATCGTCTGGTGGTACTGGCCGCGGAAGTCGGCGGAGAGCGTCGCATCCGGCGCGGGCTGGCTCAGGCCCGCCGCGCTGCTCGCGTAGAGCGGGTTGCCGATGAGGTAATAGTTGCCGGTCGCGCTGCCCGTCAGGTCGATGGCGGAAATCGCGCGAGCCTGGGAAGAGCGAATGTTGATCAGCGTCAGACCCGCGACCGAGGCGTTCGGTGTCGGGTTGTAGAGCTCCACGAACTGGATGTTCGTGCCAGCCGTTTCCGTCTCGATTTCGTTGATGACCCACTGGGCATTCACACCCGCGGTGGCGAACATGGCGCTGGCTGAGAGAATCGCTGCAAGCTTCTTCATTTTCTGCTTCTCCTTGGTCTTGAGTGAGGGGGAAGGTCATGATGGCGCCGCGCTGGGCGGTGCGGTTTCGACGATCGGTTCCACTGATGGGGGAGGAAAAGGTGGCTATCCCCCCGCCGGTACGGTGAGCGGCAATTCCGAAAGTCGCTCGTATCCCTTCTGCAAATACAGCTCGTAATCATGAGCAACCACCTGCTCCGGTACCTCGCCCCGCGATGAGGCGACTGCCAGGCCCGCGGCAAGCTCCACCAGCGATTCCAAATCGCCGAGCGCCACCTGCTCGGCGACTATCTGGCCGGTATTTTGGTTCATGTTATGATAGTGCCCGACCGGAGCACAGATCCCCGCCGCACGAAAACCGGCGCGGGCGGCAGGTGTGGCCTCGCACGTACCCCGGTCCATCAGGGCACGGCGCGCCCGACACTTGGGGTTCCGCTTCGTCAGGCCCCAGAGCAGATCCACAAAGCGTCCGTCGAAGGTGCATGAGCGGTCGCCCACGCGAATGAT